>CAMYMQ010000146.1 GCA_947259335.1 uncultured Alphaproteobacteria bacterium | reverse complement strand
GTCCGGCCGGCGCCTCGCCCGCCGCCAGCCGTCCGGCCACCGGCAGGTCGGTCTCGCCGTCGGGCGCGAGGTCGTCGAAGAACACGGCATAGCCGTCGACCGCGGAATTGTCGTGGGGCGGCACGGCGCGGGCGGAAACGATGTCCTCGGCCAGGATGCGGCCGGCGCAATCGATCAGCGGCGCGGCCTCGACCGGCGTTACCGCCACCAGCCGGTCGCGCAGCAGGTCGAGCGCCTCGTCCAGCGGGGTCAGGCGCCGGTCGTGGGCGAAACAGTCGTCGGAGAGCTGGGCCATGGTGTCGGGACCCCTACCTTCCCGTGCGCGGGGTCACGCCGCGTCGGACCGGCTCGCCAGGCCGCAGTGGTCGATGATGAAGCGCGCGATGGCCGGGGTGTCGTCCAGGTCGATCAGCGGGCGCGGTGGCGTGAGGTCGGCGAGCTCCGGCATGGGCCCGTCGCTCGCCACCGCGACGACATTGGGATCGGCCGCCGCCAGCAGCGACTTGCCGACCGTGCGGCGGAACACTTCCAGCTTGTCGTGGGCGTGATGCTTGAAGCCCTCGATCAGCAGCAGGTCGACCGGGCTCATGTGCGGCACCAGGTCCTCGATGCTCGGCTCGGCGTCGTCGCGCAACTCGTGCATCAGGGCCCAGCGCTTGGCCGAGCTGATCATCACCTCGGTCGCGCCCGCCGCCCGGTGCTGGTAGCTGTCCTTGCCGGGGCTGTCGACGTCGAACTCGTGATGGGCGTGCTTCATCGTCGACACGCGCAGGCCCGCCCCGGTCAGCGCGGGGATGAGCCGCACGAGCAGGCTGGTCTTGCCGCTGTTGCTCCAGCCGACGATTCCGAAAATCTTCATGGGGCGACTATACGGCGGCCCCGCACGCTTGGGAAAGGCCGCCCGCCGGTTCCGGGCGGATCGGTTTCGACCGCGGCGCCGGGGTCTGCTACCCTTGCGCCAGCCTGTCGGACGCCGCCGCCCCGGAGCCGCGGCCAGAGGAGACCCGCGCCATGCGACCGCTCGCCATCGCTCTCGTCTTCGCCCCCCTTCTCGCCGCCGCCTTGTCGGCCGCCGCCCTGCCGGCCCGCGCGGCCGATCTCCGCTTCGAGGTCGGCAAGGAGGGCTTCGCGGTTCCGCCGCACTCGCTGTCCTGCGTGCGCTGGTCCTACGATCGCCTGCGCCAGGTCATCGTCCAGGTCGGCCTGGACACCGCCGCCGCGGCCCGGCTCGCGGGCCTGACCGGCAAGGCCATCGGGCGGAAGATGGTGATCGTGGTCGCGGGCAAGCCGGTCTTCACCGCCACCATCCGCGAGCGGATCGCCGACGGCCGCATCCAGATCGCCGGCAGTTTCACCATCGGGGACGCGCAGACCCTGGTCGGCCAGCTCGGCGGCAGGAAGGGCGATTGCGCGGCCTTCCCGGCGCCGCCGCCGGATCCGAAGAAGGAGCCGGAGTAGGCCCCATTCAGAGGGCCGGGCGTCAGCCGCCGGGCGCCAGCCGTCAGGCTTCCGGGCCGGACCCGGCGATGCGCGCGATCCCCGCCCGCAGATAGGCCGCGCCGGTGATCACCGTCAGCGCGGCCGCGAGCCACAGCAGTCCCTCGCCGATCGCCACCGCCGGCACCGCCTCGGGCGCGCCGGGTCCGACCAGCAGGAAGCCGATCGCAATCATCTGCGCGGCCGTCTTCCACTTGGCGAGCCGGCTGACGGGAACGGCCACGTCGTCGCCGGCCAGGAACTCCCGCAGGCCGGCGATGACGAACTCGCGGCACAGGATGATCACCGCCGCGATTTCCCCGAGCTCGCCCAGCCGGCCGCTCGCGGCCAGCATGACCAGGGCGGCGGCGACCAGGATCTTGTCGGCGATGGGGTCTAGGAAGCGGCCGAAGTCCGTCATCTGGTCGCGGGCCCGGGCGAGCCAGCCGTCGAGGAAGTCGGTCGCGCTCGCCAGCGCGAACAGGGCGAGGCACACCCAGTAGGTCGCCGGCGCGGGCAGGTAGAAGGCCGCGACCAGCAGCGGCACGAGCGCGACCCGCCCCATGGTCAGCAGGTTCGGCAGGTTGGTCAGGCCGCTTTGCGCGCCGCGTGTGCCGTTCATCCGTTCCCCGTTCCGCGCGCGGCCGCGGCTCAGCCCTGCTCGTGAAAATGCTCGTAGATGCGCCGCGCGACAGCCTTGCTGATTCCGTCGACCGCTTCAAGGTCGGACAGCCCGGCGCGGGCGATCTCGCGGACCGAGCCGAAATGATGGAGCAGAGCCCGCTTGCGGTTGGCGCCGATGCCGCTGATCTCGTCGAGCGCCGACTTGACCGCGGCCGCCGACCGCCGAGTGCGGTGGGCGCCGATGGCGAAGCGGTGGGCCTCGTCGCGCAGCCGCTGCAGGAAGTAGAGGACGGCGTCGGCCTTCTCGAAGCTGTGGGTCCGTCCCGGACCGAGGTGAAAGACCTCGCGCCCGGCGTTGCGGTCGGGGCCCTTGGCGATGGCGACCACCGGCACGTCGTCGATGCCCATCTCGGCCAGCGTCTCCACGGTCGCGCGGTGCTGCCCGGCGCCGCCGTCGATCAGCACAAGGTCGGGCCAGGCGCCGCGGTCGCGTTCCGGGTCCTCCTTCAACGCCCGGGCGAACCGGCGGGTCAGCACCTCCCGCATCATGCCGTAGTCGTCGCCGGGGGTGATCTCGGTGCTCTTGATGTTGAACTTGCGGTAGGCGTTCTTGGTGAAGCCGTCGGGGCCGGCCACGATCATCGCGCCGACCGGGTTGGTCCCCGAGACATGGGAGTTGTCGTAGACCTCGATCCGCTCGGGCGTGGTCTCCAGGTCGAAGGCGTCGGCAACGCCTTCGAGCAGCTTGCGCTGGGACGCGCTCTCGGCCTGGCGCCGGGCCAGGGCCTCCTTGGCGTTCTGGAGCGCGTGGTCGATCAGCTTGCGCTTGTCGCCGCGCTTGGGCGCGTGGAGGGTGACCGCGTGCTCGGCCTTCAATGACAGCGCCTCGGCGATCAGCTCGCCATCGGGGACGGCGTCGCTGACGAGCACCTGCCGCGGCGGCGGCTTGTTGTCGTAGAACTGGCCGATGAAGGCGGCGAGGATTTCGCCCGTCTCGGCGCTCCTGTCGTGGCGCGGATAGTAGGCGCGGTTGCCGTAGTTGCGGCCGGCTCTGAAGAAGAACACCTGGATGCAGGTATTCTCGCCTTCGTGCCAGGCGGCGATCACGTCGGCGTCGTCCAGGGCCGGCAGGTTGATGTCCTGGCGGGTCTGGATGTGGGCCAGCGCCTGGATGCGGTCGCGGAAATAGGCGGCGGTCTCATACTCCAGTTCCTCGGCCGCCTGCTCCATGCGGGCGGCGAACTGGCGCTGGATGTCGAGGTTGCGTCCCGACAGGAAGTCGTTGGCCTGGCGGATCAGTTCGTCATAGTCGCCGTGGCTCACCCGGCCCACGCAGGGGGCGCTGCACCGCTTGATCTGGAACAGCAGGCACGGCCGGGTCCGGCTGGAGAAGGTGCCGTCGGTACACGAGCGCAACAGGAAGGCGCGCTCCAGCGCGTTGAGCGTCCGGTTGACCGCGCCGGCCGAGGCGAAGGGGCCGTAATAGGTGCCTGGCGCCGACTGGCTGCCCCGGTACTTCATGATCCGCGCCCAGCGCTTGGGGCTGCCCTCCGGCGCCGAGCCGTCCTCCGCCGTGATGTGGATATAGGGAAACGACTTGTCGTCGCGCAGCAGGATGTTGAAGCGCGGGCGCAGCCGCTTGATGAGGTTCGACTCGAGCAGCAGCGCCTCGACCTCTGTATGGGTCGAGACGACCTCGAGCAGCGCCGTTTCGGCGACCATGCGCCTGAGCCGCTCCGGCAGCTTCGACGGGTTGGTGTAGGAGGTGACCCGCTTGCGGACGTTCTTGGCCTTACCGACGTAGAGGGCATCGCCGCGCCGGTCGAGCATGCGGTAGACGCCCGGCGTCTGCGGCAGCCGGCGGAGCTGGTCCTTGAGATAGGCGAGCCCGGCTTCCAGCGAGGTGCCCCGGTGCGCCGCGTCCGCCGCGTCGCCGGTGGCCTCGCCAATGTCGATCGGGTCGCCCTTGGTGTCGTGGCCGGTCATGGTCGTTTGCTCATCACCCGGGAATTTCGGCCCCCGGGGCAACCGGGTCAACGGTTGCCGTGTCCGCCCTGCCTCGGCGGGCGCCGGCGGGGCCCGCCAGGGGTGCGGGCGGTTGAATTTCCATTGGCTAATAAACGGTTAACCGTAATCCACCATTCCTGTGGACAAACTTGTGGAGACAATCAGGAGCGACGGTCATACCGACGTATTTTCAGGTGCTTAGCCGGGTCTGCCCAAAAATGAGGCAAATTTGGTATCTATTTGATTCACAAGCATTTCTCGCCAAGATTTTTGTCTTATTACTGCCATATTTGGAAAATTAACCGTAACGTGGATGTCAAGCCGCTAATTGTGCAAAAATTCGGCCAAAACGCCGCGACCTAGGGAAGAATTCAGCCCGGAGTGCGTGGATTTGCACGTTCGATCTCGACCCCGACCGCGGCGGCGTCGGCGTAGACGTCGAGCTTCTCGACCCGGATTCGCGCGCGGCGCACCCGGTGATCGGCGAGGCACAGATCGGCCAGCCGCTGGGCGAAGGTCTCGACCAGGTTGATGTGGCCGGCGGCGGCCAGGGCGCGGGCGCCGTCGGCCAGATGCTCGTAGCTGAAGACATTGTCGAGCCGGTCGTCGAGCTGGCGCGGCGTCTCCATCACGGCGAGATCCATGTTGATCCGGACCCGCTGGGCCGAATCGCGTTCGTGCCGGTGGGCGCCGATGCTGCACGCGAGGATCAGGTCGCGGATGAAGACGTGACACAGGCCGCCGGCCTCGTCGGCCATCGTCTGGGACGGGGATGAACTGGGAACGGGTGTGACCATCGCGGGGCTACTCCACCGGGGGCTCGGCCTGGCCGGGCTGGGCCCAGCCCAGGTGCTGGCCGCCGTCCAGGATGATGAGCTGTCCGGTCATCGACTCCATGGACAGAATGTAGCGAACCGTCCGCGCCACGTCCTCGGGCGTGGTGCGCCGCTTGAGCGGCACCTTCGCGACCTGCTCGTCGAACTGCTGCCGGGTCTGGCGCGGGCTCGGCAGCACCGGACCGGGGCCGACCGCGTTGACCCGGATGCGCGGCGCCAGCGCCAGCGCCGTGGTCTGGGTCAGCGTCCACAGCGCCGCCTTGCTGATCGTGTAGGACTGGAAATAGGGGGTCAGGTTGAGGACCCGCTGATCGACGATGTTGACGATGGCGCCGGACGCCCCGCCGGGCAGCGCCGCGGCCATCGCCTGGGTCAGCACGGCGGGCGCGCGCAGGTTGACCGCCATGTGCTCGTCCCAGGTGTCCCGGGTCAGGGTCTCGATCCGGTCGTTCTCGAACACCGACGCGTTGTTG
>CAMYMQ010000145.1 GCA_947259335.1 uncultured Alphaproteobacteria bacterium | reverse complement strand
GTCCGGCCGGGCGCGGCGCTGCCGCTTGCGGCCTGCCGGGGCGCCACCGCGGGGGCCCCGATTGGGCTTGGCGTCGAGCGGAACGATGGTCCCGCTGGGCGCATCGCCGACGACCGGGATCCGGATCTTGATCAGCTTCTCGATCGCCTGAAGCTGCTTGCGCTCGCCGCCATCGCAGAAGGAGATGGCAATGCCCGCGGCACCGGCGCGCGCGGTGCGGCCGATCCGATGGACGTAGCTCTCCGGCTCGTGGGGCAGCTCGAAGTTGATGACATGGGTGATGTCGTCGACGTCGATGCCGCGCGCCGCGATGTCGGTCGCGACCAGGACGCGGACCCGTCCCTTGCGGAAATTCTCCAGGGCCTTCTGGCGGGCGTTTTGGGACTTGTTGCCGTGGATGGCATCGGCGGAGATGCCGTCCCGCGACAGGCCGGTGGCGACCCGGTCGGCGCCCCGCTTGGTCCGGGTGAAGACGATCACCTTGGACAGCTCGGGAGCCGCCAGAAGCTTGGTCAACGCGTCGCGCTTGGCGGCGGCCGGCAGGTGATGGACCTGCTGCTCGACCCGGTCGACGGCGACCGTCTTGGCGGCGATCTCGACCCGCTCCGGCTCGTACAGGATTTCCGCCGCGAGCTTGGCGATCTCGGACGGCATGGTCGCCGAGAACAACAGCGACTGGCGCTCCTGCGGCATCCGGGCGACGATCTTGCGCACGTCGCGGATGAAGCCCATGTCGAGCATCCGGTCGGCCTCATCGATGATCAGATACTCGCACTGGCTGAGGTCGACGGTGCGCTGATTGACGTGGTCGAGCAGACGGCCCGGCGTGGCGATCAGGATATCGAGGCCCCGCCGGAGCGCCGCGATCTGCGGCCCCTGGGCGACGCCACCCATGACGACCGCATGGCGCAGGTTCAGGAACCGGCCATAGGTCTTCACGCTGTCGGCGATCTGCAGGGCGAGCTCGCGCGTCGGCGCGAGGATCAGCGCCCGCGGCGCCTTGGGCTGGGCCTGGACGTTATCGTCGTTGAGGTTGTGGAGCAGCGGCAGCGAGAAGGCCGCCGTCTTGCCGGTGCCCGTCTGGGCGATGCCGAGCAGGTCCATGCCGTCGAGCAGCAGCGGAATGGCCTGGGCCTGGATCGGGGTCGGGGTTTCGTAACGCGCCTCTTTGAGGGCGCGCAGGATCGGCTCGGTCAGTCCGAGCTCGGCGAAGGCATTTATGGTCACTATGATCTGGTCCTTGTGACGGCGCGAAGGCGCACGCCCGCATTCTCGCGAGGCGCGACAGGCTCGGGCCGTGTCGTTCTTATCCACGCGCACCTGGATGAGACTGGTTTTTTTGGAAAAATGTCCCGCGACAATAACGCCGAAATGAGGGGCGAATCGCGCGATCACGGGAAATTCTATTGGTCAAATGGAGCCGCGCGGGCCGAATGTCAAGTTGTTCCGCGTATTCGCGAAGAATTGGCGCCCCCGGTTCACTTGTTTTCTATTGCATCCACGCGCGGCCCCGTGACGGGCCGCAACGGAAGCGTGTATCCTTCCCGGCTCCCATCGGAGGAAGGTGATGACGAACGTCCGCGAAGTCGATTGCTGTGTCGTCGGCGGCGGGCCGGCGGGGGTGATGGCCGGCCTTTTGTTCGCCCGCGCGGGCTGCACCACCCTGGTGCTCGAGAAGCACGCCGATTTCCTGCGCGATTTCCGGGGCGACACGGTCCATCCCTCGACCCTTGAAGTCATGAAGGAGCTGGGCCTGCTCGACGCCTTCCTCGAGCGCCCGCACCAGCAGCTGACCACGCTCGCGGGCGTCTTCTCCGGCGAGCGGATCGAGATCACCGACTTTTCGCGGATCGACGCCGCCTGCAAGTTCATCGCCTTCATGCCGCAATGGCATTTCCTCGACTTCGTCACGGGGGCGGCGAAAAGGCTGCCGACCTTCTCGATCGCGATGGAGGCGGAGGTCACTGACCTGATCGAGAGCGGCGGCCGGGTGACCGGGGTGCGGGCACAGACGCCGGACGGACCGCTCGAGGTGACGGCCAGGCTCACCATCGGCGCGGACGGGCGCGGCTCGACCGTGCGCGACCGGGCGGGTTTCGAGGTCGAGTCCATCGGCGCGCCGATCGACGTCTTGTGGTTTCGCGTGCCACGCGAGGCCCGCACCCAGGACGAGCCGCTGTTCAACGCCGGCCCCGGCCACATCCTGATCACCATCGACCGCGGCGACTACTACCAGTGCGCCTTCGTCATCCCGAAGGGCGGGGCGGAGGCGGTCAAGGCGCGCGGGCTCGACGCGTTCAGGGCCGAAGCGGCGGCCACCGCGCCCCAGATCGCCCCCCGTATCGACGATCTGACCGACATGGACGACGTCAAGCTGCTGACGGTCGCCATCGACCGGCTGTCCCGCTGGGCGCGGCCCGGCCTGCTGATGATCGGCGACAGCGCCCACGCCATGTCGCCGGTCGGCGGGGTCGGCATCAACCTGGCGATCCAGGACGCGGTCGCCGCCGCCAACCTGCTGGCCGGCCCGCTGGCCGACGGCACGCTGACCGACGCCGACCTGGCGAAAGTGCGCAAGCGCCGGCTGTGGCCGGTCAAGGCGACCCAGTTCATCCAGGTCATGGCCCAGAACCGGATCGTGAAGCCGATCCTGACGGAGAAGCAGAAACGCCCGCGCCCGCCCCTGATCTTCCGCATCGTGTCCCGGTCGGGCTGGCTCAAGCGCCGGGCGGCCAGACTGGTCGGCCTCGGCGTACGCCCGGAGCATGTGCGCGCGCCGGAGCGGCACAAGGTCGGCGCGTAGCGGGTCCTCCGGGGCCGGATCGATTTCTCTGGATTCCGCCGACGATCTGGGGCGAACTGCGGGCTCCCGGGGGCTGTGACACGATACGAGATCTTTGCATGCGGCCCCTGGCGTGTTTCCGGTCGGCACAAGTCGGCCTGTTCGTGATTTTCGGAATTTTCGGTCTCGTCGGCCCCCGCCTGCCCGCCGCGGCCGGGGAACGCGATCTCGCGTCCCAATGCTGGTCGCAGGGCGATCTGGCCGGCAAGCCCGGCGAGCGCCTGATCCGCCGCCAGTCGTGGCCGAGGCCCCGCCTCGCC
>CAMYMQ010000144.1 GCA_947259335.1 uncultured Alphaproteobacteria bacterium | reverse complement strand
GCGGTTCCGGCCGCTGCCGCCACTCCCGCCGCGCCGGGCGTGGCCAAGCCGGACACCGTCCAGCGGACGGTCCCGTCCCCGAACGCGGGACAGGCGATGCCGGTGCGGCACTACTATCGCAACCGCGCCTACTGCAGCCGGCAGTACCGCCTGGGCTTCGTCCTGGGCAACCACGGCGCGCGGGTGTTCTTCAACCGCCACTGCCACCCTTCCTGGCGGGGCCGCAACTGGCGGGGCCGGCATTGGGACCGGGGCTACCGGAGCCCCCGGTATCGCCACCATAACCGGCGTAACCACCGGTCCTACCAGAACCAGCGCTAAAGAGCGTCGCCGGTTTTGACGCCATCTGACGGCGGTCGGCGGAAGCCGGCCGCCGTTCCCCTTTTTCGGGGCGTTCGCGGCCAGGCGCCCCGGTTGCCGGCACGGGAATGCCACCCCGTTTCCCTCGGCCACAAAACCCTCTAAACAGAGAGCGCCGCGCGCGCGGCCAAGAAGCAAGCAATACCGGGGGTAAAGCGGGTTTGTTCAAGAAAATCCTGATCGCCAACCGCGGCGAGATCGCCTGCCGCGTCATCCGCACGGCGAAGAAAATGGGCATCGCCACCGTCGCGGTCTATTCCGAGGCCGACCGCGAGGCGCTGCATGTGCGCCTTGCCGACGAGGCCGTGGCCATCGGTCCGGCGCCGTCGGCCCAGTCCTATCTGGTGATCGACAAGATCCTCGAGGCGTGCCGGGCGACCGGCGCCGAGGCGGTTCACCCGGGATACGGTTTCCTGTCCGAGAACGCGGCCTTCGCCAAGGCGTTGGACAAGGCCGGTATCGCCTTCATCGGCCCGAACATCGAGGCCATCGCGGCGATGGGCGACAAGATCGAATCGAAGAAGCTGGCCGCCAAGGCCGGGGTCTCGACCGTGCCCGGCCATATCGGCGTGATCGCCGACACCGACGAGGCCGTCAAAATCGCCCGTGAGATCGGCTATCCGGTGATGATCAAGGCGTCGGCCGGCGGCGGCGGCAAGGGCATGCGCATCGCCCGGGGCGACGACGAGGTCGCGGACGGCTTCCGCTCGGCGACCAGCGAGGCGAAATCCTCCTTCGCCGACGACCGGGTGTTCATCGAGAAGTTCATCGAGGAACCGCGCCATATCGAGATCCAGGTGCTGGCCGACGGGCAGGGCACCACGATCCACCTGGGCGAGCGCGAATGCTCGATCCAGCGCCGGCACCAGAAGGTGATCGAGGAGGCGCCGAGCCCGTTCCTGGACGAGGAGACCCGGGCCGCCATGGGCGCGCAGGCGGTCACCCTGGCCGAGGCCGTGAAGTACCGGTCGGCGGGCACGGTCGAATTCATCGTCGACCGCCACCGCAACTTCTATTTCCTCGAGATGAACACCCGGCTCCAGGTCGAGCATCCGGTCACCGAAATGGTCACAGGCATCGATCTGGTCGAGCAAATGATCCGCGTCGCCGCGGGCGAGAAGCTGGCGATCCGGCAGGGGGATGTGACGCTCGGCGGCTGGGCGATCGAGGCGCGGGTCTATGCCGAGGATCCCTATCGGAACTTCCTGCCCTCGATCGGCCGGCTGATCCGTTACCGGGCGCCGGACGACGAGGACGGAGAGGGGCATGTCCGGGTCGATACCGGCGTGGGCGAGGGCGCCGAGATCTCGATGTTCTACGATCCGATGATCGCCAAGCTGGTCGCCTACGGCGCGGATCGGCCCGAGGCGATCGAGCGGCTGGCGCGGGCGCTGGACGCGTATTATGTGCGCGGGGTCGAGCACAACATGGGCTTTCTCGCCGCCGTCATCCGTCACCCGCGCTTCGCCGAGGGGCGGCTGTCGACCGACTTCATTGCCGACGAGTATCCCGATGGCTTCGGTGGCGCGCCGGCCGACCCGGACGACCGCGCCGTCCTGATCGCCGTCGCTGCCGCAATCAACGCCGCCACGCGCGAGCGTGACGCGGGGATCTCGGGCCAGATGCCCAACCGGACGCTTGCTGCCAACGGCGAGTGGACGGTCAAGATCGACGGCGACTATGTCGATCTCGAAGTGACCGGCGAGCCGTCGGACTGCGAAGTGGTGATGGAGTTCGCCGGCGAGGAGCGGGCGATTCCCGTCCTGACCGGCTGGGTGCCCGGCGAGCCGCTTTTCGAGGGCCAGGTCGGGGGCCGGCAGGTCTGCGTCCAGATCGACACGGTCGGCGCCGGCTGGCGGCTGCACTATGCCGGCCTGCGCGCCGATGTGCTGGTCGTCGACCGCATCGTCGGCATCCTCGCCCGGCGCATGCCCGAAAAGGAACCGCCGGACACGTCGAACCTCGTGCTCGCGCCGATGCCCGGCCTGCTGGTGTCGCTCGCCGTCGAGGTCGGCCAGGTGGTCAAGGCGGGCGAGGAGGTCGCCGTGGTCGAGGCGATGAAGATGGAGAACATTCTGCGCGCCGACCGCGACGGCACGGTCAAGGCCCTGCATGCCGAGGCCGGCGCCAACCTGTCGGTCGATCAGCCGATCGTCGAGTTCGAGTAGTCCCGACCCGGGGCGCCCGTCAGAAAAGCGCTTCCCACCAGGGCTCCTTCAGGTGCGAGACCGGCAGTTCGACCTGATCGCCTTCGATCGAGACCAGCACGGCGTGGGCCTCGCGCATGCTGGTATCAAAACAAACGTCGCTGACCGTCCAGCGGTCGTTGTCGCCGCCGCCATGGGAGCGGGTGAAGGCGCGGCCCTTCAGATAAGTCTCCGTGGCGTGTCTCACGAATCCGGAAGTCCGTTCAGAAGGTCCCCTCGTCGCGGACCGTAGCGGACCAGCGTTACCGTTTTTCGAGGCCGGGCCGCGGACACGAAAAAAGGGCCGCCGGAGCGGCCCTTTTCCAGGTCTGACCAGCCCCGTTCTACCAGCGGCGGCGGCAGATGCGGCGGCTCCACTGGTTATGCCAGCAGAAGAAGCGCGGGCCGCGGTTGTCGTTGAACCGGTAGCCGGGGCCACGGCGGCAGGCCCGCCAGTGTCGGTGCCAGCCCCATCCGGGCGCCCAGGCGGGCTGGCAGTGGAAACCATGAACTTGCACGACAGAACCGCTGTCGACCTGTCCGGCCGAAGCCGGAAGGGGCGTAGCGGGGAAGGCCCGGGCCGGCGCGCTCGCCAGTCCGATCATTCCCGCCACCAACAGCGACGCGAACAAGACCGTCCTCATTTGGTGGATCTCCGTATACGGGGCTGAGCCAATCGCTCTCATGATATACTCACGAAGCGGCCGCCTCGTGCATCGCGGTCGCTCAGGCGGCGGTCCCCGACAGAGGGTCCGGCAGCGGCCGGGCCGGACGCGCAACCGTCCAGGCGTCGGGCTGCGTCACGGGTCCCGAGTCCCGCGCTTCGTCGATCAGGCGGCGGATTTCGCGTGCGGCGGCGACAAAACCGCCCTCCGGACACTGGATCGCCTCCCATCCGGCGTCGCGCAGCTTGACCAGGACGCGGCCGTGTTCGGCATCGAGCCGAACCCGCTCGACCCGGCTCCAGGCACGCAGGTCGACCTCGCGGGCCGCACCGGGGATCAGCCAAGTCAGGCGGCGGTCGGAGACCGTGGCGGTGTAGCCCTGGTCCGTCGCCGTGAACCGCTTGCGGATCCGGTTGGAGAACAGGCCGAACACGATGGCCGCCAGCAGTATCACGCCGGCCCCGGCGCCCACGGCGGCCGTCAGCAGGGCGGTGCCCGGGGTGGCGGCCTGTCCCGCATAGACCGCGCCGAGGACCAGCGCGAAGACGAAACCGACAGCAAGTGCCGCCGTCCGCGTCACCGCCGCCGTCAACAGCGGGGTTTCCGCCTCCCACGTCATCCCGAACGTCCCGGAACGATCTGCTTCCTCACGAGTGCCGATCATAGCCGCCCTCAATCGAATCCTGTCACCGGGCTCAGCGCCCGACGGTAGGCAGACTGGCCCTTTCCCGGCGCGGGCGCCTTGACATGGCTCAAACTCGACGGAAGAGGGCGGTCGCGAATGAGGGCTTTGCGCGGTGGCGGGACCCGGTCCATAACGGCGGCGCAGCACACCAATCAGGAGGACCGCCCGCATGCCGTTCGACTACAGCCCCCATTTCCGCACCGGCCTGCCGGCCGCCGCCGGCCGCTGGAGCGGATACCCGGCCTTCAATTTCGTCGGCGGTCACAACGACGCCGACAGTATTCCGGTGGCGGGGCTGTTGGCGGCGGCGCAGGCGGTGATCGGGCGGGAAGGCGAACAGTTGGCGCTCTATGGCCTCGACAGCGGGCCGATGGGCTACCGTCCCCTGCGCGACTTCATCGCCGCCAAGCTGGCCAAGCGGGCGGGGATGACGGTCGATCCCGAGACTGTCCTGGTGACCTCCGGCTCGCTCCAGGCGCTGGATCTCGTCAACGGGGTGTTCCTGGCGCCGGGCGATACGGTCGTGATCGAGGACGCCTGCTATGGCGGCACGATCACGCGGTTCCAGCGGCTCGGGGTCCGCTATGTCGGCGTGCCGGTCGACGAAGACGGCATGGACACGCACGCCCTCGCCGCGACCCTGGACGCCCTGAAGGCCGAGGGCGTGCGGCCCAAGTTCATCTATACGATTCCCACGGTCCAGAATCCGACCGGTACCGTCATGACCCGGGAGCGTCGGCTGGACCTGCTTCGTCTCGCCGCCGAACACGACCTGCCGATCTTCGAGGACGACTGTTACGCGGACCTGTTATGGGAGGGCGAGCGGCCGCCGGCCCTTCACGCCCTGGATACGGATGGGCGGGTGATCTATTGCGGCTCCTTCTCCAAGACCGTCGCGCCCGCGCTCCGGGTCGGCTACCTGATCGCGCCCTGGCCGGTGATGGGGCAGGCGATGCCGCTCAAGACCGACGCCGGGTCGGGGGCTCTGGAGCAGATGGTGCTGGGCGAGTGGGCGCCGAACCATTTCGACGCCCATGTAGAGCGGCTGAAGGGCGCGCTCAGGGTCAAGGCCGGCGCCACAGTCGCCGCGCTCGAGGAGCAGTTCGGCGCGGCTGCCGAGTTCCTGAAGCCGCGCGGCGGCATCTTCCTGTGGGTGACCTTGCCCGACGCGGTCGACACGACCCGGCTGGCCGAGGCAGCCGCCGCCGAGGGCGTCGCCGTCAATCCCGGCGCCGAGTGGGTCGCCGATCCGGCCGATGGCCGC
>CAMYMQ010000143.1 GCA_947259335.1 uncultured Alphaproteobacteria bacterium | reverse complement strand
GTTCATAAAGAGCTTATTGCCAAAAACCCGACGGCGGTTCAGTGCTGTCCGGTCGGGATATTGAGCACCAGCCCGTCAAGCGCCTCGGTGATCTCGATCTGGCAGGCAAGCCGGCTCGTCTCGCGGAAATCTTCCGCGAATTGCAGCAGCTCTGCCTCCATTTCGCCTTCTGCGGCGCGACCGACCTTGTCGATCCAGCCCGGGTCGACATAGACATGGCAGGTAGCGCAGGCGCAGACCCCGCCGCAATCCCCGTCGATGCCGGGGATATCGTTATCGATCGCCGCGTCCCGGCCAGTAGTGCCACTTGCGACGTCCACCGTATGGGTCGCGCCATCCGCTTCAATGTAAGTTACTTTTGGCATCGTGTTATCCGTACTCCTTCTGCTGATACTGCGTTCAGTGCGGGTGCAGTCTGACCGGCATGGAGGTGAACCCATGGATGAGGTTTGAGAATGTGCGTTCCGCCTCGCCCGTGACTTCGACCTTTTTAAAGCGTTTGACGATTTCTTCCCAGATAATCTGCAATTGCAGTTCGGCCAGCCGGTTACCGACACAGCGATGGATGCCGAAGCCGAAGGACAGATGCTTGCGCGCATCCTTGCGGTCAATCAGGAATTCATCGGCGCGGTCGATCACCTCACTGTCGCGATTGCCCGACAGATACCACATGGCGACCTTGTCGCCTTCGCGGATTCTTTTACCGCCGATCTCCGTATCGCGCAGCGCGGTGCGGCGCATGTGCGACAAGGGCGTCTGCCAGCGGATGATTTCGGACACCATATTGGGGATGAGGCCCGTATCGTTCATCAGCTTGTCATATTCAGCCGGATTCTGATTGAGTGCCAGTACCCCGCCGGTGATGGAGTTGCGGGTCGTGTCATTGCCGCCCACAATCAACAGTAGCAGATTGCCCAGAAATTCCGGGAACGGCATATTGGCTGTCGCGGGGGATGCCGCCAGCATCGAGATCAGATCATGTCCCTGCTTGCCGCCTGCGCGCTGATCCCACAGTCCCTTAAAATAGGTGCCGCATTCGATCAGCTCTTCCTTCCACTGCTCCCAACTATCGACCCCGTTACCCGGTGAAGAGGTCACAACATCGGACCAGCGGGTGAGCTTGCGCCGTTCTTCCCAGGGGAAATCGAACAGGGTGGCAAGCGTCATGGTGGTCAGTTCGATCGACACCTTGTCGACCCAGTCGAAATCTTCGCCGACAGGCAAGGAGTCAAGAATGCCGGCCGCGCGCTCGCGGATGATCGGCGCCATGGCGGCCAGATTGTTCGGCGCGACGATGGGGCTTACCACCTTGCGCTGCACGTCATGTTTGGGGGGGTCCATGGCGATGAACATGGAAAGACCAAGATCGGGCGCATCGGTGCGCGCGCCGGTTGCCCTTTCACGCTCGCTCGGCCCATCAAGCGAGATACCACCCAGCGTCGATTCCGAGGAGAAGGTCTTGTGGTCCGTATCGACACGCACAATGTCATTGAACCTGGTTACCGACCAATAGGCACCGCTATGGCCATCGGCGCAGTAGTGCACCGGATCTTCCTCGCGAAGGCGCTTGAAATAGGCTCCCACCGTGTCGCGCGCGAAGTGCTTGGGATGGCTGACATCTATTTGATCCAGGGGGGTATCATATACTTCATCTTCGGCCACCATGCTGACAGACATTTCCTGTTTCCTCCGACTTTCAGCTAATCCAGTACAGCTTGCCCATGTCTTCACCTGGCTGGGATGTAAGGATTCAGAATAGTGTTACAAATCTAATACGGAAGTATCAATTTACTGTAAAACATGTCAATAAAAGGTTGCGCGGCGAATTGGCGCAGAGACAGTTTTCGGCGGGGAATGCGCAACATAGTGGTTGATGCCTGCACCGCTATCGGGCGATGCAGGCAGCGTTGCACATACCGATCGGGGAAAGCGCGATTACTGCGCGTGCAATATCACCGGCATTTTTGTGAAGCCGTGAATGATGTTGGAGAAACTGCGTTCCGCCTCGCCCGTGACTTCGACTTTCTTGAAGCGTTTGACGATTTCTTCCCAGATGATCTGCAATTGCAGTTCAGCCAGCCGGTTGCCGACGCAGCGATGGATGCCGAAGCCGAAGGATACATGCTTGCGCGCATCCTTGCGGTCGATGATGAATTCATCTGCGCGGTCGATTACCTCGCTGTCACGATTACCCGACAGATACCACATGGCGACTTTCTCACCTTTGCGGATTGTCTTGCCGCCAACCTCTGCGTCGCGCAGGGCAGTGCGGCGCATATGCGATAGCGGGGTCTGCCAGCGGATGATTTCAGACACCATGTTGGGGATGAGGCCTGTGTCGTTCATCAGCTTGTCATATTCAGCCGGGTTCTGATTGAGTGCCAGCACCCCGCCGGTAATGGAATTTCGGGTCGTGTCATTGCCGCCGACGATCAGCAGCAGCAGATTGCCCAGAAACTCGGTAAACGGCATATTTGCCGTGGCGGGGGAACCGGCCAGCATGGAGATCAGGTCGTGTTTCTTTTCGCCGCCGACACGCTGATCCCACAGATCCTTGAAATAGAGGCCGCATTCCATCAGTTCCTCACGCCACTGATCCCAGCTATCGACCCCGTTGCCCGGCGATGCGGTTACAACGTCGGACCAGCGGGTCAGCTTGCGCCGCTCTTCCCAGGGGAAATCGAACAGGGTGGCAAGGGTCATGGTGGTCAGCTCGATCGAGACTTTATCAACCCAGTCAAACTCTTCGCCGACAGGCAGAGTATCGAGAATGTCGGCCGCGCGCTCGCGGATGATTGGCGCCAATGCCTGCAGGTTCGTCGGTGCGACGATGGGGCTTACAACCTTGCGCTGCTCATCATGTTTCGGCGGGTCCATGGCGATGAAGGTGGTCAGCCCGAGATCGGGCGCGCCTTCGCGGGTGCCGGTGGCATCTGACTGCTCGGCCGGGCCGTCAAGAAAGATACCGCCCTGGCTTGTGTCGGAGGAGAAGGTCTTGTGATCGGTATCCACCCGCACAATGTCATTGAACTTCGTGACCGACCAGTAAGAGCCGCTATGCCCGTTGGCGCAATAGTGAACGGGGTCTTCCTCGCGCAGCCGTTTGAAATAGGTACCGATCGTATCCCTTTGGAAGAGTTTTGGATGGCTGACATCAATTTCTTCAAGCGGAATACTGTAAATTTCATCCTCGATCACGGAACTGACTGACATATCTTTTTCCTCCATCGGCTGACGCCAGCGAGTAAATGTCTTTGCTGGTATGTTGGTGTCGCCTGACACCATCTACAGTTCTGGCAGTATGTTCTTACTACGAAAATTGTCAATAAGCGCTTTTGGAGCGTAAATATCGTGAGATAAGAAAACACCCCATATGTAAAATCATACGGGGTGAAGGGTTCGGGGGAGATTGCCCCGGGGTAGAGACCGGTTCAGTGCTGCCCGGTCGGGATATTGAGCACCAGCCCGTCAAGCGCCTCGGTGATCTCGATCTGGCAGGCAAGCCGGCTCGTCTCGCGGAAATCTTCCGCGAATTGCAGCAGCTCCGCTTCCATTTCGCCTTCTGCGGCGCGACCGACCTTGTCAATCCAGCCCGGGTCGACATAGACATGGCAGGTAGCGCAGGCGCAGACCCCGCCGCAATCCCCGTCGATGCCGGGGATATCGTTATCGATTGCCGCATCCCGGCCGGTAGTGCCACTTGCGACCTCCACCGTATGGGTGGCGCCATCCGCTTCAATGTAAGTTACTTTTGGCATTTTATGCGTTCGTTCCCTTTAAGCGTTTGTTCCCATGATGGATGAATGGCGTCAATGCGGGTGCAAGATGACAGGCATTGTCGTGAAGCCGTGAATGAAGTTGGACATACTACGTTCCGCCTCGCCCGTGACTTCGACCTTTCTAAAGCGTTTGACGATTTCTTCCCAGATAATCTGCAATTGCAGTTCGGCCAGCCGGTTGCCGACACAGCGATGGATGCCAAAACCGAAGGACAGATGCTTGCGCGCATCCTTGCGGTCAATCAGGAATTCATCGGCGCGGTCGATCACCTCGCTGTCGCGATTGCCTGACAGATACCACATGGCGACCTTGTCGCCTTCGCGGATAATCTTGCCGCCGACTTCCGTGTCGCGCAGTGCGGTGCGCCGCATATGGGCAAGTGGGGTCTGCCAGCGGATGATTTCGGACACCATATTGGGGATGAGGCCCGTATCGTTCATCAGCTTGTCATATTCAGCCGGGTTCTGATTGAGTGCCAGCACCCCGCCGGTGATGGAGTTGCGGGTCGTGTCATTGCCGCCCACAATCAGCAGCAGCAGGTTCCCCAGAAATTCGTTGAAAGGCATATTTGCCGTCGCAGGAGATGCCGCCAGCATCGAAATCAGATCATGTCCCTGCTTGCCGCCTGCACGTTCGTTCCAAAGACCCTGGAAATAGGTGGCGCAGTCGATAAGTTCAGCCTTCCATTCATCCCAGCTATCGACAAGACCGTGACCGGGCGATGTCGTGGCAATGTCGGACCAGCGGGTCAGCTTGCGCCGTTCTTCCCAGGGGAAATCGAACAGGGTGGCAAGCGTCATGGTGGTCAATTCGATCGACACCTTGTCGACCCAGTCAAATTCTTCACCGACGGGCAGCGAATCGAGGATGCCGGCGGCACGTTCACGGATGATCGGCGCCATGGCGGCCAGATTGTTCGGCGCGACGATGGGGCTTACCACCTTGCGCTGCTCGTCATGTTTGGGGGGGTCCATGGCAATAAACATCGGCAGCCTGAAATCCTCCACTTCAGGGCGCTGATTAATATCGTCGAGCACGATGCCGCCCAAAGTCGATTCGGACGAGAAATTCTTGTGATCTGTATCGACACGCACAATGTCGTTGAACCTGGTGATTGACCAGAACGGACCAGTATGTCCGTCTGCGCAGTAATGCACCGGCGCTTCTTCCCGCAGGCGCTTGAAGTAGTCGCCAATTACGTCCTGTTGAAATAGTTTGGGATTGCTGACGTCAATTTCATCGATCGGGATTTGACTGATATCTTCTTCGATAATCATTTCGGCTGACATATTCGTCTCCTTCAATAGGTGCAGCAGCGCGGGACGCAGTTCGATCTGTTTAGCAAATAGGGGCTCTTCGCCAAACATTGGATTTATTGAGTGATTAGTCAATAGTTTATTGTGTAACTTGTCATTAGTGTTTGTTAACCGTGTTTTTCGCGCGGGCTTGTCGCTGGTCGGCAACTGCGTTACGCATTTAGCTAATATGCCATCAAAATCTCGCAAGCTTTGCCTATGCAGTCAGTTAAGAAACAAAGGCGAACACGCCTTGACCCGGAAGCAAGGCGGGCGCAGTTGCTTGCCTGTTCATTGGCGGTCTTTGCCGAACATGGCATTGCACGGGCAACCCATTCGCAGATAGCCGCCAAGGCGGGGATGTCGGTATCGGCGGTCTATTCCTATTTCCGCACCCGCGAGGATCTGGTGAATGCAACGCTGGCCGAGGTGGAGCATTATCTGGACCGGATTTTCGAACAGGCGGTCGCCAAGAATTTGTCGCCTTTCGAGGCATTGCTCGATATCGGCCGGATATTCGCGGAAGGTGCGAAAAGTCAGCCGGACATCATCCGTGTACTGCTTGACTGGAGCACGGGTGTCGGGCTTGATGTCTGGCCGCAATATCTCAGCATGCTGGGGCGGCTGGAAGAGACCGTCAAGCATATCCTGGCGCGCGGAAAGGCGGAAGGCGTTGTGCCTTCCCATATCAATATCCCGACGGCGGCGCGGATTTTCACAGGCGGCGGTCATACGGTCGCACTGATGCAATGCGCCAAAATCGCCCCTGATGAGCTTAACCGTTTCCTCGTGCAGCTGGTCTGCGGTGCCATGGGACTAAGCCGCCCGCCGGCATCTGGCGAGCGGGGGCAGCCCGGCTGACGGTTCAGCCGTTCTTTTTGCGCTGCTGCCGCATCAGCCTTTCGGCAATCGACCAGCGGTGGACTTCGGATGGACCGTCATAGATGCGGAACGGCCGCACGTCGCGATAGATCCGCGACACAACGGTGTCGCTCGTGATGCCGAGCCCGCCAAGCACTTGCAGGCTGCGGTCCACTACACGATTGGCGGCCTCTGAGCACAGCACTTTGGCCATCGCCGTTTCCTGTCGCCCGTCCGATCCGTTATCAAGCGCCCAGGCAGCCTGCCAGATAACAAGCCGGGCGGTATGGATATCCATTTCATTATCGGCAAGCTGGAATCCCACCCCCTCATGGTGGCCGATCAGTTTGCCAAAGCCTTCGCGCCGGGCAGCATAGTCGAGGGCGGTATCATGCGCGCGTTTCATTGCACCGAGCCAGCGCATGCAGTGGGTCAGCCGCGCCGGACCAAGCCGGACCTGGGCATAGCGATAGCCCTCATCCACCTCGCCAAGAATATCGCTTGCCGGTATCCGTACATCATTGAGCAGGATTTCGCTGTGCCCGCCGGTAAAGCCACGATCCAGCGTGTCGAGATCGCGCACAATCTCGATTCCCTCCCGATCCATATCGGTCAGGAACATGGTCGCGCCACGACCATGCTCGACCTTGTCGCCGGTGCGCGCCATGATAATGCCAAGCCCCGCCCCGCGCGCGCCCGTGATCAGCCATTTGCGGCCATTGATCACATAGTCGTCACCATCTTGCACGGCGGTGGTGGCAAGCATCGAGGGATCGGACCCCGCGCCATTATCTGGCTCGGTCATCAGAAATGACGAACGGATGTCGCCGGCCGCCAGCGGCCGCAGCCAGCGTTCCTTATGCGCAGCGTTCGCAACGACCTCCAGCATGTGCATATTCCCTTCATCGGGGGCAAAGATATGCAACGCGGTGGGACCAAGGGGGGAATAGCCTGCGGCTTCAAAAACAATTGCTTTACCCCGGTGATCGAGTCCCAACCCCCCATATTCGGTGTTGACATGCGGCACAAACAGTCCCGCCTGCTTTGCCAGATCATTGAGCTCGATCCGCAGTTCGTCGCTCGGCCCATGTTCACCCTGACGGGGGTCTTTTTCGAACGGAATGACCTTGTCGCGGATGAAGGCATCCGTCCGCTCTTTCAAATCAACAAGTGTGTCGGGCAATGAAAAATCGATCATGAAATGAAGTCTTCCCTGTCAGCTGATGCGGGGATGCCGCCGGCATCACGCCATTCCTGTTCTGTTTGCGCGCGACCCTAACTGAAATTGCAAATGGGTGAAACCCGGCAAACAGGGCCGCCGCAATGCTTGCAGCAGGTATTATTGCGGTGCAATATGGAATTATTGCGCTGCAACGATGCGGGAGTCGGCCAGTGAGCGGAAAAGTGTTTACAATTGCGCAGCAGAAAGGCGGAGTTGGCAAGACGACTCTTGCCGCGCATCTTGCGGTTGTCTGGGCCGGGCAGGGCATGCGGGTTGCGGTACTTGATATCGATCCCCAGGGCAGCATGGGCGAATGGCTGGAGGCGCGGGAGCGTCAGTATGGCGATGCGGAAACCGGCCTGAGCTTCCGTACCGCAAGCGGATGGGGCGCGAAGAGGGAGGCGCGCCAGCTTGCCCGTGATCATGATGTGGTTGTCATCGATACACCGCCTCATGCGGAACGTGAAACCCGGCCGGCAATGGAGGCCGCGGGACTCGTCATCATTCCGGTGCAGCCCACACCGGTGGATGTATGGGCAACCGAGCCGATTATCGGGATGGCCGGTTCAACAGATACAGCCGCGGTTCTGGTATTGAACCGGGTACCGCCACGGGCACGGCTGACAGAAGATATGCTGCGGGTCATGGCCGCGCTCGGCGCCCCGATCGCCGCGGCGCGACTTGGTAATCGCGTTGCCTTCGCCGAATGTCTGGGCAGCGGGCGCACGGTACTTGAAACCTGCCCGAAAAGCCGCGCTGCGGAAGAGGTTGCGGCATTGGCGAAGGAACTGCTGGGGACACTGCCTGACTAGCTGGTGTTCAAAGTGGGGGTGTATGGCATCAGTCCGATGCGGGTGCTGGTGCTGCGGCACTGTCAATCAGTCGGGCAGCAGCATCTTTTGCTTGTAGCGCCCAGTCGCGGAAATCTTCATTGCGGCGGTGCGTCCGGATTTCTGAAGGTGCTGGGTTCAGATCGGTCGGGGTTTGCCGATTTTCGCGGCAACCGGCAATATGTCACGCCGCGTTTCAGCGCCCTTGACATTGCTGCGTATATTGTACCGCTTGAGAACAGAATTGCGGAACTGGAGGCGGAGCTGGCGCGATATCGATCACAAAGCTGATCGAGTGAAATTCTGACCGTTTGCGCTGATCGTACCCAGGCCTTTCATCTGGACAATACCGTCTGTGAATTGGCAGAGGCAGACCATATTAAGCTTGAATTCAGCACCCGATTCAGTGCAGAAAGCCGGTAAGTGTGATGCCGGGCCTGAAGGTGTTTTGCCTGCCAGGCCGTAAAGCAGCGTGCAGGGTTGATCGTTTCCGGATTATTCGCTGTAATTATTGCTTTTCCAGTCACAAGCCGGGCGATTAGCTCAGTTGGTAGAGCAGCTGACTCTTAATCAGCGGGTCCGGGGTTCGAATCCCCGATCGCCCCCCAAATTCCCCCGCTAGATCAACGGTATAGCGGGGGCTTTCATTTTTAGCCATAGCGGTTTGGCAATTTCGTCGGCTGCGGTTTGGCAATTTCCGCTGTTCACTGATCTTCTTCCGTTCTCTCTGGGGCCTCATTTTCGGCTCCGCGCCGAGCCCGATTCAGCCGCGCGATGGCGACCTTCGCCCGGCGGCGCTTTTCGGAATACTTCCTGGCCATCTCCGCCGTGCGGTGGCCGGTGATGGCCTGGATGGTCGGCAGGTCGCAGCCAAGCTCGCGCAGGATCGTGGCCGCCGTGTAGCGCAGGCCGTGCAGCGTGCAATCGTCCGGGATTGCGGCGGCGCGGATTGCGTCGCGCATGGTGTGGCGGAAGTGGTCGATCTTGAATGGGCGGCCCGTCTCGGTGGTCAGGATGACCATGTGCTTGTTGGTTTCCAGCCACGGCCCGAGCGCCGCGCGTAACTGGTCGGCCTGGGGAATCCAGACGCGCTCGCCGGTCTTTTCCTGGGCTACGGCGATCTCGCCGCGCGCAGCCTGGTGACGGGTCATGCCCACCACGTCCCCGCCGCGCTGGCCGGTATTCAACAGAATCTCGAAGGCGATCCGCTGGACGGTATCGGCGGACCATGCCTTGCGGAATGCGGTGATCTCGTGTTCCTCCCACGGGCGGTGGCCGTCTCCGGTCTTAAGCTGGCGGGGCCTTTGAGCCGGGTTCGCTTTCAGCCATCCCCGGTCGACGCCCCAGCCCAGCACGAGCCGGAGAACCTGCACAACATAGTTGGCGGTTCTTGGCTTCTCGGCAAAGCGGTCGCGGTAGGCCAGGACGTGGCGGCGCTCCATGCGCGCGGCGGGCAGTTGGCCCAAGTCCTCGGATATCCGGTCGAGATAGCGGCGATAGTCGGTCTGGGTCTTGGCCGCCAACTGGGAGAACTCCGGGCTCGCCTTGTAAGCGATCACCAGGGCGGCCATGGAGCCCGGCGCGGCTTTACCCTTCGCATCGGTGGGCTGGTGCTCGAAACTCTCGTGGACTTCGTGGTACCGGGCGTTGAATTCCGGCGCGCCTGGGGAGCCGGGCAAACGGATGCGCTGACCGTCCCGGCGATAGTAAAAATAGTCCCTGCCCTTGGCGCGGGTCTTTTCAACGTATGGCAAATTCACTTTGCCCATTCCCAAATACTTCGTCCCACGGGTTTGTTACGGAGTCAGGGGACAAATTTTGATCGAGACCGGCCCGCTTGTCGAGCCAGGCGTTGATGGCGTCCAGGTCCCACCCTCCGAGAAGGGCGTCGTGGCGCGGGAATCCGGCGGCCTCCAGGCGCTCTCGGCGCTGGCGGAACCATTCCTCGCCCCGCCCCAGCACGGCGGCCACCTGCACGGGGCTTGTGAGGACGCGCGGCTGGGGCAGGAATGTCGGTTTAGGTCTAGCCATCGCCCGTCTCCGGATAATCGTCCCAGGCGCGTCCGTCGAGCAGGCGTCCTGCGGATTTTTTGCCGTGGCGGCCCATGAGCGTGCCATCCTCGAAACGGTGGGGGATAGCGTTGGGCCGGTCGCAGCGGACGCCGGGGGACCACTCGCCCCACTGCTTGAACAAGAAGGGCACGCCCGCCGCTTCGCATTGGTCGCGGAGGCCGCGCACCCAGTCCGGGTGCATGGGCCGCGCGCCGGGGCCGGGTTCGCCGCCCGCCACCACCCAGTCGATGCCGGGCATAGTGAAGCCCACTTCCCAGCCCTCGTCCGGCTCCTTTCCGTCCGGGGTGCGGGTGCCTCCCAAGTAACGACCGCGCAGCGCGTCGGTGTAGCCAACGCCGACGCTGTCGATGGGGAAGTACGGGTCAGGGTGGCCGCCGCAGTCCTTGAAGTCGTCGTGCACGCCGTAGTTCACGCGGGTCAGGTCGAGCGGCCCCAAGAGAGGCTCTGCGCTGATCCATCGCAGGCTGACAGGGAGATTGAGTAAAATATTGATGCGCTCGTCGGCGCGGCGCTGGTCCTCGACGCTGACGCCGAACCACACGCCGGGCCAGTAGGCCGGGCAGATGCGCGCGGCGTCGCTGTCGGCCCTCGCCCAGTCGAAGTATTCGGACATGCGCTCGGGGCGCTTGGTCAGAATCTGGAAGACGTGGCCGCGCCCGAGCCGGATGGCGCCGCAGATTATCTCGAACACACGGGCCACCTCGGCGAAGGGCAGGTCCTCGTGGAACAGATCGGACATGGAGTTCACGAAAATGCGGCGAGGGCGCTTCCAGCGGAGCGGCTGGTCGAGCGCGCCATCGTCCAGGCGCACGGTGCCGTTCCAGACCGGCCCGGCCTTCGACGGCGTGGTTAGCCCGGCGTATTTCGCACCGGCCTTGCCGCCCATGGCCTCAAGCCTGGCGGCCATCTTCATGGCATAGCAATTCGTGCAGCCGGTCGATACGACCGAGCAGCCCACCACGGGGTTCCAGGTGGCGTCGGTCCATTCGATTCCGCTCTTATCGCCCATGGTTTGCCTCCCACTTGATGACCCAGCCCTTGAACGGCAGGCCGTGGGTGTCCCGGAAGAAGGCCAGGAAGTCGCCGACCGAGAGGAAGGCGTCGTCGAAGGCCAGTTCCTCGATCTCGTGGGGCGTGAGCGCGCGGCCCCGGATGGTGACGGTCGGCCCGGCATCCGTCCGGTCGATCACGATGGGCGAGCAGAAGGTGCAACGAACGTCGGCCAGCTTGCGCGCGTTCTTCCTGCGCCAGTTGGTCCAGAGGGTTAAAGTATCGCCCGGCCTGCAGGGCTGGCGGCCATCCTTGCGCTCGGCGCGGATGGTCTGGCGCTTGATCCCCTGTTCGATGGGCCTGGCGAATCGCTCCTTGAAACCGAAGGCGGGCATGGCGTCTATCCTTTCTTTTCCTTCAACCAGGCGTCGCGCACCTTGCGGTGTGCCCGGCGGCGCTCGCGCTCGTCGCGGAGCCATTCGTCGATGATCTGGCAGAGTTGGGTGAAGCCGCCCTTGAGGCGCTTGCCGCGCCATTCCATGGCGAAGTCGTACAACTGCGCGCCGCGCTCGTAGCGCCGCTTGTGGTACTTGGAGCGGCAGGTGGACGAGCAGTATTCCTGATCGTCGCGGCGCGGCCAGTAGGGGTGGCCGCATTCGCGGCAGAAGCTCACCGGGCGCGGCGGGATGCCCTTGGGGCGGATCGGCGCGGCGCCGGTTTCGGTTCGGGCGTCCTCAAGCATAAGGGGCCTCCTGGAACAGTTGCGGTGCAGCGCCGGTCAGATCGGGCTTGAAGAAACCGAGCGCGCCACGGCAGGGGATAAAGTGGAGCGGGCGGGCGTTCGCGATCACGAAACCGTAGGGGCCGCAGAACCATTCGCTGGAAGACGCGGTCACGCAGTCCACGATCTCCATCACGCCGACGATGCCGCCAAGCGGCGCGCCGATGCGGCGGCAGTAGGCCGCGTCCTCCGGCGTCTTTCCGGCGTGGATCAGGACGGGGCCGCGAAACCTGGTGGGCCAGGTGCGGTTTTCGACATCCTTGCCCGCGTTCAGGATGTAGTGGCACCAGGGCTGGCGGATGCTCAAGGCCGGGAGGGTGGTGATATCCATGGTTACCTCCTATCGGTTTCGGCCTTCGAGGCCGCATGCTTTGAGCGCCAGGAACAGCAGGTCGTAAACGCCGCGTTTTTGGCGGTGAAAACCCTGCACCCCGCTGATGATGATTTCCTCGTCCTCCTTGCCGACCTGGAGTTTTCCTTTCTTCCAGGCGTCCTTGAGGGCTCCCTTAAATGGAGGGGATTTCTTCAAGACGACGGCGTAATTTCCGTGAAGCATGTCTCCGCCGACGTTGGCGATCTCGACAACGCCGAGCGGATAGGC
Organism: uncultured Alphaproteobacteria bacterium; assembly: GCA_947259335.1. Taxonomy (GTDB): domain Bacteria; phylum Pseudomonadota; class Alphaproteobacteria; order Bin65; family Bin65; genus CAMYMQ01. The sequence goes on along the minus strand of CAMYMQ010000143.1, from coordinate 26,447 downwards.
TTTGCCCTCCTGCCCTTTCGGAATCATTTCTATGGTGCAGCGAAGCATGGAACCCCCTATCGTTTGCTGGCGTAGGCCCGCTGGACCGCCTCGGCCTGGGCCACCGCGTCGTACAGGGCGTGGTGGTGGTTGCGGTCGCGGGCGGGCTTCTCGCCCGTGAAGTCGTAAAGGGTCCGGGTGTCGCGGACGTTCCAGAACTTCCAGGGGGTGCGGATGCCCAGCCGTTCGAAGACGGCCTCGCACAACACCACGTCGAAGGACGCGCCGTGGCTCCAAGGGAACGGGTCGCGTCCGCACCAGCGGGCAAACTCGGCCATCACCTCGGCGATATCGTGCCGTGGCGCGGCGTCAAACGCTTCGCGACGCCCTTCCGGGGCCTGGCGGGACCACCAGGACAGGGTGTCCCAGTCCTCGGACAGGCCGAGGAAGGTGCAGCTTTCGCGGTCGATGCGGCGATAGAAGGCCGTCTCTGTGGGCAGCGCCAGCGCGGATCGCGGCCACTCAAGCCGTTGGCGGCAGGGTCGAAGCGCACGGCCCCGATGGTGAGGATCGCGGAGCCGGGCCGGGTGCCGATGGTCTCCAGGTCGATCATGATGTGGTTCGCGGGGTTCATGCGTGAAGCTCCTGTTCGTTCTTAAAGGGTGGCGCGGCGACGGTCGGGGCTGTGCCGTCTGTACGGCGGACTTGCCAGGGCCTTTCGCCCCATTTGATGTCCTATAGTCCGCCCCGCCGCCGCGTTTCCTGGGGGGGGCGGTCAGCGCGTGATGTGCTTGACCGCCCACATAACCGCTTCCTCAACCTTGGTCTTGGCCAGGGCGAGTTCGCGGCTGTCGCCGATCTCGGTCAGCAGGTCGTGGAAGCCGAGGCCGTAGTCCTTGATAGCCTGCATGTTGGCTTTCTCCGCGTCGGTCAGGACGCGGTACTGGTGGCGCATCACGTTGTTCGTGGTGCGCTCGTCGGAGGTGCTGTCGATCTTGTCGGTCATGGGTTTTCTCCTGATGGATAAGCGTTAAAGGGGGTGTTTGCGGACGGCGCGGACGCGGTGGGGCCAGCCCTTGCCGCTGCAGTTCTGGGTGCCGTAGTCGAAGTTCTGGACCCATGCGGAGCGGCGCGAGAACTCGGTCGAGGTCCAGTACATCGTGCGGCTGAAAGCTTCGGGTCCGCCCTCCTTGAAGTCGTCCGCCACGGTCTGTTCAGGCACGTAGCCTTTGCCGGGCATCAGGTTCTCGGCCAGAAGCGCGGCCTCGTGGGGGCTGGGTAGATACCAGTCGTCGAAGCCGCCGATGCGCAGGTCGCGGCAGAACTTGGCGGCGGGGTGGTTATCGTCGTTCATGGCCTCGGAATTGGCGAAGCCGTCGCGCAAGCTCCGCGCACCCTTGTCGGCGGTTGGCTCGGCCTTGAAGACGCGTTCGGTTTCGCCTTCAGCTTTCGGGGCCACGATCAGCGCGTAGAGCACGCCGTCCGCGCCGAAGAATTTTCCGGCGTAGAATCCGCCCTCGAACGGAGCGCCGATGGCGGGGAGTTCGGTGTGATCGATCTTGGTCATGGGGAGCCCTTTCCTGGCCTTGGGTTAGTACGGAATCTCGTCGTCGAGATAGGGGTCGGGCGGCGGCGGGCTCTGCCCGGTGTCGCCGGACTGGCTGCTTCCCTGGCTGGTGCCGGGCTGGCCGTAGTCGTCCGGGCCGCCTGCGGGCAGCGGGCCGGAGCCTTCGCGACCGGAGAGCATCTGCAACTCGCCCCGGAACTGCTGCAGGACCACCTCGGTGGTGTAGCGTTCGGTGCCCGCGTTGTCGGTCCATTTGCGGCTGGCAAGCTGGCCTTCGAGATAGACCTTCGCGCCCTTGCGCAGGTACTGCTCGGCCACGTCGGCGAGGCGCTCGTTGAAGATCACCACGCGGTGCCACTCGGTGCGCTCGCGGCGCTCGCCCGTGTTCTTGTCCTTCCAGGACTCGGACGTGGCCAGCGATAGCTGGACGATCTTGTTGCCGTTCCCTGCTGTGCGAACCTCGGGGTCGCGCCCCAGGTTGCCCACCAGAATCACCTTGTTGACGGAACCGGCCATAATTCAGGTCCTCCTATTGGAATGAGGGAGATGGCGGTCGAGGCGGGTCAGCCATTCCTCCATGGCCCTGGGCCAGGCCCAGGGAGTGATGCGCGTCGGCGCGGGATCGGGGAGCGCGCCCCAGGGCATGGCGCTTTCGGCCAGCAGGTCGCGGCGCTCGGTCGCCAGCAGGGTCATGTCGGCCCATTTGACGGCGGCGCGGATATCGGTCGGCCAAGGGAACGGCAGTCCGGCGGCGGCGAACACGGCGCGATCCGTGATCTCGGCCAAGTGGTCGAAGGCCCCGTTCCCGCCCAGGTCCTTGAGGACAGCCTTTACGGGCGCGGTCATGTCGCCCACCACGGCCTCGTGCGCGTCGTGCAGCAGGCCGTGGAGGCGGTGTTCCGGGGGGAGCAGGTCGGCTACCAGACAACAGTGCTGGGCGACGCTGTAGAAGACGGTGGAGTGGCCGTTAAAGCGGCAAATCTTGGCGAGGCTCTCGGCGATGTCGGGCCAGTGGACGGCGTCGGGCGTCGGCGCGGTCAGGTTCCAGGCGCGACCGGAGGCGGTCTGAATCCAGGCGTGCTCGGTGGCGGTTGCTTTTGTCACGTCACACACCTCCCATACCAAGCCGGAGGGCGGTCAGCGCCGCCGCGAGCAGGAAGGCGGCGACGATGGCCCAGCCGGTCGATGTCAGTTGGTTGCGCACGCGGCGCAGGATGCGGCGGTTCATTGCAGCGCCCTCCTTTCAGTTTGCGGGTTGTGGCCGTCTTCCCGGCGGTGCTCGGCCCTGATCCAGTCCCTGGCGGCGAGCACGACGCGGCGAAGGTTTTCCGGGGTGCGGTAGCGGAACCATCGGCGCACGGCGGCGAGCAGGGCCTGCTCTTCCGGGTAGAGCCGGTTGGCGTCGAGGTTGTGGCGTTCAGCCGCGCCGGGGAGGGGAAGATGGGTCATTCATCCCCTCCGCTCTTGGGTTGGCAGATTTGCATTTCCCCGTGCATGGCTTATTCCTCCGGCTGGCCGAAGTAGAGCGGCAGGCCGGTTTCCCCGGCGGCCCGCTTGCAGGCTTCGTCGAAGGCGTGGTCTTGCACCAGATCGGGGCGGTGCATCTGCAGGCTCCAGGTGATGCGCCCGGCGCGGAGCCGGTAGCGCAGCCGCACCGGCACGCGGTAGAGCGGGCCGTTGTGGAACACCGGGATGGCCAGCAGGAACAGGTTCGGGACCTGGATCGGCTTGCCTTCGGAGTCGCGGTGCTCGGTCTCGAACTGGATTTGCACCTCGCCGGTGGTGGTATTGACCACCTCCTTGACCGTCTGCTGGTCGTGGATGCGCAGGCCCTTGGCCAGTTCCATCAGGCGAGAGGGACCGCAGACCTTGCCGCCGATCTTGGAGACCAGATCGAGAAGCCGCTTGTCGGCGTCCTCGTCCGGTTCTTCCTCCTTGGGGGCGTTGGGGTCGGCCCGCGCGGTGAGGAACTGGGGCGGGGCCATGACATCGACGATGCGGTCCTCCAGGAACTCGGCGAAGTCGATCTGATCGAGGGCTTGGCCATCGACGCCGCGCCATGCCTTCCATTCGTCGGAAAGGGGGAAGTCGTAGCGAGCGCGGTGGGTGCCGAAGCGCGGGTCGCTCTCGGCCCCTTCCGGGTGATAGTCGATGACCGCGACGATGGCCGCCGCGCCCCGGTTGTCGATGGCGAACAGCGCCGAGCCCGCGTCCTTAAAGCGGGTCACGTGGCCGATCAGGCTGTCCAGGTCGGTCAGCCTGGCGGTGCCCTGGCGGCGCTCGGGCTTGTCGCGGTAGGGATCGAGGAACGGTTTGACCGGGTGGGCCTTAAGGCCGCCGTGGCCGTCCGGCAGGACGAGAACCTCGGTGTCCGGGCCGCCCTTCTGGCCCTTGACGGTCACCACCTCGGGGCGGATGTGATCGCGGACGATGCGGGCGACCGCGTCGGCCACGGTGTCGGGCCGGTCGGGGCGCTGGGTTTCGGTATCGGGCATGGAAAACTCCTTTCGTTGGGCTGCGTCAGACGTTGCGCACGGGCGCGGCTTCGGCGGCGGGCGTCACGTCGCGCACGCCGAACAACTGCATCTGTTTGGGGTTCTGGGGAGTGAAGCGGTTCTCGGCGGTGGACCATGCGACGGTCTTGCCGCGCGGGGCCTTGGGCAGCTTCACGGTGTAGTCGCCCGTGATCTCGAAGACGCCCTTGTCGAGGGTGAAATCGACGGTGATGGTCAGCTTACCCTTGGGCTTGCCGCCGTAGTCGAGGACGTACTGCGAGAGCTTGGCGTTGATCTCCTGCAGGGCGTCGGAGAGTTCGCCGTGGAACTCGCCGTCTTCGAGAAGCTGCAGGAACTGGCCAAAAGTGAAGGCGGTGGGCAGTGAGCGCCCATCCGCCGCCTTGGGATTGTCGGTCATGAAAAACCCCATTGCCTGAGGAAGGCCCACGCCAGGCGGCGGAGGCTTTCGGTTGAGGACGGGTCGGTCACGACCCGCCGGGCGTCGGCGCGCCAGCGGGCGAGAACGGGTGCGGGGATGGTGGGGCGGGTCATTGCGCGCCACCCGCTCGGCTGGCGGCCATGGCGCGGTCGCCGAGGCGGTCGATCTCGGCGGGGGTGAAGCCCTTGGCGAGAAGATCGCGGCGGGTGACCTCGCCCTTTTCGCGGGCGGTGTCGGCGATGACCTTGGCCATTTCCTGAACGCGACCGTGGCTCGGGGCCTCGGGGCGGGTGATGTGATTAGTGAGCATTGCTAGCCTCCGTCCGTTTGACGCTTCGAAGGAAAGAGCAATATCGCAACTTTGTCAAGAGCAATATCGCTCTATTTTCAGGCGCGGCAAATTCGCGCCTGTCATGGCGCTACGGTCGAGGCGGTGTTTTTAGGGTTACTTGCGGCGGCGCTCGGCGAGTTCGTCGCGGATGTCGGCCAGGAGGGCCAGTCCCTCGGCGCTGGCGAGGCATCCAACGGCCCCGCCCATGGATGCGACGGCCAGCCAGATTCCGGGCCGTCCCAGGGCGGCGACGGCCACGGGCGCGGCCAACAGCGCCGCCCACCCGGCGATGCGCAGGATGGGGATGATCAGCGGGCGGTGGTAGACGAGCGGAAGGCCGCGCTGTTTCGGCGCGGCCCTGGCGGCGGCGATGTCGTCCCAGCCGATGTCGTCCTCGTCGTCAGCCATCGCCCGCCCCCTTGCGGTTGCGGACGCGGTAGTCCGCGACGACGACCGCGACCACCCGGATTTCATCGGTGCCGTCGTATTCCGGGTGGTCCTGGCCGTTGCGCGGCAAGGTGATGGGGGTCTGGTGTTCCGGGTGATCGGATCGCGGCCAGAGCCAGACCGCGCCTTCCGGGCCGTGGCGAAGCTCCTTCACCGTGGCCTCGACCTGGCCGGACTGCCAGCGCTGAACGATGACGTGGTCGCCGTCCTCCAGCCCGTGGTCGTAGTCGTGGAACGGCACGCAGACCAGAATCGTGCCGTCGGGGTAGACCTGGTTCATGGAGGGGCCGCGCACGCGCAGGCCGAAGTAGCTGCGGTGGCCGTCCGGGCGCGGGAGGGAAACCTTCTGCCAGTCGTCGACCGGCCATTCCATGGCCTCGGCCCAGTGCCCGGCCTGCACCGCGCCGCGCACGTGGATGGTGATGATGTCGGAATTTGTGGGCTCCAGCGCAGCACCGGCATCGCCGAAGTATTCAAGCCGCCATTGAATAGTCTGCGGTGAAAACGGCTGCCGGTCCAAATACAAACGGACGGCTTCATCAATCTTGGAAAGTGTTGGTAGGCTAAGGGTATATCCGGGATCGCGGTAGAGGAATCGAGTTAAAGTCGAAACGGCAATACCAGCCTCCTTGGCCAGCCGTGAAGGCTTCCAGCCGGTTATTTTCATTGCCTTTTCGACCCTCTTGCGAGCGGTCTGCTCTGCTTCCTTCGCCACGATCAAAACTCCTTTACGCGCAATATCGCTCATTTCAGGCCCGCACGCACCAAGCGACATCGCTCTTGACAAAAGAGCGATATTGCTCTTTCTTAAGCCAAGACTGTTGACGAGAAAGGGTTTCGGTATGCGGCTCGAAGATTGGCTCAAAAAGGAAGAACGCAGCAAAGCCTGGTTCGCCAGACGAATCGGCGTGCCGCAATCGACCATTGCCCGGATCATCGCCGACAACCGCGCCCCGACACATCAGGTCATGGAAAAGATCATCGAAGGAACCAACGGAGAGGTCCTGCCGAACGACTTCTTCGACCTTCCGAAGGTGGCGGAGGGCGGATGATGTCACCGATCCTCCTTTCCTTCTGCACCCTCTGGCGCGGGTGCCCGGTTCTGGCGGGATATGCGGTCGCCCGTCCTTTGGGCGGCCCGGAACATCGCAAGGTCCCGCGCAAGGCGCTTCGCACGCGGGTGGTGCGGGTCGGCCAGCAGCTTCTGCTTACAGAGCGCGGCCAGTGTTTCCAATCTACCGGCGAGCTTTTCCATGGTCCCAGCATGGCATGGACCGGGTCGGCGCGCAGCGCGCAAGCCGGGGGAGTTTACGCATGAGCGGGCATCACAATTCACAATCGGATTCCTTGGGCCGGGCCTTCCCGGCCTGCTCATACATGGCGCTCAAGGCCGCGTTCCGGCGGCTGACCAAGGCGGTCGGGGGGCAGGAATCGGCGGCGTCCATCACGCGGGTCGATTACCAGCGCATCGGGCGCTACGGGCGTGCGCACGAAGCCATGTTCGCGCCCATCGACGTGGTCGCCGACCTGGAGGCCGACGCCGGGTGCCCGATGGTCACCCGCGCCATGGCGGACCTGCAGGGATATCTGCTGATCCCCAAGCCGCCGACGACGGGCGACGCGCAATGGGTCGAGCACCTGGGCGCGCTGGCCAAGGAAGCGGGCGAGGCCATCGGCAAGCTGGGCGAGGCGTTCGCGCACGGCGGCACCATCACGGCGGACGAGGTCCGGTCCATGGAGCTTCGCCGCGAAGTGGCCGAAGCCATGGAGGTGCTGGCGCGGATCGACAAGGCCCTGGAGGCGGTTGAGCGGGAGGGCGACGAATGAGCGCGCCCGCAGGATACGAGACGCTGGCCGCCGTTCTGCAGGCCGCGCTGACGGAGGCCGCCGAAGGCAAGGGCCGGGACCGGCATGCGTCCGGCAAGCCGTTCGAGCGCCAGCCGATGATGGCGATCACGGCCATGGTCGGCGTCGGGTTCCCGCTGGGACAGGCGCAGAAGAAAGCCCAGGAGGCCGCCCGGTTCGCGCAGGCGGGCGATACAGCCCGCGCGCGGGCGGAAATCCTGGGCGGCATCAACTACCTGGCGGGCGCGCTGGTCGCCCTTGAAGGGGACGGCCATGACCGATGAATGGCCGCGCCGCGACCGGCTGCCGAACCGGCGCATGAAGATCAGCGAGACCGTCGAGTGGCAGGGCCAGGAATGGGTGCTTTCGGTCGGCTTCGACCGCGCGGGCGCGGTGCGCGAGGCGTTCGTCAAGGGCCTGAAAACCGGCAGCGCCATGGACGCCATCATGGACGACGCCTGCGTGCTGTTGTCGCTGCTTCTGCAGGCCGGATATTCGGCGGCGGACCTGGACAGCCATCTGGGCCGCGAGGGGGTCGATTCCTTCGCGCCCGCCGCGTCGCCCCTGGGGCTTTTGACGCAGGTCGCGGCCACCATCGAGCGCGAAACCGGCGAAGGTATCCGCGCCGTTCACGAGTGGATCGGGGAGGCGGCGGAATGAAGGTGCTGATCGGCTGTGAAACTTCCGGGGTTGTCCGCAACGCATTTCTTGAGCGCGGCCATGACGCATGGTCCTGCGATCTACTGCCGTCCGATGACGCCAGCAATCGGCATATTCAGGCCGATGTCAGGGATGTGCTGGAAATGGACTCCTGGGATTTGCTCATGGTCGCGCACCCGCCATGCACGCGGCTATGCAACAGCGGAGTCCGATGGCTGTCTTCTCCGCCACCGGGGCGCACTCTGGATGAGATGTGGGCGGAACTGGATACTGGCGCGGCCCTTTTCTCACACCTCTGGAACTGCAGCGTCCCACGAGTCGGGCTTGAAAATCCGGTGATGCACAAGCACGCGAAAACCCGGATCGCGAATTATCAACCGTTCACACAATCAGTTCAGCCCTGGCAGTTCGGTACCGATCCTGATGGGCCTGACAATGTGAAAAAGCGCACATGTCTGTGGCTGCGCGGATTGCCCAAGCTACAGCCCACCGGAACGCTCGATGGCACGACCGCAAGGGACGAGGTTCACAGGGCTCCACCCAGTCCAGATCGATGGAAAATCCGCAGCAAGTTTTTCCCCGGCATTGCGGCGGCCATGGCCGAGCAGTGGGGCCGCCATGCAATGCAGGAGGCGGCGGAATGACGGTAGGCCGGTTCGACGAGCGGTTCCTGGACGAGGTGCGGGCGCGCACCGGGCTGGTCGATCTGGTCGGCGCGGACGTGGCGCTGAAGCGGCGGGGGCGCGAGTTCTGGGGCTGCTGCCCGTTCCATTCGGAGAAGACGCCGTCGTTCTCGGTCAACGAGGACAAGGGATTCGCGCATTGTTTCGGGTGCGGATGGCACGGCGACGCCATCGACTGGGTGCGCGAGCGGTTCGGCATGTCGTTCACGGAGGCGGTCGAGGACCTGGCCGTGCGCGCCGGGATGCAGCCGGACGCGCAAGGCCGCACGCGACCCAAGGCCAAGCCCATCGCGCGGCCCAAGCGCGAAGACATCGACCGCGAGAAGGAGGACCGGATCGCCTGGGCGCGCGGCGTGTGGGCGGAAAGCCGCGCGGCGGCGGGCACTCTGGTCGAAACCTATTTGCGCGCGCGCGGGATCGAGGCCGAGGCCCTTGGCGGCGTTCCGCCGACGCTGCGCTACCACCCCGGTCTGCGGCACGCCGATACGGGTCTGGTGTTCCCGGCCATGGTGGCGGCGGTGCAGGACGGGCAGCGGCGGGTTTCCGGCATCCACCGGACGTTCCTGCTGCCGGACGGGTCGGGCAAGGCGCGGGTGAGCAGCCCGAAGAAAATGGCGGGCGCGGTGTGGGGCGGGGCCATCCGGCTGTGCCCCGCCGCGCCGAAGCTGGGCGTGGCGGAAGGGATCGAGACCGCGCTGTCGGTGATGCTGGCGACCGGGATGTCGGTGTGGGCGGCGGGGAGCCTGGGAAACATGGCGGCGCTCGACCTGCCGCCGGTCGTCAAGGACCTGGTGCTGTGCGTGGACGCGGACGGCGATCAGGGCGCGCTGGAAAAGACGCTGGCCAAGGCGGTCGGGTTCCACGCGGGCCATGGCCGCCGGGTGCGGGTGGCGCGGCCCACGCCGGGGATGGATTTCAACGACATGCTGCGCGCGAGCGCCGGGAAGGTGGGCTCATAAGTGGGGCGGTCACCATCGGCGCGGCGACGCTGTACCACGGCGACTGCCTGGAGGTCATGGGTGGGCTGGGGCCGGTCGACCATGTGATCTCGGACCCGCCCTACGAGGACGAACTGCACAAGGCCATCGGGCGCATCAAGCGCACGGACGGGCGCGAGATGATCGACGACTTGGTCTTCGAGGGCATCAACGCCGGGCGCGCCGAGGTGGCCCGCGCGGTCGTCGATGCGGCGCGCGGATGGGCGGTTCTGTTCTGCCTGGCCGAGGGCGTGCGGGCCTGGCGCGACGTTCTGCAGGACGCCGGTGCGAAGTGGGATACCACGCTCGCCTGGGTGAAGCCGGACGCCGCCCCGCGCTTCAACGGACAAGGGGCGGCGCGCGGGTTCGAGTGCGCGGTCACCTGCTGGTGCGGGCCGGGTCATCGCAAATGGAACGGGGGGGGGCGTCGCGGGGTGTTCACGCACCCGGTGAACGTGGGCCGCTACGGCGGCCACCCGACCGAGAAGCCGGTGCCGCTCATGGCTGATCTGGTTTCGCTCTACACCAATCCCGGCGACCTGGTACTCGACCCGTTCATGGGCTCGGGCACGACCGGCGTGGGGTGCCTGAAACTGGGGCGGCGGTTCGTCGGCATCGAGCGGGACGCCAAGTTCTTCGACCTGGCCTGCGAGCGGATCGAGAAGGCCGCCGCGCAGCCGGACCTGTTCGCGCCAAAGCCTAAGGCGCGGCAGGAATCGCTGGCGCTGGAGGCGGGGAAATGACCGCGCCGCAGAAAAGGCCGCAGACGGGTGAAACGGGACGCTCCGCCCCCCCGGTAGCGGACAGGGGTGGCAATCGGCCTCACGGAGCATCGGACGCGCCGCGTTCGAACGCTTCGCCGAACAAGCCACATCACGACGCCCCGCACTTCGATGATGGGGGGCGGTTTATCCACTACTGCCAGCACCCCGGATGCGACAGGTGGGGCAGTCATGGCTTCGATTGCGAACTGACGCGCTACGCCCGTGCCGAAAAGCGCGGTGCGCCGGACGCGGATCGATATCTGGGCCGGTGGTACTGCGCCGAGCACGCGCGGGCCCAGGTGGAGAAAAAGCAACACAACCCCGAACCGGCCCCAGCCGTGGGCGGGGCGGCCAAAGCGCCGCGCCCGGAACGGCCCGCGCGGGGATCAGCAAAGGGATCGCAGGGGAGCCTGTTTTGAGCGGCAACGACAAGAAAAACGGAGGTGCGATGGGCCAGGGTGAAAACGCCATCAAACAAGCGGTCGGCAACGCCGAGATCGTCCGGTTTTCGGGTGGCGGCGGAGGCGGCGACGTGAACCTGGCCCTGGCCGAAAAGGAGCGCAACGACCTCGGCAACGCCGAGCGGCTGTTGGCGCGGCACGGCCACGACCTGCTGCATGTTCGCGAGGTGGGCTGGCACCACTGGGCCGAGACGCACTGGAGCCCGGAGGGGGCCGACGAGATCGTGAAGCAGCGCGCGCACGAGACGGCGCGCTCGATCATGGAGGAGGTGGCGGCGCTGCAGAAGCGGGGCAAGCCGGACACCATGGCGGCGGGTGACTGGGAGAAGAAGCTGGAGGACCTGTTCAAATGGTCCATGGCGTCGGGCAACCGGACGAAGCTGGACGCCATGGTGACGGAGGCCACGCCCTATATCTCGGTCCCGCCGGAGATGATGGACGACGACCCGCTGCTGTTGAACGTGAAGAACGGGACGCTGCGGATGGAAGGCGCGTGCGACGAATTGCGCGAGCACAGCCGCGACGACCGGCTGGCCAAGATCATGGATGTGGAGTTCGACCCGGACGCCACGTGCCCGAACTTCCTGCGCTTTCTGGAGGAAGTGCAGCCGGATTCCGACATCCGCCTGTTCCTGCAGGTGTGGACCGGATACTGCCTGACCGGCGTCACGTCGGAACAGAAGCTGGTGTTCAACTATGGCGAGGGCGGCAACGGCAAATCGGTGTTCATCGACCTGATCGCCAAGATGATGGGGCCGTACTCGGTCTCGTTGCCGTTCGCGTCGCTGCTGCGCGACGACCGCAAGCGGGGCGCGGAGGCCACACCGGACCTGGCGCGGCTGCCCGGCGCGCGGCTGGTGCGGGCCTCGGAGCCGGAGAAGGGCGCGCGGTTCGCCGAGGCGACCATCAAGGCCATCACGGGCGGCGAGGAAATCACCGTCCGCCACCTCAACCACGGATTCTTCGATTTCGTGCCGCAGTTCAAACTCACCCTGTCGGGCAACCACAAGCCCGCGATCCGGGGGCAGGACCGGGGCATCTGGCGGCGCTTCCTGCTCGTGCCGTGGGAGGTGAACGTGCCCGACGAGGAACAGGACAAGGACCTGCCTGCCAAGCTGTGGGCCGAGCGCAACGGGGTGCTCAACTGGGTGCTCGACGGCGTGCGGATATGGCTGGAGCGCGGGCTGGTGGTGCCCGACCGGGTGCGGGCAGCGACGGACGAATACCGGGCGGACAGCGATCCGTTGGGCCGGTTCATTACCGAGTGCGTCGAGCCGGTGCCGAACGAGAGCGTCCAGGCGTCGGTTATGTACGAGGCATATAAGGCGTGGTGCGCGGCGAATGCGGAGCGGCCCTGGTCACTGACGGCATTCGGACGGGCGATGCCGGAGCGCGGCGTCGAGAAGTCGGACGGGCGCATCCGCGTCTACATGAACGTGCGGCTGGCCAACGTGCCGGAGGCGTCGAGCGACCCGCCGCCCGTGGATGGGCCGGATGATTACGGCTAAACCCTCGCAACCCTCGCAGACCCTCGCAGGAAATAGAGGCTTTGAAATCAATAGGTTGCGAGGGTTGCGAGGGTTGCGAGGGTTTTTCCAGCCCTCACGGGTGTGTGCGCGCATACACGAGACGACCTGACATAACTATCGCAACCCTCGCAGGGAGATAATAAGGTTTTGAAAATAAAGGGAAATATGGGATATAAACCCTCGCACGATACCCTCGCAGACCCTCGCAACCCTCGCAGCTACCGCAAGGCGGTGGATGTCGAGGAACTGCTCCGGTGGACCTATCAGGATCAGGCGGCGGACGCGGTGAACCGCCGGGTGGTCGCCGGTCTGTACCCGGCGGGCTGCCGCAGCAACCTGATCGCCATCGAGAACAACGGGCTGCTCGGAACAAAGATCGACTGCGCCGGGTCGTCGATGTTCGGGACCAACGACATCCACCCCGCCGCCGAGGCCACCCACGATGCCGTGCGCACCCTCAAGCCGCTGTGGATCGGACTGCTGATCGAGTTCGCCAAGACCGGCGGAAGGCCGGACTGGATGCCGGGGGCGAAGATCGGCCCGAAGCCGATGCTGCGGGCCAACGGCAAGCCGGTGATGGAGTACTTCGATCCCGACACCTGCCGGAAGCCAGCCTATTGCCTGCTGCAATACGACCCGGAACCGGATCATCTTGAGTTCGTGCGCGGGGTCTATGTCGAGTGGTGGGACGCGCTTGCCGCGCTGGCCGATAAGTTGCGCCACCTGGACAGCCACGAGGTCACCGGCCCGGACGCGCCACGCACCCCATGGATGAAAGAGGGGGGTTGACAAGTGGGGATTTGTTTGACATGGTTCAACCATCCTAAAAAAGGTCCGCAGCCCGACGACGGCTCGCGGGCCTTTTGCTTTGGATCGTCTCCCAGACGTGAAGCCTCCCTGTTACCTCGAAGCCCCGCCGGGACCTGCGCCCGGCGGGGCTTCGCTTTTTCGAATGCGCGGGTCCTTCCCGGCGATCTTGGTATACGGGTGGCGAGGGCGCCGGAGTTCGGTAGTTTTCAGCTTTTAAAACAAGGTTGACGGCGGTTGACCGGGTTGACCATCGCGGGGACGCGGGTTGACCCGATGGTGGACGGGTGCGCGCATGGAACTGAAAGTCGGAGCGGGCAAGATCGAGTGGCGGGCCGTCGCCGATCTGGTGCCCTATGCGCGGAACGCGCGGACGCACTCCGACGAGCAGGTCAGCGTACTGGCGGCGAGCATCGGACGGTATGGGTTCAACAACCCGGTGCTGATCGACACGGCGGGCGGAATCATTGCTGGCCACGGTCGCGTGCTGGCAGCGAAGCGGCTGGGCATGGAGACGGTTCCGGTGGTGCCGCTGGCCCACCTCACCGAGGACGAGAAACGGGCTTACATTCTGGCCGACAACAAGACGGCGGAACTGTCCGGATGGGACGAGGACCTGCTGCGCATCGAGGTCGCGGACCTGGCGGAGAAGGACTTCGACATGGGCGGCCTCGGCTTCGACGAAAAGGAGATCGCCAAGCTGCTGGTCGAGCCGGAGCCCGAAGCGGGAGACGGCGGAGACGGCGAACCCGACCCGGACGCAGCGCCGGAGGCGAAGCCCGACCCGGTTTCGGTTTTGGGCGACGTGTGGGTCATGGGCGCGCACCGGCTTATCTGCGGCGACTCCACGGACCCGGCAACGCTTGACGCGCTGCAGGGGGGGGGGCTTGGTGGACCTCGTTTTCACCGACCCGCCCTACGGCATAACCTTCGGCGACGGACGGGCCGCCGGGTCGTCGCCGAAGGGTGCACGCGTCAAGGCGCACGGCATGATCATGAACGACGACAAGCGCGGCGACGAGTTGATTGCGCTGGTGCGCGACGCGGTCGGCTGCGCGGTGGCGGAGGCGAAGGAAACGGCCCCGGTGTACGTCTGCTTTCCCTGGCGGACCTACGCGGAGTTCGAGGCGGCCATGGCGGACATCGGCCTCGACATTTCGGCGTGCATCGTCTGGGACAAGAAAAGCATCGGGCTCGGCAACGCGCACTACCGACCGCAGCATGAGTTTGTTTTTTACTGCGGGCGCGGCCCATGGTTCGGCGACAAGAGCCAATCGGACGTGTGGTCGATGGGGCGCGAGGCGACGGGGGCATACGTGCACCCGACGCAGAAGCCGGTTCGCCTGATCGAGAAGGCGCTACGCAACAGCAGCCGCAAGGGCGACGTGGTGTTGGACGTGTTCGGCGGGTCCGGGTCCACGCTGATCGCCTGCGAGCGCCGGGGCCGAGCGGCCCGGCTCGTGGAACTGGACCCGCGATACGTAGATGTGATCGTGCGCCGCTGGCAGGAATTCACCGGCCAGACCGCGATCCTGGAGGAATCCGGACGGACCTTTACGGAGGTGGAGCGGACGCGGCGCGACGGAACAGCTTGAGGTGAGACATGATCGGAAGCCAAGCGGCCTATGCGCGGCATGCCGGTATCTCGAAACAGGCCGTCAACAAGCTGGTGAAGCAGGGCAAGATTCCGCTTACCGCTGACGGCCAGGTCGATTTTGCCGAGGCCGATTACGAGCGCCGCCAGAACGGAGACCCGGCCCGCCGCATGGCCGAGACGCATCCCCAGCCGCACGCGGTCGAGGGCGCGGACGAGCCGGACCAGGAGCCGGAATCGGAACAGCAGGCCGTCCCAGGCGCGGGCGGCCTTTCGTTTACCAAGGCCCGGACGGCGCGCGAGGCGTACCAGGCCAAAATGGCTCAACTGGAATACGAGCGCCAGTTGGGGCAGTGGCTGCCCAAGCGCGAGGTCGAGGACGCCATGGTGGCGTCTGGCCGGAAAATCCGGCAGGGCCTCGACGGTGTGATCGGCTGGGCGGACGAGTTGGACGCAGCCGCCCGGAACGGCGGCGCGGAAGCGGTGCGGGCTCTGCTGAAGCAGAAGGTCCGCAACCTGGAATCCATGGTGGTGGAAAGCCTGAACCTGTTGGCGGAAGATGAAACGTAAAAGCACCCTGGCGATAATCGCGGGCGCGCTGGCGCTCGGCCTGGCCCCGGATCAGGTGATCGAGCCTGCCGCGTGGGCCGCCGAGAACCTGGTGGTCGCGGACGGACCGCAGGCCGGGCACCGCTGGTCCTCCGAATTGACGCCTTACGCCGTGGAGATTCTGAACAACCTGGCCGCCGAGAGCCCGCACAACCGGGTGAGTGTTCGGAAGTCGGCGCAGACGGGCCTTACGGAAGTGGGCATCGCCTGGGTCGGGTCCATCATCGACAAGACGCCCGCCAAGGCGATGGTGGTGTTCCCGACCATCACGTCGGTGCAGGACTTCAACCGCGAGAAGCTGACGCCGACCATCGAGGCGACGGACCCGCTGCGCCGCAAGGTGCGCCAGCACCGGAGCCGCTCGGCGGCGTCGTCGACCGCGCTCAACAAGCGGTATCCCGGCGGATCGCTGACGCTCACCGGGGCGAACAGCGCCTCGGACCTGCGGTCGAAGACCGTCAAGTTTTTGTTCTGCGACGAAATCGACGAATGGCCGCTCGACCTGGACGGCCAGGGCGACCCGATGGAGATGGCGAAGGCGCGGCAAACCGCCTTCCACGCCACGGCCGAATACATGCTGTTCGAGGCATCGACGCCCACCATCAAGGGTATCTCGCGCATCGACGCGGCCTTCGACGAGGGCGACCAGCGTTACTGGCAGGTGCCCTGCCCGCACTGCGGGGAGTATCAACGGCTGGTGTTCGGCGGCAAGGACACGCCGCACGGCCTCAAGTTTTCGACCGAGTGGCCGTACCAGGCGCACTACGTTTGCGCCCACTGCGGCACGGTGATCGAACATCACGAGAAGCGCGCCATGGTGTTGGCGGGACGCTGGGTGCCGGAAGCGCCCGGCCCCGGAAAGCACCCGAGCTACCACATCGACGCGCTGGTGTCGCTGCTGACCACCTGGGACAAGATCGCCGAAGCCTTCCTGAAGGCGAAGGACGATCCCGGCAAGCTGAAAGCGTTTGTGAACCTGTGGCTGGGCGAGGCGTGGGAGGAACGCGGCGACGCGCCGGAATGGAACCGGCTGTACGCGCGCCGCGAGACCCATCAGCGCCGCTTTATTCCGTCCGGCGGGCTCGTCCTGACAGCCGCCGCCGACGTGCAGGGCGACGGAATCTATTACGAGGTCGCCGCATGGGGGCCAGGCGAACGGTCGTGGTCCATCGACATCGGCTTCCTGCCGGGCGACACGGGCTCCGCCGACAATCCCGTCTGGCAGTCGCTGGAGCGTGTGTTTCTGGCGTCCTATCCGGACGCATACGGGAACCGCCGCACCATCGATCTGGCTGGCGTGGATTCCGGCTTCAACACCGAAGCCGTTTACGGATTCGTGCGTCGGCACGCCGGGGTGCTCGCGCTCAAGGGCGCGGACGGATGGGGGCGGCCCGCCATTGCGACCGCGACCGATCAGGACGTGACGTGGCAAGGCAAGAAACGGCGACGCGGCCTCAAAGTTTGGCACGTCGGCACCTGGGGGCTGAAGGCCAAGTTTTACGCCAACCTGCGGAAGCTGGGAATTTCCGATGGCGAGACCGAGGACCCGCCCGGATATTGCCACTTCTCGGAGTTCCATGACGACGGTTACTTCCGCCAGATCACTAACGAGTTTCTGAAGGAAGTCACCAACAAGGGCCGGACCCAGCGGGTGTGGCACGAGAAAGGTCCGAACCACTACCTGGACTGCCGGGTCTACAACATGGCCTTAGCCGCGCACCCGCTTTTGCAGGTGCCGGACCTGACCGAAGACGACTGGCGGCAACTGGCCCGCGAGCGCGCCGTACCGCCGCAGGGCGAGCAGGGGGACCTTGAGGCGCTGGCCTTGTCCGTCGCACCGGAACGCGCGGCGACTGGCGACGAAAACAACGAGAACGAGACGGAGCCGGAGCCGTATATCGAGCGGCGGACGGACTGGCTGCGGAGGTAGACGATGGCCGATTTCACGCAAGCGCACCTGGACGCACTAAACACGGCCATAGCGTCCGGCGAACTGACCGTGCGCTACGGCGACACCACCGTGACGTACCGCAGTCTCGACGAACTGCTGCGCGTCCGCGACATGGTCAAGGCCGACCTGCAATCGTCCGCGACGGCGGTCCAGACTTACACCCTGGGCGGATTTTCCAAAGGCTGAACCGATGAATGTGTTTGAACGATTGATTGCCGTGGTGTCGCCGGATGCGGCGGCCAAGCGCGCGCACGCCCGCTGGACGCTCGAACAGATCAATGGCCTGACGCGCGAGTACGAGGCGGCCAAGCGCGGTCGACGCACGGACGGCTGGCGGACGCGACCGAACTCCGCGAACATGGAGATCGGCCCGGCGCTCGGACTGCTGCGCGACCGCTCGCGCGACATGGTGCGGAACAACCCGTATGCGGCGCGCTCCAAGGATGTGTGGGTCGCGAACGCCGTGGGCAAAGGCATCGTGCCGCGCGCGGCCCAGCAGGCCATGGACGTGTTTAAACGCTGGTCCGACGCCTGCGACGCCGATGGGCGATATGATTTTTACGGACTGCAGGGCCTGGTGTCGGGGACTGAGTACGAGGCGGGCGAGGTTCTCGTCCGGTTCCGCACACGCCGCGTCTCTGACGGCTTGCCGGTCCCGCTACAGATTCAGGTCCTGGAGCCCGATCACCTGGATACGGCGAAGACCGAGGACCTGCGCAACAAGAACATCGTGATCCAGGGCGTGGAGTTCGACCGCCTGGGCCGCCGCGTGGCCTATTGGCTATTTCCGACGCACCCCGGCGACGCGACGCCCTTTTCGCGGCGCTCGCACATCTCCAAGCGCGTGTCGGCGAGCGAGGTGATGCACATTTTCGAGGCACGCCGCCCCGGACAGGTGCGCGGCGTGCCGACGCTGGCCCCTGTCCTGCTGCGCCTGCGCGACCTGGACGAGTACGAGGACGCGGAGCTTCTGCGCAAGAAGATCGAGGCGTGCTTCGCGGCCTTTGTGACGCAGCCGGAAGGTCCCGGCAAGAGCCCGCTGACGGGCACGGAAAAGGATGCCCAAGGGCGTCTCGTCGAGAGCCTGGAGCCCGGCATCATCAAATACCTGAAGCCCGGCCAGGAAGTGACGTTCGGCGCGCCGCATGCGGTTGGCGGCCACGCGGAGTATCACCGGGTGAAGGCGCACGAGATCGCCGCAGGGTCGCGGGTGACGTACCAGCAGATGACCGGCGACATGAGCCAGGCGAACTATTCGTCCATGCGCGGTGGCAGGCTCGAATTCCAGTCGGTTCTGGAGCGGTATCAGCGGAACGTGATGATCCACCAGTTTTGCCGCCCTGCCTGGACGGCGTTCAACGAGATGGGGATCGTCGCGGGCGCGCTTCGCGAGGCGGAGCGCCCCGAATGGACCGCACCGAAACCTAAGCCGGTCGATCCGCTGAAGGACGCGATGTCGGACCTGACGCGCATCCGAACCGGCACGGAAACCCTGCTCGATGCGGCGGCGGAAAACGGGCGCGACCCGGCGACGCTGCTGGACGATATCGCCGAGGTGGCGGGCATGATCGACAAGCTGGGCCTTGTGCTGGACAGCGATCCGCGCCGGGTCGCGAAGTCGGGCGCGGCGCAGCCGGACCTTTTGAAGGAGGACACGTGACATGGCGAAACGAGACAAACCGAAGGGCGAAACGCGGGAGGTGGCGCTGAAGCCGACCAACCGCCGGGAGCCCGAAGGCGCGGGCGTTCAGTTCCGCGCGGAGACCGCGAACGAGGACGAGCGGACGGTCGAGATGATCTTCTCGACCGGCGCGCGCGTTCGGCGCTACGGCCTGCTGCCGGACGGCTCCGGATACGGCCCCTATGACGAGGAACTGGCCATGGAGCCGGGCGCGGTCGACCTGTCGCGGATGAACGACGGGCGCGCGCCAATCCTGGATGCGCACTTCAACTGGTCCATGGAGGATCAGTTGGGCACGGTCGTCGCCAACTCCGCGAAGCTGGCCAAGGGCGTCGGCACCTGCACGGCCCGGTTCCGGGACACGGACAAGGCCATGGAGGTTTTTCGCTCGGTCGTGGACGGCACGGTCGGCAACGTGTCGGTCGGATATCGCGTGCAGGCTTACGAGGTCACGCGCGAAGAGGGCCAGGTTCCTCTGTTCAAAGCTACCCGCTGGACGCCGCTTGAGGTGTCCATGGTTCCTATCGGCGCGGATGCGAGCGCAGGGGTGCGTTCCGCCGCCGATTCCGAAACCCCCTGCACCATCGTTTATGTGGAGAACAATGACATGACCAAGAAGGCAGACCAGGCGGCGGATCGGGCCGCCGAAGCCCGGACTGATCAGGCCGCCGAGTCGGCCTCCGAGGTCCGTA
The DNA here is from genome assembly GCA_947259335.1 of uncultured Alphaproteobacteria bacterium. GTDB lineage: Bacteria > Pseudomonadota > Alphaproteobacteria > Bin65 > Bin65 > CAMYMQ01. The sequence continues at coordinate 6,936 of CAMYMQ010000143.1, read as the reverse complement.
CCGAACCCGCCAAGGCGATGCAGGACACCCAGAAGGAGACCGCATCGGCTCGCGACGAGGGCGTTCGCGCTGAGCGCGAGCGCATTTCCGGCATCCGCAAGGCCGCCCGCATCCTGGGCGACGACGCGGAAACCTTCGCCGAGGACCTGATCGAACGCGGCGTGTCGCTGGATGCGGCCCGTACCGCCATCATCGACAAAGCCGCCGAGGTGTCGGAAGCCAGCGAGGTGCGCGGGCACCGGATCGAGATGGGCGTCTCCAACGACGACCCGGCGGTTATGCGCGAGCGCATGGCCGAGGCGGCGGCCAGCCGCTACACCGGGACCGAGCCGTCCGAGGCGGCCCGCGAGTATGTCGGCCTGTCCATGGCGGGCATGGCCGCTTCGCTCCTGGAGGCGCGCGGCGAGAACGTGCGCCGCATGCGTGACAGCCAGATCATCGAGCGCGCCCTGGGCACGACGGATTTCCCGATCCTTCTGCAGGGCACCGGCGACCGCATGCTGATGCCGTCCTACGACGCCATGCCCGCGACCTTCCAGGCCGTGGCGCGGCGCATCACCAACCGCGACTTCCGGACCAAGAACCTGATCCGGGACGGCGACTTCCCGGCGCTGCTGCCGTTGAATGAGCACGGCGAACCCAAGGAAGGAGCGATGACGGAATCCCAGGAGACCGTCAAGCTGGCGACCGTTGGCCGCCGGTTGCGCCTGACTCGCCAGGCCCTGGTCAACGACGACCTGGGCGCGTTCGCCGAACTGGCCGCCAAGGCCGGGCAGGCGGCCCGCACCTACGAGAACGAGACGGTGTGGGGCGTGGTCACCAGCAATGCGAAGCTGTCGGACAACAAGGCGCTGTTCCACACCGACCACAAGAACCTGGCGGCGGCTGGCGCGGCGATTTCGGCGTCCACCGTGGGGGCTGGCAAGACCGCCATCCGCACTCAGAAGAACGGGGACGGCAAGACGCTGAACTACACCCCGTCCGTGATCGTGGTTCCGGCGGCGCTGGAAACCACGGTCGAGCAGCACCTGGCCAACATCGTCGTGCCGACCAAAACGGGCGATGTGGTGCCTGCGTCGCACAAGCAGCTTACCCCGGTGGTGGAGCCGCTTCTGGACGCCGCGAGCGAGACGGCCTGGTATCTGTTCTGCGATCCGGGCCGCCTGTCGGCCATCGTGTACGCCTACCTGGAAGGCCAGGAAGGCCCGCAGATGCTGCAGCAGGATGTGAGCCTGCTGGGCATTACCTTCGACGTGGTGCTGGACTTCGCTGCGGCCCCGGTCGAGTACCGCGCCGCTTACAAGGACCCCGGCGCGTAAGCCAACCTCTGAACCAATGATGTGACGGAAGGGCCGCCCGCAAGGCGGCCCTTCGTCGTTTCGCAGTTCTTAACCGAAAGGATATCGAGATGAAAAACTTCGTACAGGAAGGCCGCACCGTGACCGCCACGGCGGCGGCTGACATTTCCGGCGGAGCCGGGATGCTGACCGGGTCCCTGTTCGGCGTGGCCTGCCACGACGCCCTGAACGGCGCGGAAGTGGAAATCCAGGTCGACGGTGTGTTCGACATGGACAAGGACACCAGCGCCGGGTCGGCAGTGACCGCCTTCGGCAACGTCTACTGGGACGATACGGCCAAGAAGGTGACCGGCGATGCCGCCGCCGGGGCCAACACCCTGATCGGCGTGGCCATGGCTGCCGCCGCCGATGGCGACGCGACCGCGCGGGTGCGCCTTAACGGCGTGTCCGTCTGACGGGCGGCATAAGGACGGCCCGGAGTCTACAGGCTTCGGGCCATCCATCTTTTTTCAGGCAGGGGATCAAGGATGACAGGCTTTGCGCAACGCGCCGTGGATTCGGCTTTCAGGCGGCTTGGCCGCCCAGCCGTATTCCGCCCGGCTGCTGGCGATGACATCCCGGACGTGCTCGTGATCCTGCGTCAGGGGGATATGGAGTTCGACACGTTCGGCGCTTCGCTCGCCTCGGCCTCAACCGTTATCGACGTGCGCGTCTCCGACGTGGACGCGCCGCAGAAGGGAGACGCCTTCGTCGTGGACGGCGCGACCCACACCATCAACGCCGAGCCAATGAAACGGGACGATCAGCGTCTGGTCTGGACGTGCCCAGCCCCGGAGGGCGAGTAGCATGTCCTTGAAACTGGCGATGCAGGGCAACCTGCAAAAGTCCATCGACGCCGATATCAAGGCTATCGAGGCGGCGCACCGGGCGGCGCTGGGGCGCACGGGCGGGCGTATCCGGCGCGCGCTGGTGGCGGACGCCAAGGGGGCCGGTCTGGGGCGGCTGGGCAACGCCTGGCGGTTCGGCGTCTATCCTGGGCGCGGGACAAAGACGCTCAACCCGGCGCTCTTCATCTACCCGAGGGGCAAGCCCGGTGGGCGGACGCAGGAAGCGCTGAAGGCGCACGAGCACGGCGCGGTGATCCGGCCAGATGGCAGCCGCTATCTGGCGATCCCGACCGGCTTCAATAAGCCGCGCGGGTTCCGAAAAATGAGCGGCGGCACGCTGATCAGCCCCGCCGAAATGGTGGCCATGAAAAAGTGGACCTACACCCTGCCGACGAAAGACGGCAAGGGGCTGGTCTGGTTTCTGCGGGTGACCGAAGCGGCGGCGAAGACGCGCAGCGGGCGCATCCAGCGCCTGGCGTTCGCGGGCGGCATGAAGCTGGGCGGTCGCAGCGGCGGGCAGCTTGGCTCGGGGCGCGGCGGGCGCGTCAAGGACATCCTCAATCGCGGCGCGGTGCCGATGTTCATCCTCATGCCGCAGATCAGGATCAAGAAACGCACGGACGCGGGCGGCATCGTCGAGAGGCATGCGCGCGCCCTGCCCGCCCTCGTGGCGTCGGAAATGGCGAAGAGAAGCCGGGAGAAACGGAATGGCCGATAGCAAGCGCGAGGCGGCGCTGAAAGCCCTGTTCGCGGTGCTGTCCGGCATCGCCGGGCCTGCGGTGAAACGAAACGAGCCGGAGGTGGCGAAGATACCGTCCGGCGGCCTGATCGTGCTGCGCGACGGCGAGCCGGGCGAGCCGGAGGTCATGCTGTCGCCCACGAGCTACATCTACACGCACCGCGCCGAGGTCGTGGTGCAGGTGCAGGATGGCGATTCCGGCACCCGCGACACGGCGATGGACGCGCTGCTGCAGGCCATCGGGCAGGCGGTGAGCGCCGACGAGACCCTGGGCGGCGCGGTCGATATGGCGTCGCCGGGCAGCCCGGAGCTTCTCGACGAGCCGGTGGAGGGGGCGGCCACCATCAAGGCGGCACTGGTGACCGTGTTTTTGGAATACGCGACATCGACGCCGCTGGGATAGGCGGCGCGCGGCTTAATCGTTTGAAAGGAGAAAGACCATGGCGAAGACCCGAGCTTACGGCTCCGACGCGCAGCTTCTGGCGGCGTTCGAGTCCACCTACGGCACCGCACCGGACGGCTCCGGCGGCGGCGTCTATACCCGCCTGTCCTTCAAGGAGAGCAGCCTGGGGGCCGAGCGCCCGCTGGGTTACGACCCCCTGCTGGGACAGGGCCGCGACGCCCAGGACCCGTTCTACGAGGCGGTGTCGGACGATGGAGAGTTCGGCGTGCCGCTGGACCTGCGGGCCATCGGCTTCTGGCTCAAGGGAATTCTCGGCGCGGCGGATACCACGGACAACATGGACGGCACCTACACCCATGTGTTCACGTCCGGCGGCGACCTGCCGAGCCTGACCTTCGATGTCGGCCACACCGGCCTGACGGTGCCGAAGTATTACCGCCACACCGGGGCCAAGCTGGAAAGCCTGGCCTTCGACATGGCGCGCACCGGCCCGGCCAACGCCACCATCGGCGTGGTGGCCCAGGGTGAGACGGAACAGGCGTCGGCTGTGGATGCCGCGCCGCTGACCCATGCGCTCAAGCGGTTTTCCCAAGGCACCGGCACCATCAAGGTCGGCGGTAGCCAGCTTGCAAACGTGACCGGTGGGCGGTTCGCGTTCTCGAACAATCTGGAGCGGGTCGAGACGATCCGCGACGACGGGCTGATCGACGGCGCGGACGAAACCGAGGCGACAGCGGAAGGCTCCATCGACGTGCGGTTCTCCACCGACACCACAATCTCGGCGGCGGTGTCCGCCGAGACGCCGGTCGCCATGGAGTACGGCTATTCGATTCCGGGGGCCGAGGGTTACCTGCTGAAGTTCGCGCTGCCCCGCGTGTTCCTGCCGAAGAAGAAGCAGGAATTGCGCGGCCCGGGCGGCGTGCAGGCGTCCTACGACTGGCGCGCGGCCTACGACAGCGTGGCCGGGCACTTGCTGCAGATCACGCTGACCAACGACGTGGCAAGCTATTGAAGTTGACTAGAAAGGAACTGATGAACCTTTTGGAAGTGTTCATTTCGCCGGAGCCTTGGTGGTTCATTGTGGGTTCCCCGTGAAAACCGATTACGGCCCCACATTGAAACATAATCACGCAGATGCTCATCCGAGAGAATGAAGGCCACAACCAATGGGGTGGATATTTCCTCATTAAGCGGCCTTCCCTCTCTATCAAAAACATCCGCCATGGCGCGGGCGTATTCGCGGCAGTCAAGAATTAGCGATGCCTGCTCGTGGCTTATGGGTTTTGGTAACGGCTGTCCGAACAACTTTTCAACGGCATCGGTTTGGGCGTCTGATGCGGTTCCGGGAACACCCATTTCCGGGATGGTTAAATCAACCTCCCATGTTTTTGGCGGGTTTTGTGGTGTGGGAGCAGTTTCCACAACATCTGGCCTATCGGGAGTTCGCGGTGCGAACGCCTCGATGGCCTGGCGGGCCAGTTGGGCGTCGGATTCTGGCTCGACTTCCCGGCCACGCCCAAGAGCAATGAAAAACAAAAGAATTAAGCCTGCCGCGATAATGGATACCCAGAGCATACCCGCCTCCATGCTGGTTGATCTGGAAATGATCGCAATCAAGAAAAGGAGAGTCGAGTCAGGATTTACGCAGCCGGACGCCGGGGCGGCGTGCCGGTCGCCACCCCGTCGAAGTTCGGGTTGGATGTCGGCAAGTCCGGGGTCCGCAAGAAGAAAGGTTGCGGCGGGATCGTTTATGCCGCCGCCGATTTAGGTTTGAGCGCGTGAGGAAGAAAAGAGCCATGATCAGACTATCCCTGCCAAAAAACCCATACCGGATCGACCTGCCGCACGGCGTGCGCCTGTACGTCCGACCGCTCACCATGGCGGTGTACGAATCCGCGCGGGCGAAGGGCGCGCGCCTGGTGCAGGACGTCCTGCGCGACCACGCGGAAATCACGCTCGCGGGCGGGACGGTCGAGGGGTTGCCGGACCTGAACGACGAGGACGCCCGCGCCGGGCTGTCGCAGTTCCTGTTCGCACAGGCGCTGGCGGCGGCGGCCATCATCCGCTGGGAGGGCGTGCTGTCGGAGGACGGCGAGCCCATGGAGGCGTCGGAGGCGGCGGTGGCCGACCTGATGCGCTACCACGACATGGCCGAGGAATTCTTGGTCAAGTACACGCGCTCGCACGCCGAGGCGGTCGCGGAGGGAAACGCCTCCAGGCCCTCGCCGAATGGCACTACGGCGGCGGGCCTGAATATTGCCGAGGGTGCCGAGAGCAAGGACTCCCCTGTGCCTGCGGAGGCGTGAACGAGGGGGGCGAGCTTTGCCCCTACACCGAACACCAGCCGAAAACCGAAGAGGGCGCGCAAGCCTGGGACCTGATGCTGAAGGCGTCCGGGCAGCTTCGGCTCGGCGGCATGGGCGGCGTCGCGGGCATCGACATGGGCGTGGCGCTGCGGATGGCGGAGGCGCTGGGCTACGACACACGGGCGGCGGTGGAACTGATCCCCGCCGCCGAGCGCGGCATGGTGGCGGCGTTGAACAAACGGAACGACGACGATGGCGAATGACATCACCTATCGCGTATCGCTGCAGGATGGCGAGGTTGTCCGCCGGGCGCTGATGCGTCTGGGCAAGGACGGCCAGGACGCTCTGCAGCGCATCGAGCGATCCAGCGCGCCCGCGTCGCGCGGGCTGCTCGCGCTCGATAAGGCGAGCCGCGCGCTGCGCAGCGAGATGGCGGCGTTCGCGTCCAGCATGGCCGCCGCGCTTGGCGTTGGCGCGCTGGTTACGCAGGTGGTGCGCATCAACCAGACGTTCCAGGACCTGTCCGCCGGTCTGGAAACCGCGACCGGGTCGGCGGAGAACGCGGCCCGCGCCATGGATATGCTGCGCGAGTTCGCCAGGGAGACGCCGTTTGAACTGTCGGAGGTGGTGACGGCGTTCATTCGCCTGAAGAACCTGGGTCTGGACGCCTCGGCGGACTCCCTGCGCGCGTTCGGCAACGTGGCGTCGGCCATCCCGAACAAGACCGTGATCGACTTCGTGGAGGCGGTGGCGGACGCGGCGGTCGGCGAGTTCGAGCGACTGAAGGAGTTCGGCATCAAGGCGGCGTCGGAGGGCGAGAAGGTGTCGTTCACCTTCCGTGGTGTGACCGAGACGGTCGGCAAGAACGCCGACGAAATCCAGGACTACCTGCGCCGCCTGGCCGAGAATAATTTCGGCGGGGCGATGGCGCGGAAGATGGAGACCATCGGCGGCGCGGCGTCGAACCTTAAGGACTCGTTCGACGACCTGTTCGTCACCATCGGTGAGATGGGCGCGAACGACGCCATCACATCGGTCCTGAAGGGGCTGACGGAAGCGGTCGGCGGCGCGGCGGAGAACCTGGACACCATCACGGATGTGGCCGGAGCCGCCGCCTCGGCCCTTGCGGGGCTGATGGTGGCGCGGATGTCGGCGGGCGCGGTGGCGCTGTTCCGCGTGGAGATCGCGGGCGCTGTCGCTGGCCTGCAGATGATGAACACCTTCGGCACGGCGGCCACGGCGCGCATGATCGCCATGTCGGCGGCGACGCGCGGAGCCGCGCTGGCCGCCAAGGGCCTGGGCG
>CAMYMQ010000142.1 GCA_947259335.1 uncultured Alphaproteobacteria bacterium | reverse complement strand
GGGCCGCCACCGCGGCCTGCTCGGCATCCGCCCAGGCGCGGTCCCAGTCGGGCCGGTTCGCGATTTCGCGGGCGGTTGCGAGGTCGCCGACCCATTCGATTGCGGCCGCGCCCCGTCCCAGCCCGTCCAGATAGAGACGAACGTCCGCCAGTTCGGCGGCTGTCGGCGCCTCGGCCAGGGCGGAGAACCAAGCCTGCTGGCCGAAGGAGGCTTCAAGAGCGTCGAGCGCCGACACCGCCGCGAACGGCGTCGAGGCTGTCGTCATGGTCCCGGCGCTCCCGGGATCAGACAGTCATCGTCCGGGAGCGCTCCGGCCCGTTCAGGCCGGCGCCGACACAGGGTCGTTGCCGCGCTGCTCGCGCCACAGCCCCAGCTTGGACTGCGCCGCTCGGTCGGAGAAGCTGAACAGCACGGCGTCTTCGTCGGCTTCGTGGTGGTAGCTGCACCAGCTCGGGACGACGAAGATGTCCTTCGGCCCCCATTCGAAGGCCTGGCCGTTGATATAGGTGCGCCCCGTGCCCTCGACCGGCGAGAAGACCATGCCGTCGGTCGACCGGTAGGGGGTCGTGGTGAAGTCCTTCGGCAGGAGCTGCATGAAGGTCGCGATTGTCGGCATCGCGAAATCGCCCGTGGTCGGATCGATATACTGGACCTTCAGGCCGTGGCAGGCGTCCCATTCCTCGTACTGGCGCATCTTCTCCAGCGTCTCGCGGGTGCTGGCATAGGGATAGTTGAAGATGGGCGAGCAGTGCCCCTTCCGCTCCCAGCCGACCGGGACCACGTTGTGTCCGTACTGGGTCGGCGAGTAGTTGACCGGCCGGGTCACCGGGAACTCGTCCTCGTCGTAATTCTCGGCGAAGGACGTGTCGAAGGTATTGACCAGCGGGACGTCGAGCCCATCCATCCAGATCATCGGACGGTCGCTTTCGTTGCCGTGGTCGTGCCAGGTCCAGGGCGGGGTGATCACGAAGTCGCCTTCCTCCATGATCGTCTTCTCGCCGTCGACCGCAGTGTAGGCGCCGCCGCCCTCGATGATGAAGCGCAGCGCCGAGGCGGTGTGGCGATGGGCCGGCGCGATCTCGCCGGGCTTGATCAGCTGCAGGCCGGCATACAGCGAGTGGGTAATGCGGGAGTCGCCGCGCAGGCCCGGGTTCTCGAGGACCAGCACCCGGCGCTCGGCCTCTTTGGCGGTGATCAGCTCGCCTGCCTGCAACACGTGCGGCCGCACGTCTGCGAATTTCCAGATATGGGGAACGGCCGGGGAAACGGGTTCCTTCGTGACGAGTCCGGACAGAACCTCCCACAGGGGGGTCATGCTCTTCTCGTCGATCGTGTTGTAGAACTTCTCGCGTTCCGGTGTCTTGGTGGGGGCTTCCATGGCTCATCCTCCCGTTTCGGGCCTCGGCGCGGACGGCCGGGCAGCATCCGACACAGTCCGTCTGTATTTCAGAAGATAATTTATCAGTATACGGAGTAAATGTCACCCAGCCGAAATCGGTGTGGGCGCAGCCCCGCCGTGCATGGCTCGAGGATCACGCGTCGTCAGGCGGCGATCGGCTCGGGCTCGGGCAGGGACAGGCCGAGCTTGCCTTCGACGACGGCGCGCGTCCGGCTGATGTAATCCTCGCGCATCTCCTCGTTGGTGCGCTTCTTGATGCCCCACTTGCGGTAGATCGCGTTGTTCTTCGAGTTCGCCCGCCCGAAGAAGTGCGGGAAGCCCGGGAACAGCACGTTGACCAGTTCCTGGACGGTCTGCCGACCCTCTGCGGTTTCGCACAGGTCGGTGCAGAAATCCTCGCCGAACTGGGCGTGAAAGCGCTCCTCCGGCATGGTCATGCGCGCGAGGTTGCGCAACGGGTGGAAGCTGCAGTGCAACAGGTCCTCCACCTGCAGGATCTCGGCCAGATCCCCGATCATCTTGATGACGCAGAATTCTTCCCACCGGGTCATCTTGAAATTGAAGATGCTCAGCGGCGCCTTGCTGGCCTGGTCGGGCAGCATCTCCTTTTCGGGAACGCCCATTTCCCGGCCCAACTCGAAGAAGCGGTAGTGATGGCCGTATTCCTCCATCGCGACGCGGCAGGTGAGCCACTTGGCGTAGGGGGTCGGCGCCAGCGAGATGGCCGGCTCGTCGTAGACCCGGCTGCCGTGCAACTCGTTGATGGCGTGGCTGACGACGATCTTGCGGCAGGCCTGCTGGAATTCCTCGGGCTGGTGCCGCAGCTCCTCGGCGGTTTCGACCTGGGGCAGCTCGGTCATGGCGCGTCTCCTCAAACGTACGGTTCGGAATTGAAGGCTTCGAGGTCCGTGGACAGTTCGACATATTTGTCGGCGAAGGCGTCCGACGCGGCCTCGGCGAGCGTTTCGGGGGTCCAATCGGCCTGCTCGTTCACCAGCCGGGCGATCGGTCGCGGTTGTGAGAACAGGAAGACCTCGCGCCCGCGCACGCCCACGATCTGGCCCGAAACATCCGCCGCGGCGTCCGAGCACAGCCAGGTCACGGCCGTCGCGACATGGTGCGCGTCGAGCTTCACGGCCCTGTCCTTGTATTGCTTCTGCACGTCGTTGGCAGGCTGGATGATATCGGTCACCCGCGTGTGGGCGAAAGGGGCGAGGAAGTTGGCAGTCACCTTGGAGCGGGACATTTCCAACGCGGTCATCCGGGTCAGCGAGAACAGGCCGCCCTTGCTCGCGCCATAGCTGGCCTGGCCGAAGTTGCCATAGAGGCCGGCCGTCGAGCCGATGTTGACGATGCGGCCCCAGCAGTAGTCGCCGCCGCCCCGGCCGTCCTTGAACTGCTGGCGCTGCACCTGGGTCCCGGCATGGGTCAGGTAGTAGGCGGCGTTGAGATTGTTCTGGATGACCGCGTCCCAGTCGCGCGGCTCCCCCTTGAACACCAGCGCGTCGCGCAGGATCGCGGCGTTGTTCACCAGAATATCAAGACCGCCGAATTCCGCCACGGCCCGCTCGACCAGAGCCGCCGCCGCGCCCGGGCTGGCAATGCTGTCGGCCCAGCCGATGGCGCCGTTGCCGACCGCCTTGGCCGCCTCGGCGGCGATCGCCGGATCGGCGCCGTCGCCGTCGATGCCGGTGCCGCTGTCCGCGACCACGACCTTTGCGCCCTTGGCGGCTAAATCCTTGGCGATGGCCAGGCCGATGCCCCGCCCGGCACCGGTTACGACCGCGACCCGGTCTTTCAGCAATTCGCTCACGCGCCCTCCAGTCTGGCTTTCTCGGCTTCGGTATAAAAGGCGTCGGCGTGGCAGTCCTGCCGCCGAACGCCCAGCGCCTTCAGTTTCTGTGTCACGCTCTCGACCATGACCGGCGGTCCGGCGAGATAGGCCTTGCAGCCGTCGAGCGTTTGGAAATCCTCGGCGATCGCGTCGGCGAGGAAACCCGTGCGCCGGCCGGTGGCTCCATCCGGTTCGGACAAGACCACCGTGACCTCCAGGTTTTCGTGCCGTTCGGCCAGCGCCGTGAAATGATCCTCAAGATAGACGTCGCGCTCGGCGCGCACCCCGATATACAGGTGGATCGGCTGCTTGGCGCCACCCGCCAGCGCCTCTTCCACGATCGACTTGATCGGCGCGAGCCCGGAGCCACCGGCTCCCGCGAGCACGGGCCCGCGATGGTTCCCGCGCCAGTGCGACGCGCCGTAGGGGCCGACCACCTTGACCGTTTCGCCGACCGACAGACGCTCGGCGACATAGGGGCTGACCGCCCCTCCGGGGGTCAATCGAATGTGGAACTCGAGCTCGTCTTCCGACGGCCGGTTGGCCATCGAATAGTCGCGCCCGGGCAAACCGTCGAAGGCGACCTGCGCATACTGGCCAGCCGAGAAGTCGAACGGCCCGCCCGCCTCGACCGCCATGCGGACGATCCGGATGTCATGGGTGGCCTGGTCCAGGCCGGTCACCCGGCAGGTCATGTGGCGGATGGGGTGGGCGACGGTATCGCTGGGGTCGAGCCACACTACCTCCGCATCCGACCAGGGCACGGCCCGGCAAGCCAGGATCAGCCCCAGATCCTTCTCGGCCTTCGACAGGGCATAGTCGGAATAGGGCGACATCTCGATTTCGCCGGAAACCAGCTCCGACTTGCACGCACCGCAATTGCCCGAACGGCAGCCGTGCGGATAGGGCAGGCCGGCGGCGAGCGCGGCCTCCAGGATGGTCTGGCCCATCTCGACGGAGAGCACGTCGTCTCGGCCGCGGATTTTGACGGTGAACGACATCACCCAACATTTCCGGATAACCGTCAGTATGTCAAATAATTTGGATTACAAACTATTTGTGGCCCTTCCTATCTGTGGTATGAACTAAATCATGACCGATCAGGAGCTCACACCTCCGGCCGCCGGCTCGTCGTCGACCGCCGAGACCCGCGATGCGGTCGAACCGGACACCATCGACCGGGGCCTGCTCGAAGGCCTGCTCGGCTATCACTTGCGCCGCGCGGAGGTCTTCGCCTTTCAGAGCTTCGGGTCGACCGGTCCGGGGCACGAAGGCATCAGCCCCGGCCAGCTCGGCGTCCTGCTGATGGTGCAGGCCAACCCGGGCATCAACCAGACCGGCGCCGGCCGGGCCCTGGGAATCGACCGCTCCACGCTGGTGTCGATCATCGATGCCCTGGAAGACCGCGAACTGGTCGAGCGCACCCCGTCGCCGACCGACCGCCGATCCCATGCCCTGATCGTGACGGCCAAGGGCGAATCCTTTCTCAAGCGCATTCGCCCGCGCCTTGACGCCCATGAGGACGAACTGGTTCGGCACATGACGGCTGCCGAGCGCGCAACCCTTATCGACCTGTTGCGACGAATGGTTTCGCCCTAGTTCTGAAGGATCCGGGATCGAGCGATGGCCAGGCTCATCGGTGAAGTATTGTCGGAGGCAGCCGCCCGCTACCCCGACAAGACGGCGGTAATAGAGGGCGCGCGCAGGTTTACTTATGCCGAGCTCGACCGGGCCGCCAACCGGCTGGCCAATGCCCTTCTCGCGGCGGGCTGCGAAAAGGGAGAGGTCGTCGCGATCCTGTCGGGCAACCGGGTGGAATATCCGGTCTTCCTGTTCGGCGCCGCGCGCAGCGGCTGTGTGGGAGCCCACCTTTCGGTCCGATATACCGCCGACGACCTGCGGCACGTGATCGACCACTGCGATATCACGACCCTGTTCGTGCATGCCGATCTGTTGCCGGCCGTTCTGCCGGTGCGCGAGCGGCTCTCCAGCCTGAAACGGATCGTCGTCTTCGGCGGTCCGGCGGGCGAGGGGACCCAGACCTGGGACGATTTCCTGGGCGACGCCGCCGAGGATCCGCCGCCGGTGACGCTCGCCGAGACCGACCCCTTCTGCCTCACCTTCACCGGCGGCACGACCGGCTTCCCGAAGGCGGTCCTGGTCGATCACCGCGCCCGGGTCAGTGCGTCGCAGGGCGCCTGGTCGACGTTCGCGCTGACCCCGGACGACACGCTCGCCCAGGTGACGCCGCTGTTCCACGTCGCCGGCCTGTTCTCCTGGTATCTGACCGGCGTCGTCGGCGGCTGCGGCTTCGTGTTTATGCCGGCCTGGGACGTGCCCGGCTTCGTCGACCTGGTCGCCCGGGAGAAGATCACGGCGGGCTTCATGGTGCCGACCCAAGTGGGCGCGCTGCTCCAGGATCCGTCGTTCGACAAGGCCAGGCTCAAGACCCTGCGCTACATGAATTTCGGCGGCGCGGCGATGCCGGTGGCCGTCCTGCACCGGCTGCGCGAGTTGTTCCCCGACATGGTGATCATCGAGCACTACGGCCAGTCGGAAGTCGGCGCGGCCTGCTACCGCCCGCCGGAGATGGCGCTGGAAAAGCCGACCAGTGTCGGCATTCCCTTCCCCGACGTCGAAATCGCCATCCTCGATTTCGACGGCCTTCCTCTGCCCGACGGCCGTTCCGGGGAGGTCGCGGTCAGGGGCCCTGCGCTGATGCGCGAATACTACCGGGATTCGGAGCAGACGGCGGCGGTGATGACGTCCGAAGGCTGGCTCAAGACCGGCGACGTCGGCTACCGAGACGAGGACGGCTATCTGATCCTGGTCGACCGGTCCAAGGATGTCATCATTTCCGGCGGCGAGAATATTTACCCGACCGAGATCGAGAACGCCCTCTACAAGCATGGCGCGGTGCGTGAATGTGCCGTCTTCGGCATCCCGGACGACCGCTGGGGCGAGGTTCCAGCGGCCCATATCGTTCTGTCCGAGGCGCTGCGCCCGACCGAGCAGGAACTGATAGATTTCGTGGGCGCCCGCATCGCACGTCACAAGCGGCCGAGGCTGATCCGCTTCGTCGAGGCCCTGCCCAAGACGGCGGTCGGCAAGATCCAGAAAAACGTGATCCGCGCGCCCTACTGGGAAGGGCGGGCGCGGGCGATCTGAGCGGTCGCATCTTAGATTATCAATTCAAAACTAGCCGAGGAAATGAAACATAGACTATCTCTCGTTTCTTACTTTGAGAGGAGAAAATGAAGAGACGTAAAAAGAGCCTATAGCTACCCGGGCTGGGGGCGTCCTTGCACATAAAACGCATCAGAAAATTGTTTGAGGAGCCTTTGTAAAGCGGCGAAACTCGATTAAACGCACGATCGTAATACAGCCCGATCCCAGATACTTTAAGGTGAGATGAAGAACACTCTAAGCCGTCCTCGGAAATTATTTTTGCATGGACTGGGTAGTCGCTCGTCAGATGGATGGAGCTGGTCGCTACGCCATACTGCAAATTATCCCTAGAATTGTTTTTGATCTCAAACGACGCTAAAACAGCTTGGTCCCCTTTTGCTATTCCAAGAGAAACTATGCCGAGTTCGAACCCGGGATGCTTGTAGGAAGCAATATAGGTATCATTCGCTGTGGTGGGCTTAGTTCTTAATCTTGCTTTCTTTTCCTTCCCAACATTACGGGAGCCGATGGTCACTTCACGTGAAAGTAAGTCGCTAACTGCTTGTGTCTTGGCGATATTAACCGCGCCAGCCGCCAGAATCCGAGCTGAATCTGTGCCAATAACCTTAGCGAATATTCTCACTTGATCGCCGATTGGGGTAATTGTCCCAATAACCACAGCGTCAATACCCGCAATCCTTCCAAGCATCTTCGCATTGCGTGGCCTGACCAAACCCGAAATTGTGAGTTTCGCTTCTTCCAAGATGTATTTGAGATTCGCTCTATCAACCACCGAAAAATGTTTGTTTTGAACCACAATTCTGGTGGATAGCTCTTCCGCAACAAATCGCCCAAGCTCAGAAGTATTGCCATGAAGATCGACAAAATCGACTACAGCGACATTTTTTCTACTTTTCTTTTCAATCTTATTTGCTAGGTCTACCGCAAGCGCGTTCAATTGTTTTTCATATGCAGCGGCAGTCGCTTGCCCAATCGAAAGAAAGAAGGCGATGACCATCGCATAATTTAGCCACCTCACGCCGGAGACTTGCCAAGATGCGCAAGGTCTATCTTGATTCATTTTTCATCTCCCGAACCACAGCAGATAGAAGTGCTTCGCCTCTCTCTTCCGCCAGCAAAGTAGCGGCGTTGAGCTTAGCTTGCTCCGGGGTGAACCCCGCACCAACACGTTGAATGCGGCCCCGCGCAATGGGCTGACCCGCGCGCGCATATATTCGATAATCAAGTACTATTGTGCAGGATTTCATGTTAGAGGCAACCGGATTATCGCCGCATTGCGCAGATTGCGCGCCGACCATAATGAATGCGGCGCGCTCAAACGCTTGGCTTTCTGTTAGAGGGGTGATATCACCATTGAAAACTTTATCGAAATAGCCTTCAATGAAAAATTGATTTTTAAAGAGGTTACTGTCCAAACGCAAACGCGAATTGGCCGACGATCGGAGGGATCGAGTAAATTCTAAAACTTCTCGGTCTGAGATGTTTTGGCCGGGGCGAATGGCCAATGCGAGGGTCTGATCGGGCTTTGAAGCCGTTGGATTGAGTAGAGATCGCATATGTCGGAGATGCGCGTCACGTTTGGCTTCTGCGGCAGCTCTTTCTCGCCCCTGTCGTTCCTCGGCTTCACGACGCTGCTGATCCTCGCGCAGCAAAGCGTCCTGCTTCTCCTTCTCCTTCTCCTTCTCCTTCTGCTCAGCTAGACGACGAGTACGCTCAAGTTCGGCAAGTCGCCTAGCCTTGGCCTGTTCCTCGGCCCGCCGAGTGCGATACTCCCGCCATGTCGCGAGTACATCTTCGTTGACCGGCTTCAAGGCGGCTCCACTACTAGGATGGAAGCCTGGGATGTCGAAAAATTCGTAATCACCTTCTGGAGTACGGTAGTACCAGATGATTGGTTCACCGGTAGCCACCGAAAAAAATTGGAGCGGCCTATTGGGGTCCAGCGGCACTAGCGATTGTCCGGAACGAAGCTTGCTTTCGAGCAGCTTGAGTCGGGGCAGTATCTCAGCCGTAACCCATTCGCATCTGCGCCCCGTAGCGGGATCGGTCCCCGCGCGATCCCGGAAAGTTACACCTTCCCGTGTGACCACAAAGCACTTGAGCGGCTCACCCGCGCGCGTGAAGTACTGATCCTTGGTTGCCTGCCAGAGGAACCCGTATGTTAATACAGCGTAGAGTGTTAGAAGACCAAAACCAATCAAGCGCCGCCGGCTAGATAAAGAGAAAAGGTAGCGTAGGCTTAACAGCGCTGGAATAAAGAATATGGCCGCGAGCGCCTTAGCAAGGAATCGATTGATACCTATGACATCTTGTATTTGATCGATATAGCTACTGACTAAACCGTCAACGGCAAAATACTGAGCCAAAAACAATAGCGGCGTCAGGAGAACAAGTACTAGCGCTCCGATAACAAGCGCTCGACCGATTCGGCCTAGGCCGTCAGGCCAGCGACGCGAAATATAGAACAGGCCTGCCAGCGATACGGCGGCGAGCGCGGCGACAATCAAAAAAATGGTAAGAAGCTTGAGTGTCATCTCCGGAGTATTTCAATCCCCACCGGAAGCCTGTCCTCCAATCTAGATGCACTCTATCGATAAAATATCTCTGCCGAAAGCCTTGTGTCCAATCAGTAGAAGATGCCTTGGAGGCTATCAGGGAGCGGCGGCCGGGGCAGCGCCATAGCCAGTGACTCGCGTCGCCGGCCCGCGATGGGGTATACCCAACCTCCTATCTCCCCAACGAGAGCCCCGCCCGACATGTCCCCAAGCGCCGGCAAGCACGTTTATCTGGTCGACGGCTCCGCCTACATCTTCCGCGCGTTCCACGCCCTGCCGATCGATGCCTTCAAGCGCGCGGACGGGGTTCACACGAACGCGGTCAACGGCTTCTGCAACATGATCCTGAAGCTGATCGAGGAGATCACGTCGGACGACATCGATGATTATGTCGCGGTCATCTTCGACGCTTCCTCGAAGACCTTCCGCAACGAGATCTATCCCGAGTACAAGGCCAACCGCGACGAGCCGCCGGAGGAGCTGCGCCCGCAGTTCTCGCTGGTGCGCGAGGCGACCCGCGCCTTCAACCTGCCCTGCATCGAGATGGAGGGTTACGAGGCCGACGACCTGATCGCGACTTATGTGAAGGATGCCCGGGCCAAGGGCTTCGGTGTGACCATCGTGTCGTCCGACAAGGACCTGATGCAGCTTGTCGGCGACGGCGTCACCATGCTCGATCCGATGAAGGACCGCCGTATCGACCGGGCGGAGGTGCTGGAGAAGTTCGGCGTCGCGCCCGAGAAGGTGATCGATGTCCAGGCGCTGGCGGGCGATTCGACCGACAACGTGCCGGGCGTGCCCGGCATCGGCGTCAAGACGGCGGCCCAGTTGATCGACGAATTCGGCGACCTGGACACGCTGCTGGCCCGGGCGGAGGAGATCAAGCAGCCCAAGCGGCGGCAGAACCTGATCGAGTTCGCGGACCAGGCGCGCATCTCGCGCGACCTCGTCACCCTCAAGGACGACGCGCCGGTCACCGACACGGTCGAAGACTTCATCCTCAGGAAACCCGATCCCAAGGTGCTGCTGGACTTCCTGCGCGAGCAGGAATTCCGCACGATCACCGCGCGGGTCGAAAAGAAGATGGTGGACGCCGGTGAGCTGGATGCCGCCGAGGCGGTCGCCGACGCGCCCGCGCCGCTGGCAGACAACGACTACGAGCTCGTGCAGGACGAAGCCGCGCTCGAGGCCTGGATCGCGCTGGCCCGCAGGCGCGGCTGGGTCGCCTTCGATACCGAGACCACGTCGCTCGACGCCACCCAGGCTGATCTCGTCGGCTTCTCGCTCGCGGTCGAGCCGGGCCGGGCCTGCTATGTGCCGCTGGCCCATGTCACGCCCGGTGCGCTGGCGCTGGAGCGGGCGGTCGACCGGCCCAGGCAGATCGTCTTCGACCGGGCGCTGGCCCTGATCAAGCCGTTGCTGGAGGATCCCGCCGTCCTCAAGATCGGGCATAACATCAAGTACGACATGGTGGTGATGCGCACCCACAAGGTCGACATCGCGCCGGTCGACGATACGATGGTGCTGTCCTACGCCTGCGATGCCGGGCGGAACAAGCACGGTCTGGACGAGCTGGCTCAACTCCACCTGGACCATACCAACATCAAGTATTCGGACGTGTGCGGCTCCGGCAAGGGCCAGATCTCCTTCGCCGAGGCGCCGCTCGACAAGGCCTGCCCTTACGCCGCCGAGGACGCCGACGTCTCGTTGCGGCTGCACCGGCTGCTGAAATCCCGGCTGGTGACCGAACGGGTGACCACGGTCTACGAGGTGATGGAGCGGCCGCTGATCCCGGTCCTGGTCGAGATGGAATGCCGGGGCATCAAGGCCGACGCCGACGTGCTGCGACGGCTGTCGGGCGACTTCGAGCAGCGCATGGCCGGGCTCGAGGCCGAGATCTACGAGCTCGCGGGCGAGACGTTCAACATCGGCTCGCCCAAACAGCTCGGCGACATCCTGTTCGGCCGGATGGGGCTGGAAGGCGGCAAGAAGACCAAGACCGGCGCCTGGGGCACCGGCGCCGACGCGCTCGAAATGCTCGCCGCCCAGGGCCATGACCTGCCGGCCCGGGTCCTCGACTGGCGCCAGCTCTCGAAACTCAAGAGCACCTATACCGATGCGCTGGTCAACCAGATCAATCCCAGGACGGGGCGGGTCCACACCAGCTATGCCATGGCCATCGCGACCACCGGACGGCTGTCGTCCAGCGACCCGAACCTCCAGAACATCCCGGTGCGTTCGGACGAGGGCCGGCGCATCCGTGAGGCCTTCGTTGCCGAAAAGGGCTCGAAGCTGGTCTCGCTCGATTATTCCCAGATCGAGCTGCGCCTGCTTGCCCATGTCGCGGACATGGAGCAACTCAAGACCGCCTTCCGCGAGGGGCTCGACATCCACGCGATGACCGCCTCTGAGGTATTCGGGGTGCCGATCGAGGGCATGGACCCGATGGTCCGCCGCCGCGCCAAGGCGATCAACTTCGGCATCATCTACGGCATCTCGGCCTTCGGGCTGGCCAACCAGCTCCGCATCGACCGGGGCGACGCGGCCGCCTTCATCAAGGCCTATTTCGAGCGGTTTCCCGGCATCCGCGACTACATGGAAGAGACGAAGGCCTTCGCCCGCGCCAACGGCTTCGTGGTCACGCCCTTCGGGCGCAAGATCCATGTCCGCGAGATCAACTCCAAGAACCCGTCGCTGCGCGGCTTCGCCGAGCGGCAGGCGATCAATGCGCCGTTACAGGGCGGCGCCGCCGACATCATCAAGCGGGCGATGATCCGGGTGCCGCAGGCGCTCGCCGACCACAAGCTGGCCGCGCGCATGCTGCTCCAGGTTCATGACGAACTGCTGTTCGAGGTGCCCGACGGAGAGGTCGACAAGACCGTCGACATGTTGAAGCCCCTGATGGAGCGTGCCGGCCGGCCCGCGGTCGATCTCTCGGTGCCCCTGGTGGTCGACGCCGGCGTCGGCGACAACTGGGCGGCCGCGCACTAGCAGCGGAGGGCGGCGCTATTCGGCCGCCGCGGTCGCCGGAGTCCGCTCCCGCGCTTCCAGCATGAAGGCCATCGTGTTCCACAATTCGTGAATATCGCGGGTCATGTCCCCGAACGGTTCGCGTTCGAACACCGTGCCGCCGGTCGCCATGCAGTCCGGGAAAATGCGGTGATGCCGGATGACGGCAGGCGCCAGCGGCGCGATGCCGTGCATCGAGACAAGCAGGTCCCGGTCGGGCAGCGCCGCGATGTCGTTGATGACGACCAGGGCCGGGACACCGGCGCGCCGCGCCATGGCCACCGTGTGATGCGCCGCGTCGACACCCGCCGCCGTCGCCGTTATCGGGATCAGCACCAGGTCGGCGAACCGGATCGCGCTCCGGCACGAGACGAGCTGGAAGGGCGCGGTGTCGATGACGGCCAGCGCAATTCGTGCGCGCGCAAGATTGGCGATCAGCGAGGGCAGCCGATCCGCGGTCGAGCGGACGCAGGCCGGCGGGCGGTCGCCGCG
>CAMYMQ010000141.1 GCA_947259335.1 uncultured Alphaproteobacteria bacterium | reverse complement strand
CCGGGCCGGGCGACGGCGGGGTCGAGGCGACCGTGATCCGCTCCCGCCCCCTGGGCGGCCGGACGCTGGTGATGTTCCGTCTCGGACCGGGCGGCGGGCCGGCCGGCGGCCTGGCGGAAGGGCCGGTGATCTATGGCCGGCTGTCCTCGCGCACCGGCTTTGCGGAGGGGCAGACGGTGACCATCGCCCTGGACCCCGGCCACGTATTTGTTTTTCCGTCTCAAAGCGCTAAATAGTGCGCGAGGGGAAACGCTCGGGTAGGCTTGCGCAGCAGACCGGCTCCGTCGCGTTTGTCACGGAATGGGTGCATGAAGCGGTGTCTGGCCGCGCACCGCAAATGGGAGATGCCTTATGGGCCTCAGTATCTGGCAGATTCTGATCATCGTCGGGGTGATTCTGCTGCTCTTCGGTGGCCGCAAGATTCCTCAGCTCATGAAGGACATGGGCAGCGGCATCACGTCCTTCAAAAAGGGCCTCAAGGAAGGCTCCGACGAGGAGGGCAAGACCGCCGCGAAGCCGGGCGAGCCTCCGGTGATCGAGGCCGAGAAGAGCAAGACCACCGCCGCCGCCGCGTCCGCGAAGACCGACGAGGCGAAAAAGGCCTGAGGTCCCGCGGCCCGGCCCGGGATCGACCTACTTTATGAGCGAAGCCGCCGATGCTTGATCTCGGCTGGATGGAAATGGCGGTGATCGTGGTCATCGCCCTGCTGGTCGTCGGGCCACGCGACTTGCCGCGCGTCATTCGCAGCGTCAACGAGTGGCTGGGCAAGGCCCGCTCGATGGCGCGCGAGTTCAAGTCCGGCATCGACGACATCGCCAACCAGACCGAATTGGCCTCGCTCAAGGAGGACATGGAGGGAATCGCCGCGGACGCGAACAACTCGATGCTCGGCGACGAGGCGGCCGCGGACCACGATTTCTCCATCGCCTCGGATCATGACGACGGCGATTACTGGAACACCGCGAACCAGGCCTGGCGCTACGTGGAGCCGGGAGACGGGGCCAAGAAGAATCCGAAACGGCCCAAGAAGAGCAAGCCGGTCCGGCTCAAGCCGCGTCGGGGCTCGGCCGGGGGACGCCCGAAGGTGCGCGAGTGACCGAGACCACGCCCGAAGACAACAAGATGCCGCTGCTCGATCACCTGATCGAGCTGCGCCGGCGGTTGATGTGGTCGATGGTCGCGCTCTTGGTGACCTTCTCGATCAGCATCTATTTCGCGCCGGAGATCTTCGCCTTCCTGTCGGCGCCGCTGCGCGAGATCCTGACCCGCTACCCCGACGCCAAGCTGATCTACACCAAGCTCTACGAGGCGTTTTTCGCGGAGATCAAGATCGGCTTCTATGCCGGCGCCTTCCTGGCCTTCCCGATGTTCGCCTGGCAGATCTACAAGTTCATGGCGCCGGGCCTCTACAAGCACGAGCAGAAGGCCTTTCTGCCGTTCCTGCTGGCCACGCCGATCCTGTTCTTCGCCGGCGGGGCGATGGTCTATTTCTTCATCATGCCGATGGCCTGGGACTTCTTCGCCTCGTTCCAGAGCGCGAACAGCGTCGGCGCCTCGCTCCACGCCAAGGTGGAGGAATATCTGTCGCTGTCGATCCGGCTGATCTTCGCCTTCGGCATCGCCTTCCAGCTGCCGGTCGCGCTGACTCTCCTGGCCAAGGCCGGCATCGTCAGCGCCGCCGGTCTGGCCAAGAAGCGCAAATACGCGGTGGTGGTCGTGTTCATCGCGGCCGCCGTCCTGACCCCGCCCGACGTCATCAGCCAGGTCGGCCTCGCCGTGCCGCTGCTGATCCTCTACGAGGTCTCGATCGTCCTGGCCCGGATGATGGAGAAGAAACGCGCCCAGCGGGACGCAGAGGCCGACGCGGAAACCGGCGGGACGGGCCCGGAGGCGGAGTAGGGGGCGGGCGCGGTGGGTACGTAGTGGGAAGGATCAAGATAATGAAATGTGCGGAGGCTATACGACACTCGGGTCCAACACTTTCGCTCATCATTCTTTTGTTCTCTGCGACCGCCTGCGGGGGAGAGAACCCTCATGTGAGCAAGGCCAAAGATTGGATTGAACTGGGCAAGTATCGGGACGCCATTAGAGAACTGCATCTGGCAATCCGAGACGAACCGAAGTCCAAGGTCGCACGAGAGCTCCTCATTGAGACACACTTGCGCGTTCACGGCTACAAAGCGACCCTGTCTGCTTATCGCGTCTGGGTGGATTTTGCCAAACTCGATGCCGACTCGCAGCGAGTCGGGAAGCTCCGGGCTCGGCTGGTTGCGCGAACGACAAGAGACTTGACTAATTTACCGGCCGGACAGTTTCGCACACCCTTGTGGCTTTCTAGCCAGTTAAGGGATTCCGCTTTTGTCAGTGGCCTTCAGCGCGTTGCAGCGATTGGCACGAACTACGAATCGCGGCAGGCCGTGAGAGTATTGCGGCTGATCCCACCGCCGGAGTCCGGTCGCAAACGAGTCGAAGCCGTGTTCGGTCGCGCGGATCTTAGGGCCGACAACGGGCTACGGATCGCTGCCGAGGCGTGGCGCGAGGTGACCTCCAACGTCGCCCGAGCCTACTTGGTAAGCCGTTACAAACAGGGCTTTTCTCAAGCGAAGTCGGCGGGTAGTGCACGCTGGAATGCTCAACGCTTAATGGATGTTGACCAGATCGCAGCGATGTCCCTTTTTCGAGAGACTTTTGCAAACGGAGCCGTCGGAACTTCATCGCATGAAGTGGCAATCGAATTTGTCCTTCGTTATCGTGACAAGCCGGCTATTGATTTGGCGGCTAAGGAAGTCCGCGCCGCACTGGAATCGCGGCGAAAGACAGTCAACAGATCATTTTGTAGTCGACGTATGGTTGGCTATACGACGCTGTTGTCGAGAGTAAGGGCGGCAGACTATGAGCCACTGGTCATAAAGGCGCTCGAAAGGGTGATAGTTTACGGCAGAAGCGCGCGCCGTATGGGTTGCTCGACACGTTATTGGCGTATGTTGTCGACGCTGTCGAACGGAGCCGAATGGCGCACTCTCACCGACTACAAGACCAGCGGACATCCCTTCTTCTCGCATCATCACGCACTGTTTTTCCTCTATCTGGTTGGCTACAAGGACCCCAAAATATACCCGGATCCGGATAGGGGATCGGTTCATCGCGAGATTGAGGTGGTCCGAGAACAGCTTGGTCGGCACTTCAAGATGCGCCATGTATGGCTTGGGACACATCCACTTCAGAAGGCCTTTGGCTTAGAATCCGTGAGCCTTGTATCTCCGACACGGATATCGATGGTTCTGCACGACGCAAGTAGAGGTACAAGGCTATCGGTAGTCCTTGTCTATCGGCCAATCGAAGTGCCCAAGCGGGGGCTTGGTGGATTTGTCGTTCGCGGTCAGACCGTGCGGGAAAACCGCTGGGCCATTCATCGTGTTTCGATTTCGCACTAGCTGGGTGTCGGAAGTTGGGCCAAGGGCGTTTCGCCGGCCGAAATAAGGCTGTATGTGTGCGCCCTACTCCACAGACTTCGATCTCCGCCGATGCTCGACATTAAATGGATCCGGGACAATCCCGCCGCTTTCGATTCCGCCCTCGGAAGCCGGGGAATGGAGCCGATGAGCGGGGCGCTGCTCGCGCTGGACGCCCGCCGGCGCGAGGCCCAGACCGAGGCCCAGGCGGTTCAGGAAGACCGTAACCGGCTGTCCAAGGAGGTCGGCGCCGCCAAGGCGCGCGGCGAGGACGCCGCCGAGATCATCGCCCGGGTCGGCCAGCTCAAGGAGCGGCAGGGCGAGCTCGAGGCCGCCCAGAAGGCGGCCGAGGCGGAGCTGAACGAGGTCCTGGCCGGCATTCCCAACATCCCCGCCGCCGACGTGCCGGTGGGCGAGGACGAGGCGGCCAACGTCGAGCTGCGCCGCCACGGCGCGCCGCCGGCCTTCGACTTCGAACCGAAACAGCATTTCGAGCTCGGCGAGCTGCTTGGCCAGATGGATTTCGAGACGGCGGCCAGGCTGTCCGGCGCGCGCTTCGTGCTGCTGTCCGGCGCGCTGGCGCGGCTTGAACGGGCGCTGGGCCAGTTCATGCTCGACCTGCACACCGGCGAGCACGGCTATACCGAGGTCCAGCCGCCGGTGTTGGTGCGCGACGACGCCCTGTTCGGCACCGGCCAGCTGCCGAAGTTCGCCGAGGACCTCTACAGGACCGGGGACGGCTATTGGCTGATCCCGACCGCTGAGGTGCCGCTGACCAATATCGTCGCCGGCCAGATGGTCGACGAGGGCTATTTGCCGCGCCGCTATACCGCGCTGACCCCGTGCTTCCGGTCCGAGGCCGGCGCGGCGGGCAAGGACACCCGCGGCATGCTCCGCCAGCACCAGTTCGACAAGGTCGAGCTGGTGTCGATCACCCACCCGGACGAGTCCGAGGCGGAGCTGGAGCGCAAGACGGCCTGCGCCGAGGAAGTTCTCAAGCGCCTCGGCCTGCACTATCGCACCGTCGTTCTGTCGACCGGCGACATGGGCTTCTCCGCGACCAAGACCTACGACATCGAGGTCTGGTTGCCGGGGCAGGGGACCTATCGCGAGATTTCGAGCTGCTCGAACTGCGGCGACTTCCAGGCCCGGCGCATGAACGCCCGCTTCAAGCCCGCGGGCGAGAAGGGCACGCGTTTCGTCCACACCCTCAACGGGTCGGGCATCGCGGTCGGCCGTGCTCTGATCGCGGTGATGGAGAACTACCAGCAGGCCGACGGCTCGATCGTGGTGCCCGAGGCCCTGCGGCCCTACATGGGCGGGCGTGACGTGATCGGCGCGCCGGAATGAACCCGCCGATCCCCGACCTATCGAAGGCGCGCATCCTGCTGACCAACGACGACGGCATCAGCGCGCGGGGACTGGCCGTTCTGGACAAGATCGCGACCGCCCTGAGCGACGACGTCTGGGTGGTCGCGCCCGAGGTCGAGCAGAGCGGCGCCGGCCACTCGCTGACCCTGCGCCGGCCGCTGCGCCTGCGCCGGCTCAGCGACAAGCGGTTCGCCGTCGACGGCACGCCGACCGACAGCGTGCTGATGGCCGTGGGGCACGTGCTCAAGGAGCACAGGCCGGACCTGATCCTCTCCGGGGTCAACCGGGGCGGCAACCTGGGCGAGGACATGACCTATTCGGGGACGGTCTCGGCGGCGATGGAAGGCACCCTGCTGGGCGTGCCGTCGATCGCGCTGAGCCTGGTCACCTCGACCGGCAACCGGCCGCATTGGGACACCGTCGAGAAGCACGCGCCGGACGTGATTCGCCGGCTGGCCGCCGTCGGATGGCGCGAGGGCGTGCTGATCAACGTCAATTTCCCGGATGTCGCGCCCGAGGCGGTCACCGGGGTCGAGATGGTCGGCCTCGGCCGCCGCAAGATCGGCGATCATCTTGAAGAGCGGTTCGATCCTCGCGGCGTGCCCTATTACTGGATCGGCCCGCTGCGCCAGGAGGAGCCGCACAGGCGCGACACCGATCTGGGCTCGGTCATGTCCGGCGCGATCGCGGTCACGCCCGTCCACATGGACCTCACCGACGAGCCGTCGCTCCAGGCGCTGTCCGCCGCCTTCCGATGATCGCCGAGACCCGCAAGATCCGCCTGATCATGGAGCTGCGCCAGGGCGGCGTCACCGACGCCGACGTGCTGTCGGCGCTGGAGCGGGTGCCGCGCGAGCGGTTCGTGCCCGACATCTTCCAGGACCGCGCCTACGACAACGCGCCGTTGCCGATCGGCGAGGGGCAGACCATCAGCCAGCCGCTGATCGTCGGCCTGATGACCCAGGCGCTCGAACTCAACAAGCGCCACAAGGTGCTCGAGATCGGCACCGGGTCGGGTTACCAGACCGCGATCCTCGCCCGGCTGTGCCGGCGGGTCTACACGATCGAGCGTATCCGGCCGCTCTATGACGGCGCGATGGCGGTCCTGCAGGCGCTCAACGTCCGCAACGTGACGGGCAAGGTCGGCGACGGCTCGAAGGGCTGGCCCGAGCAGGCCCCCTTCGACCGGATCATCGTGACCGCCGCGGCGCCCGTCTACCCGGACGTGCTCGCCGACCAGCTCGCCGAGGACGGCATCCTGGTCGTTCCGGTCGACCGGGACGACGACGGACAGGACCTGCTCAAGATCCGGCGAACCGCCGGGGGCTTTAAGGAAGAGACCATGCTGCCCGTCCGCTTCGTGCCGCTGATTTCCGGCCGGACCGACTGACTCTCCCCCCTTCCGCTCGCCCCTCTGCCGCCGGGCGACCGGCCGATTGCAGGCTTTTCCAACCGGCGCAGATGCGTGAGTATCAACCCTTCGCCGTCCGGCCGCGCGCCCGCGCGGTTCCGGCGGCGCGGAGTGGTTACGGAGGGCCCCATGCTCAGTCTCGGGCGGCTCTTGCAGGCAACGGTCGCGGCCCATCCCCGCCGCGTGGCCGTCATCGACGGCGACCGGCGCCGGACCT
>CAMYMQ010000140.1 GCA_947259335.1 uncultured Alphaproteobacteria bacterium | reverse complement strand
GTCGCCGACCGCTGCCCGCATCGCGGCGCGCCGCTGTCGACCGGCTGCATCGTCGGCGACGATATCCAGTGCGGCTATCACGGCCTGCGCTTCGACGGCGGCGGCGCCTGCGTCGGCATGCCCGGCGCGGCCAAGGTCCCCGGCGGCCTGTCGACCCGCGCCTATCCGATGGTCGAGAAGTGGGGCTGGGTGTTCGCCTGGATGGGCGATCCGGACAAGGCCGACGAGGCCGAACTGCCCGACTATCACTGGAAGGACGATCCCGGCTGGACCGGCCGGGGCGAGACGTTGCCGGTAACGGTCAACTACACGCTGGTCCGCGACAACCTGCTCGACCTGTCGCACGCCCATTTCGTCCACCAGAAGACGCTTGCCACCGATGCCGTCGTCGACGTGCCGGTCGAGACCGAGTTCGACGGCAAGTCCGTCCGCGTGATCCGCGACATGCGCGGCATCGAGCCGTCGCCCTTCTTCAAGCGGCTGGGCGGCTTCAACGACAAGGTCGACCATCATCAGGTGGTCGAGTTCACGCCGGCCGCGAACATCGTCATCAAGGTCACGGTCCGCTCGGCGGCGAACCCGGACCATTCGATCGGGATGCGCGTCCTCAACGCCATGACCCCCGAAACCGAGGGGACGACGCACTATTTCTGGTCCCTGGAGCGAAACACCAAGCTCGACGACGCGGAGTTGACCGACGCCATGTTCACTGCCAACCGCGACACCTTCTTCGAGGATGTGACCGTCATCGAGGCGCAGCAGAAATATCTCGACACGGCGCCCGCGCCGGAGCGTCCGATCCGCTGGCATATCGACAAGGGCGTCGACCAGGTCCAGCGCTGGGTGGCCAAGCTGGTGCGCGAGGAGCAGGCCGCGTCCGCCGACGGGGGCGGAGCGCGCCCATGAGATATCAGCAGGTCGGCCTGCTGGAGCACGACCCCGCGCGGGCGTGGGCCGGCTACACCCTGATCGCGCCGCTGCGCACCGAGATGGCCTATCTGGTCAACATGAACGGCGAGATCGTCCACCGCTGGACCCTGCCGGGCAAGCTGGCCGCGACCGCCTATCTGTGGCCGGGCGGCCGGCTCGCGGTCACCTGCGAATCCGAGGGCGGGCCGCCGGTGCCCCAGGCCCTGGGCGGCAATTTCTACGAGCTCGACTGGCACGGCGCCGTCGTCTGGCATCATCTCGACCCGGGCCAGCACCACGACTTCCGGCGTCTGCCCGACGGCAACACGATCTATCCCGCCTGGCGGCTGATGGACCCGGCCCATCAGAAACGCGTTCTTGGCGGCATCGCCGGCACCGAGCATGCCGACGGCAACATCTACGAGGACGTGATCCGCGAGGTGTCGCCCGACGGAGAGCTGGTCTGGGAATGGCCGATGACCAGCCTGGAGATGGAGAAGTATCCGCTGTCGGACGGCGCGCTGCGCTACGGCTACGCCCACTGCAACACGCTCTTCCCGATGGAGGACGGCCGCATCCTGCTGTGCTTCCGCAACATGGACATGATCGCGATCCTGAACCGGGAGACGGGCGCCTTCGACTGGGAGATGCGCGACCTCACCTTCGGGCGGCCCCACGACGCGCGGATCGTCGAAGACGGCCGGATCCTGCTGTTCGCGAACAACTGCGGCAACGACATGCTGGTGCCCGAGCATTCGCGGGTGCTCGAGATCGACCCCGCCACCAAGGAAACGGTGTGGGTCTACAAGGACCGGCACAGCTGGACCTTCCACTCATCGGTCGCCAGCGGCGCCAACCGGTTGCCCAACGGCAACACGCTCATTTGCGAGACGGTCTGGGGCCGGGTGTTCGAGGTCACCCGGGAGGGCGAGATCGTGTGGGATTTCGTCAATCCGATCTTCGAGACCGAGCTGCCGATCAGCGAGGGCAAGGGGAACTGGGTTTTTCGCGCCTACCGCTATGCCGCGGACGGGCCGGAGATCGACGGCAACCTGCCATGACCGGGACCGCCGAAACGATTGCGTATGCAACCACTAGGACCGGGAAGGCGAATCGGATAGCCTGACCGCAACCAAAAGCCAGACCAGGGAGGAATATCATGAAGAAATCCATGCTGCTGCTCGGGGTCACCGCCTTGTCGGCTGGCGCTGTGTCTCCGGTTCAGGCCGAGACCGAGATCCTCTTCAACTTCTTCGCGCCGCCCAAGCACATCATCAACACCGGCATCGCGCTTCCATGGACCAAGGCCGTCGAGAAGGCGACCCAGGGCCGGGTGAAGTTCAAGATTCCGCCCAAGAGCATCGCGCCGCCGCCGCGCCAGTTCGACATCGTCCGAACCCGCACGGCCGACATGGCGTATCAGTTCAACGGCTTCCTGCGAAAGCAGGCCTCGCTGGTCCAGCTGTCGCTGCTGCCGCTCATGGGCCGCAGCGGCGAGGCGCATTCGATCGCGCTGTGGCGGACGTACAAGAAATATTTCGAGAAGAAGAACCAGTTCGCCGGGGTCGAGCTGCTCGGCTTCTTCGGCGGCATGCCGGGCGACATGTGCAGCCTGAAGGAAGACAAGCCGATCACGTCGGTCGCGGCCCTGAAGTCGATGAAGATGTGGTCGCTGCCGTCCTATCCGGCCCAGGCGTTGAAGCAGTTCGACGTCGCGGTGGTGCCGGGACCCGCGGTCCGCATCTATTCGATCGTGTCCAAGGGCATCGTCGACGGCTATTCCGGCCTCGGCATGCAGGAGGCGATCCGCTTCAACGTCGCGCAATACACCAAGAGCTGCACGATCATCCCGGGCTCCGTGTTCACGCCGACCTTCTCCGTGTTCATCAATCCGAAGAAATGGGCGTCGCTGTCCAAGGCCGACCAGGCCGCGATCGAGCAGCAGTCCGGCGAGGCGCTCGGCCGCCTGACGCGCAACTGGAACGACGCCGACATCAAGGGCGCGGACAACCTGCGTGCCATGGGCATCAAGGTGACCACGGCCTCGGCCGAATTCTCCGGCGCCCTGCAGAAGGCGTGGAGCCCGATCCACCAGGCCTGGATCAAGGAGGCCAACAAGCTCGGTGTCGACGGCAAGGCCGCGTTCGACTTCTTCCGCGCCGAGCAGCAGAAGATCGAGGCGTCGCTCAAGTAGCGGGGTCGCGACGGCGCCCGGCCCGGGATCGACCCGGGCCGGGCCGCCAGACGGAAATTTCGCACATGCCGGGGGTTTGTATGACGGGCATCGACGCCCAACGTGAACTGTTCCTGGTCGGCTCCATCGCGCTGGCCGACGCCGACGAGGTTTTCGCCAAGGTGGGCCCTGCGCTCGGCCATGCCGTGCGCCGCATCCCGGACGGCGAGACCGGAGATCGGCTGGGTTGGCTCGAATGGCTGCGGCCCTATCTCGAGGCGCATCCGCTGCTCGAACCGGTGCCGTCGGACGGCGACTGGCGCAACGAGACGGCGCCCGAGAAGTGGAAGCACACGACCTGGTACCGGCTGAAGGAGGGCGCGGCGATCGAAGACCTCGTCTTTCGTGACATCGGTTACGCCCGTCACGCGATCGAGTCGTTTCAGGCCTTCCGGCGCGCCCGCAACCAGCGCCTGATCGCGCCCCATTGCCGGTTCATGGTCGCCATCCCGACGCCCTTCAACCAGGTCAACCAGTATATCGCTCCCGACTCCCGCGCCGCGATCGAACCGCGCTGGGAAGACGGCATCGTCAGCGAGATCGCGGCGATCGCCGACGCGATCCCCCACGACCAGCTCGCGATCCAGTGGGACTGCGCGCACGACATGCAGGCCTATGACGACGCCCGCGACGCCTGGTTCGAGCCCAAGCATCAGGGCATCGTGGATCGGCTCGTCCGTATGGGCAACGCCGTCCCCCACGACATCGAGATGGGCTACCACCTGTGCTACGGCAGCTTCGGCGGCAAGCATTTCGTCGAGCCGAAGGATTCGGGCGCGATGGTCCGGCTGGCCAACGCCGTCAGCGCGGGACTGCAGCGCTCGATCGACTGGATCCACATGCCGGTGCCGATCGAGCGGGACGACAATGCCTATTTCGCGCCGATGGAGCAGCTCTCGCTGCAGCCGTCGACGCGGCTCTATCTGGGCCTGATCCACGACACCGACGGCGAGCAAGGCACCCTGCGCCGGCTCGAGACGGCGCGGCGCCACGTCAAGGGATTCGGGATCGCCACCGAATGCGGCTTCGGCCGCCGGCCGCCCGAAAGCATCGCGGCGCTGATCGACCTCCACGCCCGGCTGGCGGGGTAGCGTTCCGATGGAATACCAGAAGGTCGGCCTGCTGAAATGGGACCGGGACCGTGCGCATCCCGGCTATACGCTGATCGCGCCCACGCGCACCGACATCGCCTTCCTGGTCGACATGGGCGGCAAGGTCGTCCACCGCTGGAAGTTGCCGGGCACGCTCTCCGCCATGGCCTTCCTGCGCCCGGGCGGGCGGCTCGCGGTCTCCCTGGTCACGCCCGAAGGCGCGCCGATCATCTCGGCCAAGGGTGGCCGCATGGCCGAGCTCGACTGGGACGGCAACGTCGTCTGGGACTATGTCGACCACGGCCAGCACCACGATTTCCGCCGCCTGCCCAACGGCAACACCCTTTACGTCGCCTGGCGGGAGATGGCGCCGGAGGTGGCCGCCAAGGTCGAGGGCGGGATCCCGGGCACCGAGATTGAGGGCAAGACGATCTTCGAGGACGTGATCCGCGAGGTCACGGCCGACGGCGAGATCGTCTTCGAGTGGGCAACGTCCAGCCTCGACTTCTCCGCCTATCCGTTGGCCCATGGGTCGCGGCGGTACGGCTACGCCCATTGCAACACGATCTGTCCGCTCGACGACGGACGCATCCTGCTGTGCTACCGCAACATGGACATGATCGCGATCCTGAACCGGGAGACCGGCGCGTTCGACTGGGAGATGCGCGACCTGGCCTTCGGGCGGCCCCACGACGCGCAGCCGGTCGGCGACGGCAACATCCTCTTGTTCGCCAACAACTGCGGCAACGACATGCTGATCCCCGAGCATTCGCGGGTGCTGGAGATCGACCCGGCGACCAGGGAACCGGTGTGGATCTACAAGGACTACCGGAGCTGGACCTTCCACTCCTCGGTGATGAGCGGCGCCAACCGGCTGGCCAACGGCAATACGCTGATCTGCGAGTCCATGTGGGGGCGGGTCTTCGAGGTGACGCCGGCGGGCGAGACCGTCTGGGACTATGTGAACCCGGTCTTCGAAGGGCCGTTCCCGATCAGCGAGGGCAAGGCGAACGCGATGTTCAGGGCCTACCGCTATGCGGCGGACGGCCCGGAGATCGACGGCCGGCTCCCGTGACCCCGCGTGGCGTGTCCGGCCGGTCCTGCGCGGAAAGATTGCTCGGCGGTGCACGCATTCTTCAAACCTGCGTCGAACTGCAGTAGGTATAGCGATAGCGAGTTGACCCGGTCGCGGCGGTGACCGGACCGCAAAGGGAGGAAAATCCGATGACGGTAACGCATCTTTCCCATTTCGCGTTGCAGGTTCCCGATCCGGAGGCCGGCATCCAGTTCTACCGGGACTTCGGCCTCGAGGGTGGCGCCAACGGCAACAAGGCGGTGATGCGCTGTGCCGGCCGGGATCAGGATCAGGTGGTCCTGGTCGAGGGGCCGCGCCGCGAATTGCACCATATCTGCTTCGGCACCACGGAGGAGGGGCTGGCGTCGATCAAGGCCAGGGTCGAGGGCAGCAACGGGGCGTCGCTGATCGACCCGCCGACGGAGACGCCCGCCGAGGGCATCTGGATCCGCGACTGGGAAAACATGACCTACAACGTCCGCGTCTCCGAGGCGGCCCCCTCGCTCGGCGGCCCCAACGGTCATGTCGACGTCGAGTGGAAGGTCAACCAGCCCGGCCACTACGGCCGGATGGGCGGCCGGGGCGCGCCCGACCGCAATTTGCAGGTCAAGCCGCGCCGGCTCGGCCATGTGCTGCATTTCACGACGGATCTCTCCCGGCGTCAGGAATTTTACGAGAACGTGCTCGGCATGCGCATGTCCGACCGCTCGGCGGACATCATCGCCTTCATGCACTGCGCCGGCGGCAGCGACCACCACGTCATCGGCCTGATCCAGCACGAGAAGACCGGTTTTCATCACGCCAGCTTCGAGGTCGCCAATCCCGACGAGGTCGGCCTGGGCGGCTCAAAGATGCTGGAGAAGGGCTACAAGGACGGCTGGGGCTTCGGCCGCCACGTCATCGGCTCCAACTTCTTCCACTATATCCGCGACCCGTGGAACAGCCTGGCCGAGTATTTCTCCGACATCGACTACATCCCGAAGGACTACGACTGGCAGGCCAAGGACTGGGATCCGGAGGACTCGCTGTACCTGTGGGGCCCCGGGGTCCCCGAGGACTTCGGCCACAATTTCGAGGCCGACCAGTAAGGCCCTGACGGCGTCGGCGGGCGGCACGCCCGGTCGGCGTCACCTCCCCGCGATCGTATTCCGCAGAGCACCCGTGGCCAGGATGGTGCGGGGGCCTCGCGGGCGAGTCGGCTCGGCCTCGACGAAGCGGTGCGCCGAACCCTGGAGCATGGAATGATTGTCGGCGACAAGTACCGGCCCGATCTGATTTCGGGCCAGTGGGACGCGATCGTCATCGGCTCCGGCATGGGCGGGCTGGCGACCGCCGCCTTGCTCGCCACCAAGGGCGCCCGGGTGCTCGTCCTCGAGCGCCACTTCACGGCCGGCGGCTTCACCCACTCCTTCACCCGCCACGGCTTCGAGTGGGATGTCGGCCTGCACTATATCGGCAGCCTGGGGAACCCGGCGTCGTCCTTCCGCCGGCTGTTCGACACGGTCACCGACGGCGCCGTGACCTGGGCGCCGATGGAGACGGTGTACGACCAGATCCATATCGCCGACCGGGTCTACGACTTTCCGGCCGGCCGCGACCGATTTCGCGACGCCATGATCGGCTATTTCCCGCGCGAACGGGACGCGATCGACACCTATCTCGCGCTGGTTCGAAAGGTGCAGCGCGCGTCGCGCCGGGTCTTCGCGCCCAAGGGCCTGCCGCGTCCCCTCGCCGCCGCGCTCGCGCCGATGCGCCGGCGGCTGCTGC
>CAMYMQ010000139.1 GCA_947259335.1 uncultured Alphaproteobacteria bacterium | reverse complement strand
TCCTGCGCATGCGCCGCAGGGGCGAGGGCCAGGGCGGCGGCGGCGAGGCCGGCGCCGACCAGCTGGCGCACCCCGGTTGTGCGTGTTGATGTCCTCATCTCACTTCTCCCTTTTGAAGCCGTTAAATCTGGTCGCTGAAGATCTTCTTTCCCGTGGTCCGTTCGACGTAGCGACCGAACCGGAACTTCATTTCCGGGCCGTCGATCGGCATGACTTCCAGCTTTGCATCGGGCCCCGTGATCGGCTCGACCTCGAGCACGACGAAGGTGTGCCCGTCCTTGTTAGGCCGCGAGACCGCGTCGAACCCAGAATCGAGCTCGTCGAGGCTCGTGAAGGTGAACACCCGCGACAGGCCCATCGAGCGCGCGACCGCGCCATAGTCGTTCTCGACCTGGTTGGGCAGGGGCGCGTTGGAGGTCGCGCCATAGACCCTGTTCGAGACCAGAAAGTGGGTCAGGTTGGGCAGGTTGAGGTCGCGCTCGACCATCAGCATCCCCGGGTTCATGCAGAACGCGCCGTCGCCCATGAAGGCCCAGACCTGGCGTTCGGGAATGCCCATGGCGATGCCCGAGGCGAACAGGGTGGACAGACTCATCGACGCGTCGAGATAGAAGACCTGCTCGGCGTTCTTGGTCACGTCCCACCACATCTGGCCGGTATTGCCGGCCGACGTGACCACGAGCTCGTCGGTCCAGCGATCCGCGAGATATTCGAAACAGGTTCGGAAGGGGATCGCCATCTCTATGCCTCCCCGCGCAGCAGGCCGCGCGTCAGCAGGATGCAGACCGGCCGGGAAATCAGATAGGAGTGCTCGATCGCGGTGGCGATCTCGCCGAGTTTCTCGGCGCGGTCGACGATGACATAGGTCATGTCGATGGCGTCGAGGACGGGCAGCAGATACAGCCCGTTCGAGACATGGTGCTTGTGCCCGTCGCCCGGTGCGCCGCGCAGGGTGGCCACGATCGGCAACGGCACCTCGTAGGTGTAACTGATCTTGGTGACCGCATAGATGATCGTCATCACGCCCGATGCGCCCATCAGGGCGAGCGACCGGGTGCCGCCGAAGAAGGCGCCCGAGCAGAGGCCGACCGCCGATTCCTCGCGGTTGACCGGCACGTGGCGCAGGTCCGGCGTTTCGTTGCAGGCGTCGATCACCTGGGCGATCCAGTTGTCGGGCAGGCTGCCGACGAGACCGACGCCGGCCGCGCTGAACTGGCTGACGATCCCCGACGCGACGGCTGCGCGCGCGTCGCCGGCAGGTTGGGTCGATTTCTGGCCGGTCTCGTTCATGCCCGGACTCCTCTGCGAGCCTTCGCGTGGCCCTTGGTGTGTGTCATCGGCAGTCTCGCGGCGTGTTGCGCCGCGTCCTCTCGGTTGGTCGGTCTATTCGCTTTCTCATGGGTGCTCCGGCGGCGGGGCCGCCCTGCCGCGGATCAGGTCGGCGGCCTTCTCGGCGATCATGATAACGGCGGCATTGATGTTGCCGCGGGCGATCCTCGGCATCACCGAGGCGTCGGCGACTCGCAGGCCCTCGATGCCGCGCACCTTCAGTTCCCCATCGACGACGGCATCCTCATCGACGCCCATCTTGCAGGTGCCTGCAGGGTGATGGGCGGTCGCCGGCGTCGCCCGGATATAGGCGTCGATCTCGGCGTCGGTTTTGACGTCCGGTCCCGGCGCCACTTCCCGGGCTCGGAACGGATCCATCGGGGCCTGATTGGCGACATCGCGCAGCAGGCGGAAGCCCGCGCGCAGGGTGTGGAGGTCCTTGTCGGTCGACAGAAAATTCTGGTGGATGCGCGCCGGCGCCAGCGGGTCGGACGAGCTCAGGCGGATCTGCCCTCGGCTCTCCGGCTGGAGCAGGATCGGCCGGCAGGCGAAGCCGTCGGCCCAGGCCTTCTTTATGCCCGGGAACCACGGCCCTGCGGCGGGCGGGGCGGACCGGAACAGGAACTGGATGTCCGGCGCGGCAAGCGCCGGATCGGTCTTCACAAACGCCATGAAGCCGCTGGGAACGTCGGTCGCCGGGCCGGTCCCGAACAGGTAGGCCTGCGCGATCCGGGCGGTCAGCCGGTCGGCGCGGGTCAGCTTCAGGAAGGGGCCCGGCTCGCGTCGTGCATGGGTCAGCACGGTGGAATAGTGGTCCTGGAGGTTCTGGCCGACGCCTTTCAGGTCGGCGACCGGGTCGACGCCCGACTCGCGAAGATGGTCGGCCGGTCCGATCCCGGACAGCATCAGGAGTTGGGGCGAGTTGATGGTGCCGCCCGCAAGCAGCACCTCGCGGTCGGCGCGCGCGGTGAGGGTCTGGCCATCCTTCAGGTAGTCGACGCCGGTCGCCCGTCCGCCCTCTATCCGCACCCTCAAGGCATGGGAATTGACGGTCACGGTGAGATTGGGCCGCTTCAGCGCCGGACGCAGGAAAGCCGCGGCGGTGCTGCATCGGCGGCCGTGCCGGATGGTCCACTGGCACCAGCCGAAGCCGTGCTGCTGAGCACCGTTATAGTCCTCGGTGTAGGGATGGCCGGCGGCGACCCCGGCGTCGATATAGCCCTTGTAGAGGGGGTCGCGGTCGAGGGTCTCGCGGACGTGCATCGGCCCCTGGCCGCCGCGGTGGGCGGTATCGCCGCCCTGCCACCGCTCCGACCGCTTGAAGTAGGGCAGCACATCCGCATAGGACCAGCCCGGCAGGCCCGTCGCCGCCCAGCCGTCATAGTCCAGGGCGTTGCCGCGCACGTAACCCATGACATTGATGGAGTGGGAACCGCC
The DNA here is from genome assembly GCA_947259335.1 of uncultured Alphaproteobacteria bacterium. Classification (GTDB taxonomy): domain Bacteria; phylum Pseudomonadota; class Alphaproteobacteria; order Bin65; family Bin65; genus CAMYMQ01. Next base: position 32,531 of record CAMYMQ010000139.1, on the reverse strand, counting down.
GACGACCTTGCCGCGGGCGGTCTCGATCCGGACGTTGCCCACGTTCGGCTCGGGTTCGGTGTGATAGCCCCAATCGAAGCGCCGCATCGGCCAGATTCGGCCGACGCCCAGGGGAATCCGGATGAACGGGTGGCGGTCCCAGCCTCCGGCTTCGATCAGCAGGACCCTGACGTCGGGGTCTTCGGTCAGCCGCCCGGCCAGCACGCAGCCCGCCGAGCCGGCGCCCACGATCACGTAATCGAATTCGGCCTCACGCGTCATGGCGGCTCAACCTCAAGGCGCGGCCGATCTGAGGCGACCGGGAAACGACGATGTAGCTGCCGGCGACGATGGCTGCGAGGACGAGTTGCAGCCACGGAAGCGGATAGATCAGGCCGGCCGCCATGGCGACATAGGCGAGCCGGACCGGCAGGATCAGGCGAATGCCGCCGATCCAGCCGAGGATGCCCGTCAGGGCGGCAAGGACCAGGCTGATGGCCGCGACAATCGCGACGGCAATGTCCATCGCGGAGCCGACCAGCAGCAGGCCCGGGTTGAAGACGAAGAAGAAGGGCAGGACGAAGCCTGCGAAACCGACCTTCACCGCATACATCGCGATCGAAATCGGATTGACCCGCGCGATGGCGGCCGCGGCGAAGCAGGCTGTCGCGAGCGGCGGGGTGATCGCGGACATGCAGGAGTAGTAGAGCAGGAACATGTGGGTCTGCAGCAGCGGCACCTTGAAGTTGACCATCAGCACCGGCGCCAGCAGGGCGACCCCCATGATGTAGGACGACGTCGCCGGCGTTCCCATGCCCAGCAAGATGACGACGAAGGCGGTCGCGGCCAGGACCAGGACGATGTTCCCGGCCGACACGAAGTTGACCATGAGCGTGAACTTGCCGGGCATGCCGGTCATTTCGACAGCGCCGATGATTGCGCCCGCGGCGAGCACCGCGCCGGTCAGGGCCGACATGCGGGTGACCGTTTCCATACAGGCCTCGACAAAGGCGCGCGGGCCGATGCGGAAGTCGGCCTCCTTGTTCAGCCAGCTCAGGATGACCACGAACAGGGTCGACCCCGCGGCGACGTAGGTCGGGGTGTAGCCCTCGACCAGGAAGTAGAGCAGGGCGACGATCGGCAGCATCTGGCGCCAGCCCCGGCGCAACGCGGCGACGAGGCCGACGAGTTGGCTTTCTTCGATCTGCCCCTGTCCACCGCGCTTGGCCTCGGCGTGGACCGCCATGAAGACGCCGAAATAGTAGAGGATGGCCACAAGGGCGCCGGCCTTGACGATCGCCTCGTAGGCGATCCCGGTGAAGCCCACCATCAGGAAGGCCACGGTGCCCATGACCGGCGGCAGCAGGGCGCCGCCGCTCGACGCCGCCGCCTCGATTGCCGCCGCGCGTTTGGCGCTGATCCCGGTGCGTGTCATCAGCGGGATGGTGATCGGACCGGTCGTGACCACGTCGGCGGTCGGGCTGCCGGAGATCGAGCCGTAGAGCGCGCTTGAAACGACGCAGGCTTTCGCGGGGCCGCCGACGGCGCGGCCGCACAGCGCGGTCGCGAGCTCGAAGAAGAACACGCCGCCCCCGGCCCGCTGATAGAAGCTGCCGAAGAGCACAAAGAGGAAGGCATAGGTCGCGGCGACCTCGAGCGGCGTGCCGAAGATGCCGTCGACGCTGAGAACCGTCTGAAGCTGCACGAAATAGTCGATCCGGATCGGGTCGTGATGCAGCTCGCCGGAAAGGAAATGGCCGAAGAAGACATAGGCCAGCAGGATCAGGAGCACGCTCGTCAGCCCCCAGCCGACCGAGCGGCGGCAGGCTTCGATCGAGAGCAGGAGGGTCACGATGCCGACGACGATCTCGCGCTCGGGGATCGGCGTCACCCCCTCGATCAGCGTCCGGTAGAAGCTGTCGTTGGCGATGTAGTAGACACACACGGCGACCGAGGCGGCGGCGAGCGCGTAGTCGAGGAGGGTGATCCGGTGGACCGCCCGCGACACGGTCGTGGTCAGGAAGATGACCGGCAGCATCACCAGCAGGAACACCGCGCCGTGCAGGTGCTCGTTGGTGACCCCATAGAAGGCGTACCAGCCGATGTAGATCGACAGGGCGACCGCCGCGGCCTTGAGGACAAGGTCGACGGCGCCGCCCGGCGTCAGGCGGTTGCCTTCTCCTGTGGCATAGAATAGGCGGGCGAGTGCGGCGCGCACGCTGTCAGATTTCCCTCGATTCGGTGGAGCGGCAATGCCGTCGACGCGGGAGACGGCGGCGGCTGGCCGCGCGGGCCAAAGAAGGTGGCGCCGCCCTCAGACGGCGCCACCCCATTGCTTGGCGGGCGTTACTTGATCAGGCCTTTTTCGCGATAGTAGCGGGCCGCGCCCGGGTGGTAGTCGACCAGCGCGGACTTCTGGGCCATCTGCTTCAGCGAAAAGCCCCGGAACGCCGCATGGACCGCCCGGATCTTGTCGACATTCTCGCCGATCGCCTTGACCATCTTGTAGACCGTCTCGGCCGGAACATGCGCGCCGGCCATCGTGTAGATGTCCACCCGCATCGTCGGCTCCGGCTGGGTCATGAAGGGATAGGTCCCGTTCTTCATGGTCACGGCGTGGAAGCCGAGTTCCTTGGAGACCTTCTGGAGCGTCGCGGCGTTCGCCGAAATCCAGACGATGCCGCGGGCCTGCGCGAGGCGCTTGATACGCGGATCCGGCTGGATGGTGCCCTGGAACATGAAGTCGATCTTGCCGTCGGTCATGTCCTTGAGACCGTTCCGCGTGTTTGAGTAGGCGACGTCGCCTCCCCATTTCTTCACGTCGGCGATCTTGAAGCCGTTGGCGCCGAAGACCTGCTCGGCGGCGGTGTTGGAGTAATAGGTGCCGCGGCGGCTGAGCCCGAGGGTCATCTTGGGTTTCTTCTTGCCGATGTCGGCGATCGTCTTGATGCCGTTCTTCTCGGCCCAGTCCTTCTGGGCGATGAAGAAGAAGTCGAGGTTGTCCATAATGGTGAAGGCGTGGAAAACCTTGCCCTTGATCGACTTCGGAAACGGCGCGTCGCCGTTGATGCCGTTGCGCAGCTCGACCGGCGGCACGGCCATGGCGATGTCCGCCTTCTTGTCGGCCAGCGCCAGCAGACCGCCGGCGACCGTGCTCGGCTTGAGCGTCGCCGCGGTGCCCGGATAATCCTGACGGTAGAGGCCGTGCATGACCTCCATGATCGCCTTAAAGATGCTGCGGGTGGAGATGCCGGTCGCGGTGATGCTGATCGGCTTCTTGTCGTTGAAATCGGCCTGGGCGCCGGGCGCGAAGGCCAGGCAGCCGACGACGGCAAGAGCATATTTATGGGATTTGCGCATTCTACCTCCTCCGAGTTAACGCCCGTCTGCGACCGGTCGCGAACGCAAGGTCCACATCGAGGCTCGGGAATTCTCCCAATTCGCGTCTTTTCCTTTGTTGCTGCCGTCGGGCGTCGTACTCGTTCGGCGTCGACGCGAACCCCGTGCCGAATTTCCAACAGCAGTCTTTGCCTACTCACCACCTGGATGATAAATTGGATACAATATCCATGCTAGAGACGATGCTCGCATGAAGCAAGAGCCCGCAATCGGCAGTCGCGCCGTGTCGAAACAGGGCGCGGTCACGGAGCTGATCAGCGCCCAGGAATTCGCCTACAACCAGATCCGGCAATTGCTCATTCGGGGTGAATTGCGCGCCGGCCAGTCTCTGCGCCAGGAGGATCTGGCGCGCACGGTCGGCGTGAGCCGGCTGCCGATCCGCGAGGCGCTCAACCGCTTGACGGCGGAGGGCCTGGTGACGCTCCGGCCCCGCCGCGGCTATATCGTCACGTCGCTCAATCGCGACGAGATCCGCGAGATTTTCGAGCTGCGGATGAATGTCGAGGAGTATGCCGCGCGCCTGGCGACCCAATCGCGAACCCCTGCGGATATCGAGGCGGTTGAACGCCATCTTGTGGAGATGGAAGGCATCGAACTCGTCGATCAGGAGCAGTTGACGCGGTGGAGCGAATGCAACCGCCTGTTCCATGCACGGCTGTTCGACTCCAGCGGCCGCACTCATGTCTGCGGCGTCGTCTCGAAGCTTCGCGATGCGGTCGCCCCCTATATCCGCATGCTGATTACAAGCCCCGAGCAGGTCGAGGAGGCGCGCAAGCAGCATCGCGACATCTTCGGGGCATTCCACGACGGCGACATCGAACGGGCTGGCGCCGTCAGCCGGCTCCATTGCGAGTACACGGCGAACTTCCTCGTCGACTACCTCGACAGCCGAAACAGCGCCGAGGACTGATCCTGCGCCCCAAAGTCGTTCAGGAGGACATATGGCAATTACCGTAACCCCCTTGTCGCCGGCGCTCGGCGCAGAGATCGGTGGCGTGGATCTGAGCCAGCCGACGGATTTGCGGACGCTCGAACAGATTCACCGGGCGTGGCTCGATCATCTCGTCATCGTGATCCGGGGCCAGACACTGGACGAGGCCGCTCAGGAGCGGTTCGCGTCCTTTTTCGGCGAGCTTCAGGAGGTCCGGTCGCGTCCCGGAGAGCGAAAGCCCAACGAGCATGTGATGATCATCGGCAACGTTACGGTGGAAGGCCGCAAGGGCGAGCTTCCCGAGGGGGAACTCCAGTTCCACGCCGACCAGTGCTATTACGAGGCGCCATCCAAGGCGACGCTGCTTTACGCCATCGAAGTACCGTCGCGCGGGGGCAACACGCTCTTTTCAAATACTTATCTGGCGTTCGAGGCCTTGCCGCCGGCGCTGCAGCGCAGGCTGGAGAACCTCGATTGCTTCTTCCTTTATGACTACAACAACGCCGCCGCCAAGCGGGCGGGTCCGATCTCTCCTGACGCGCCGCAATTCACCCACCCTGCGGTCGTGCGCCATCCCGAGACCGGCAAGCCGTCCCTCTTCGTCAACCGCCTGATGAGCGATCATCTTGTTGGGATCGACGCAGAGGAAAGCCAGGCGATCCTCGATGAACTCTATGCCGTCCAGGAACGGCCCGAGTTCGTCTACGAGCATGTCTGGCGGCCCGGCGATCTCGTCATGTGGGACAACCGCTGCACCTTGCACGCCCGGACCAATTTTGATCCCTCCGAGCGCCGTTTCCTGCGTCGGATGACGGTCAAGGGGGAGCGGCCGATCGCCGCCCGCGCGGCCGCCTGAACCCTCAGCCGGTCCGGTCGCCGAGTTTCGCGACGATCGTGTCGACGCTCATGACGTCCGCATATTTGTGATGCATGTCGAACAGGTTGACCTTGTGCGAGACGAGGCTCCGGTCGAAGCAGGCCTCTTCCGCCAGCGAAACGTGGAAGCCGTGAGAGAAGGCATCGACCACCGATGCGCGCACGCAACCCGACGTGCTCTCGCCGCAGACGATAAGCGACCGCACCCCGAGCTGCGTGAGGTGGGTGGTCAGCGCTGTCCCGAAAAAGGCGCTGGCTCTCAGCTTGTAGACGATCAGGTCCGCGGGCGCCGGCTCGAACGCGTGGTAGATCCGGAACGCTTCTTCCGTGATCGTCGTGTCGCGCCGCAGCGTCGCGGGCGCCTTCTCGGGAACCGTATGGGCACGGGTTTCGTTGGTCGTATAGATCACGGGTAGCCCGGCGGCGCGGGCGGCCGCCAGCAGCCGCTGTGTCGGCTCGATCGCGTCCCAGGCGTATTGTCCGCAGGCGCTGGGATGGTCGCGCGTCACCTCTTCGATCGGACCGGGGCCGCCGTCGTAAGCCATCGCGTAGAGATCGATTGCCAGGACGGCGGGCGCGTCGCCGACGAGGGTGTCACGCCGGTAGTGCTTGTAGATTTCGAGAGTCTCCGCCGGAATAAGGTCTTTCCAGCAATGGTCTTCAAAGGCGTCGATGTCGGCCATTCGCTCGCACGGATCGTTTGTCGGAGTGGTGTTGGACTTTAGTGAACCGGACGCGGCCCCGGCAACGGGCGTTGTCGAAGCGCCGTCCGCATCGGCACGGCCCGCGCCCTGCGGGTGTCGATGGCCCGGACCCCGGAACCGCCGCTACTTTCCATCGAGGGCCTTCATGCCGCCCGCCAGAAAGTCGGCGACCAGGCCCAGCGCATCGCCGTCCGGGGCTGCGGAGTGCGGCTGCAAGACATCCCGCACGCGATGAAGGTCGCTCTGGACATAGATCAGTGTCCCGTAAACGGCGCAGGCGGCCCAGAAGAAGGCGGCGTCGGACAGGGACGGCGCCGAGCGTCGGAGCAGCTCCATGAAGGACTTCATTTCCTCGTTGTAGATTCGCGCGATCACCGATTGCACGTCGGGGGAGGGGTCGGTTCCGAAGAAGCCCGCCAGGCGTGAGACGAGCGGGCCGGTGTCGGACGTCTGCGAAAGGCGCATCGCCGGCCCGAACATGATTGCCAGGAGCTTCTTCGGATCATGTGCGCCACCGTCGCCCGTCCGGGCCAGATACTCCGCGAACAGGGCCTCTCGCTCGCGACGCATCGGTTCCAGATACCACCGAAACACCGCCTCCAGGAGATCAGCCTTGGAGGTGTAGCGATGATAGAGAGAGGATATGTGAATCCCGGCCTCACGAACGATCATCCGAATGGAAACGCCATTGTAGCCGTGCTCGGCAAAGAGCCTCGCGGCGGCTTCCAGGATGCGGTCCGTGGTTTCGGCGCTCCGGCTCTTGTCCGGCTTCTCAGCGAGCGTTTTCTCGACGGTGGCGGTCATACCCGATGATACCAGCTTGACTCTGGAACGACTGTTCCACAAGCTTTGGGCGAAACAAAGTACTTCTTTTGATCACGGCCGGGGATCACGGCGTGCAAGGCGACCTCAGCTTCGGAATTTGCATCGGCGCCGTGGACGCGCCGGGCACGAGCGACGCGGAACTGTACCGGTGCTGCATCGAGGATGCCGGCGTCGCGTCCGATCTCGGCTACGACGGCGTGTGGGCCCTGGAACATCATTTTTCGAACTATTACCCCACGCCCAGCCCCCTGATGTTGCTGTCGCACGTGGCGGCGCTTTGGCCCCATCTCGAACTTGGTTCGATGGTCCTGGTGGCGCCATGGTATCAGCCGCTTCGCCTCGCCGAAGAGATATCGATGCTGAGCCTGCTGACGCGGAGCTCGATCCATCTGGGTCTGGGACGCGGCTCGGCGCCGATGGAATACGATGCCTTCGGAATGGATCTCGACGAGTCGCGCGGACGGTTCGAGGAAGTGGTGGAGATTGTCCTGGGCGCCTTGTCGGGCGGCCCGTTCAGTTATAGCGGCGACTACTATCAGGTTCCGCATCCGACCGAACTGCGGCCCAAGCCGGATCGCGGAAAGATCAACCTCTACGGCGCGATCAGCAGTCCCGGAACGGCGGAGATCATGGCCCGGCTGGGCCTGCCGATGTTCTGCAACGCCATCCGGCCGATGGACATGCACCGGCAGGTGCTGGAGGCGTGGGTGCGCACGACTTCGGCGATGGGCCGGCCGTCCAGCGGCGTGAAGCTGCTTCAGGCCCATATCATCGTGGAGGATACCGACGAGGAGGCCGACCGGCAGGCACGCGAGCTCATGCCGCAATTCTTCCAGGCCCAGGTCGAACACTATGCGGCCGATCTCGCCCGGTACGAGCATGTCGAGAGTTTCGATCTTCACCGGATGCACGCGGATCGGGAGCGTCTCTCCAAGCCCGAGAATCTCGACGATTTCATCCGGATGCAGCTGTTCGGCTCGCCGGAAACGGTGGCCAAGAAGCTCCAGGGCTATATCGACGTCGGGTTTAACAAGTTCGTCGTCACGACCAACACGCCCGGCATTCCGAAACAGACCCGGCATCGCTGGTTGACCCGTTTCGCCGAAGAGGTGAGGCCGGCCTTTGCCACAACCCGGACGTCCGGCCCGCGCACGCTGATGGCCGACGCCAGATAGTTCCTGGCCAAGGCGCCGCCTGCTGCCGCCTGCCGCAACGCCGCGCTCGGGGCCGAAACGGGCGCGATTAACCTCGGATATGTCGACCCGTCCGGGATCGCCCCACAATGCCTCCATCGACAGGGGCCAATCGTGCCCTCAACCGAAATGCACTGAGGAGCGAACCATGCTCGGCTGGGTTCTGATTTTCCTGCTGGTCGCCGTTGTGGCGGCGGTCTTTGGGTTCACCGGCGTCGCGGCAGCGGCCGCGGGAGTCGCCAAGATTCTGTTCTTCATCTTCCTGGTTCTGTTCGTGATTTCGTTGGTGTTCTACCTCGTCCGCGGACGGCGTCCCGTCTAGGCGCGGACCCTCGGAGCGCGAAGTCCCGACATACGGCCTCTTCATCCACCCGGCTTGCCGGGCGGGGAGCCGCCGTAGAAGAAAGCTAGCCAGAAGGAGACCGGAAATGACGTCAAGGAACGAAGGCGAAGGCAACAGGAGCGCCGATCGCGACTATCGCAAGGATACGCGCGACTTCATCGAGAGCGGAAAGGTCGACAAGGCTGCGGAGAAGGCAAAGGCCGCGGTCGAGGGCGAGGAGGCCGATAGCCTCAAGAAGGCCGAAAAGATCGGCCGAGCCGGCGATCCCAAGAAGGCTTGACGCTGCAAGGGGGCTGGCGCCGATTGTCGGCCCTCCCTCTCCGAAAGCGATAGCGCCGTCCTCCCGTCGCCGGGAGGACGGCGTTTTCCCTTCAGGGACGGCGCAGGTGGAATGGTGCCGGGTTATCGGCGGCCAAAACGATATGTTCGGTCCAGGAGATGAATGCCGCGGTTCGCCGGGTGTCAGGCCTTGTTCATGTCGACGATGCCGATATGATCGGACCGTGGAATCTCGCCGATTTCGTCCGCCGCATTGATGATGGCGGACATGTCCATGCCGCTGGTTTCCAGTCCCTTTCGGATAAGGGCACGGATGGCCGCCGCACGCGATGGCATCATCGCGTCGAACCGCCAGGCGTCGATAATTTTCAGTTCGATGTCACTCAGCATTACCTGAAGGCGCTCGTTGCGTTTCGGGCTATTTTTCGAGCCACTATTGGGCATAAACGTTTTTCTTTCGATTTCCCGGTGCAAGAGCGCCCCGGCAAGCGGAGCGTGGGCACGAGGGGCCATTGGTACCTGCAGATGATGGGCGGCTGGCGGCCAAGATGCACTCGGAAAGATTTGCCGGAATTCCACTGCCGCCGATGCACTGCAGGTTCAATCGATGAGAGCCCCATCAGGTTGCCGGGAGGTTGGCATGCCCAACCTTTTATATATACGGAAAAGCCTTCGAGTCCAACTTGCAGGCCGCCGCGCGGCCCTGCGGACCCTCCCGACAGACTTGGCCATTGCTCGCCGAACCGAGGGATGGCCGGCTGGGCACCCCTCAATGCAACGACCCGGCCGCGGTTGGGCCGGGTCGTGCGACGCAGGACGGCGAGGCTGGATCAGAGGCGATTGAGCCAGTCGTCGATGTCGCGGCGGATGTCCTCTTTCGCCTTGCCATACTTCTGCTCAAGCTTGCCTTCCAGGCGTTCGCGATCGCCGTTGATCTCGTCGACCTCGTCGCCGGTCAGCTCACCCCAGCGCTGCTGTACCGATCCTTTGAACTCCTTCCAGGAGCCGGATATCTGTTCCCAGTTGGCCATTGTGAATTCCTTTCAGATGTTGAGATCCGCTTTCGGGCCGCCCTTCCGCAGGCGTCGCTACACTGCGCCCAGAAGGAGGAGGATCAGGACGACGATCAGTACCGTGCCGAGCAGGCCGCTCGGGGCATAGCCCCAGCTCCGGCTGTGCGGCCACGCAGGGACGGCTCCGATCAGGATCACGATCAGGACGATGACAAGTATCCAACCCAACATGATCATTCCTCCTTCGTGGTAGCCGACAGTTTGCGGCTGCTACGGTGTGGCGCCTTGTAGGCCGGGCCATCTCAACCCGGTGGCGGGGCCTCGGCCACATCGTGGGTTAAAGGCACCGGGCATGAGCCCCGGGGGACCTCGCATCCGCCCGGCACGGGTCCGCCGATGCGACGCTCAGCCGGGGCCGCCTTCGATCCGGCCCATGCGCACGCCGAGATCTTCGGCGACGCTCTTCGGAAGAACCTGCCGCGCTACCGCGAAGACGTCTTCTTCCTCCTCGTCGATATGATGGAGCACGTCGTCCTTGAGCTCGGCGAACTTGTCTTCCCAGCGGTCGGCCCGCGGATCGATGGCGTCCATCTGTTCGATGATCTTCTTGTGCTCGCCGTGTTCCTCGATCATGTGCATCGCGTCGTCGCGGGCCGCCGCATGCTGAACGAGTTCAGCAAAGAACGTCTCCTGCTCGGCGTCGTGATGGCAAAGCAGGAAATCCTTGAGCGCGGTGTAGGCCTCGCAACGTTCGTCGTCGCCGGCGGCTTCAAGGCCATCGATAAGGCCGCGGATCTTTCCGTGATCCGCCAGAATCTTGTCGAAGATATCCATGTCGAAGTCCCTCAGTTGTTCAACTCGACCGCGACGCTAGGGGCCGAATGCCGGCGCCGCCTTATCCTGCGTTGCACCGGTTCGAAAGGGCCGTGGGGAACCGGTTCACATAGGCTGTAGCTGGCCTGGGAGCATCGACTAGCCTCCCGATCGAAGGTCTTAGGAACGCAGCCCGCCGGCACGGGCGGTGCCTGGCACAAGCACCGCGAGGACTCCGATGGACGTTGTGGAACTATTGCGCTGGGTTGCCAGTGTTACCGGCATCGTGGCCGCGATTCTGGTCGCGATGCGGCTGACGAATCGCGCGACCGGACTCGGCTTCGTGATCTTCACCGTCTGCAGCGTTTCTTGGGTAACCGTCGGGGCGTTTGACGGCGAGTGGAAGCTCGCCGTTCAGAACATGGTTCTGACCCTGATCAATCTCGTGGGAGTCTATCGGTGGCTGATCAAGGCCGACTGACCAAATGCGACGGCTTTGCCCTGGTGCTGAGCGGGGGGCTTTCGGCCTCAGACGATGCCGACATCGTCGGATTTGGGGATGTCGGAGAGCTTCTCGGCATCCTTGAGAATGTCGGTCACGTCGACGCCGTTGGCTTCAAGGCCCAGCCGAATGAGGGCGCGGATCGTGGCCGCCCGGCTGGGCATCATATTCTCGAACCGCCAGGCGTCGATGATCTTCAGCTCCACGTCGCTGAGCATGACCTGAAGGCGCTCGTTGCGTTTGGGCGGGCGCTTTGAAGATTGTGGACCTGCCAAGACGTCGCTCCTTTTCCCAACCTCACCGCCGACTCGCGGCACGCATTCCGCGTCTGCCAGATCCACTTGCACACGCCATTGGCCTGGTTACCCATAGCCCGATGGCACGCGCGTTTCATCCGGAAATTTCACTGCACCTTCCGGACCGGGCTGCCCAACGCCTGCGCATCGCGGTCGGTGCGGCGCGCAGCGAACGGCCAGATGCCGAGGCTCGCCGCGACGACCGCGGCGGGACGCCGATGAGTAACTTACTCATTTCACGCGGTTGCCGCAGATAGGTTCAATCCATCACTTGCATGTCATTCCTCAAATAAAGCTATCCATTCAATTTGAAACATCAAATCAAACATCCCTATTGTCAAAACATGAACCGCATTGTCACAGATCACACCTGCCGCTGGTTAGATAATGGTGTGTTTATATTGGACGATATTTCTTGAATACTTTTTCTGGGCTGGCAGGATCGCGACCACACAAACACAAAGCGCGAGCAAGCCATGATCGTAACCTTCATCACCGAAAGCGACGTTTGGGACTTCGTAAACGGCAAGGCCAGCGTCGAGACCGCTTCGGCAGTCTTCGACTACCTGAAAGACCATCCTTTGATGGCGCAGCAGGTGGGCGCGCTCGTGAAACGGCGTCTCGAACTCGTCGAATCGGAGATCAGCCCGCGCCCTGAACTCGAGCCTTCCTCCCTTTTCCGGGCGGCGGGCCCCTTCGCTGACCACGAGCCGACCTACCAATAGGGACGGCCGAGCGAGACCCATACACAAAGGAACCGACACATGCAGATCCACAACGACAATCTCAAGATTGCCACGACTGCGGCGTCGAGCCAGGCGGAACAGACCTGTGCGTTGGTCGATTCGATCTCCGCGACCGAGCCGGGTGTGGTTTCGATTTCCTGCGCCGCCGGCGCCAGTCTCGTCGAGGAATATGACGAGATCGACGCGATCTACGTCCTGCGCTCCGGCTGGGCGATGGAATCGACGCTCCTTCCCGATGGCCGGTGCCAGGTTCAGAACATCCTGCTTCCCGGCGACGTCGTCGGCCTGGGCAACCTGGTCTCCGGACTGGCCAGCCATTCGGTCGTCGCGATCACCGACCTGAGCGTCGTGAAGATCCCCGTCAACCGGATCGACCGGATGCGGGCGACGAGCCCCGAATTCCAGACCCTCCTGACCCGGCGGTCTGCCCAGGAGCATGCCCTCTTGCGGGCGCGGCTCGTCAGCGTGGGACGCCGCAGCGCGGTCGAACGCATGGCTCATTTCATTCTCGAACTTCGCATTCGTCTGCGCGAACGCGGCCTCACCAAGGAGCTCCGCATGCCGTGGATGGTGACGCAGGAGATCATCGCCGACGCGCTGGGCCTGTCGATCGTCCATGTGAACCGGACCCTTCGCAAGCTGCGCGAGCGCAATCTGATCGACTTCCCGACGGTGCGCGAGATCCGGGTGCTCGACGAGGACGGCCTGTGCGAGCTGGCCGAGTTCGATGCGTGCTACTTGCTGCCGGAAGGTCCTTCCGGAAGCATGGTCCACTGACTTCGTCTGCGGCGCGCGGGTGTTTCCGCGCGCCGCGCCCCTCCAGGACGAGCGAGAATTCCGATGCTCCATCAGACCCTCGATTCACCGACAGTGGCCCCGCCGGACGGCGGGAACTCGGGCGCCCTCGTGCCACTCACGTCTCCGGCCGACGAAGGACTGGCACAGTCCGCTCGGGACAATGTGCGGCTGCTTGTCTCCGTCTGCGTCGACAGTCTCGATGCGCTGGATGATGCGATAGATCTCGTCGACGATTCTGCGGTGCGTCAGCAACTCGTCCAGGTATCGGCCCTGCGCGCCCGCACCCGGGACACGTTGGCGCGGTTCCTGCGACGGCAGGAAGCCGCGGCCGATGGCCGGGGCACACTGGCGGGCGCGGTTCATCACTGGTTCAATCGCGTGCGGATCGCGACCAGCGGCAAGGATCCCGTCGTCGCGCTCATCGCCCTCGAAAGCGCCGAAGACCGCGTGCGTCGAAATTTCCTGGGCGCGCTCCGCACGAAGATGCCGCTGGATGCCGAAGAGGCGATCCGTTCCGCCTTCCGCCAGGTGCTGCGGTGCCACGATGTCGTCTACGCGCTGACGCGCCAGGCCAAGGCCGCGGCGTGACTCCCGCAGGATCGATGCGGCCCGGACCGGCTGCATGACCTTTCGCCAAGGGCGGCGAATCGCGCGGGCGCTGTCCCGACCCGACGCCGCACGGGTACCGCTTCTGTCATCAACTTCCAGGGCATGGTGAACTATGGGCAAGCGACCGCAAGACGATCGTGTCTACGACGCGCTGTGCCGGGCGACGCGTGAGTTGATCCTGAGCGCCGGCGGCCTCGAGCGTGCGGCGCAGAAGACGCGGGTGTCGAAGTCTACGCTGGCGTCCTATTACGATCCGCAGGCGAGCGTCTTCATGCCGATCGATGTCGTCGCCGATCTGGAAGCGACCCTGAACGACATGCCTGTTTCCCGGGAACTGGCCCGGCTGAAGAAGGTCTTCATCTGCGAAGTTCCCGACGCATCCCGCGACGACATGATCGAGTTTCTCGCCGACGTCGCGGATCGGGTCGGGACCGTCTTCCGGGAGAGCAGTATCGCGCTCGCCAAGGAAAGCGACCTCACCGCGAAGGAAGTGGCGAGCCTGCGCGACGCCGTCTACGAGTGTTTTCAGAGCCTGCTGACCCTCGAATCCAGCATCCGGACCGTTGGCGCCGGCCTCGGCGACGAGGCTGCCTGACATCGATCGGCCGTGCCGGACGGCGGAATTCTCGAACGCCGGCTAGCGGTCGAACCCGCCGCGGTTTCCGAACACCTTTTTCAGCAAGCGCTGCTGCAGGTACAAATTGTGGAGTCGAGCTCTCAAATCGGCATCAGTTTCCAGCTTGTGTTCGATTTCCTTCACCGCTTCCTTTGGCAGTCGGCCACTGATGTATGACTGAAGAGTTCGATCACTGATCTCATCGGTCATGTTTCCCACGATGGTATGAATCTCTCGCCCGCCTTTCGTCGGCGACGATACCCATGGGTACCAAGTCCGGACCTTGTCTTCACGAACCTAGGTTAACGGCGGTGCGGACGGTTCGGCGCAAGGCTCCACCGGGGCCGGCCGCGCGGCGGGTCAGGCCAGGACGTGTTTCATCGCCCGGTCGACGCACGCCGTTATCATCTCCGGCGTCAAACCCTCTTCGTACCCCAGCAGGGCGCGCATGTGCTCGTAGCCCCGAAGGATGCTCATGAACTCTTCGGCGGACCTGCGGGGGTCCCCGACCCGCAGGCCGGGAGCGCGCCGATGGGCGCGAAAGTAGCGGGCGAGGAGCTCGACGTTGGCCTGCGGACCGCTCTCGTAGAACAGTTTGCCAAGATCGGGGAACCGGTGTGCCTCGGCGATGACGATCCGATGGAGCTTGAGCGTCTCGGGAGCGAACACGATCTCGATCATCCGGCGCCCGAACAGCTCGAGGGCGGCCTTGGGGGGAAGTTCGGCCATGCTTGCCGAGACTTCGTCGTCGACGATCCGGTCGCATTGGTCGCCGATGACACCGGCAAAGAGTTCCTCCTTGCTCCTGAAATAGCGATAGACGGTCATTTTCGAAACGCCGGCGGCGAGGGCGACCGCGTCCATGGTCGCGCCGCCGAATCCGTCGGCCAGAAAAACCTTCGCCGCGCCGGAGACGATCAGCCGTCGTTTTGTCCTCGACCGGCCGCGTTTGTTCGCCTCGGCTTTCGGGGAGACTGTCTCCAGGTCCATGACCATTCCTCTCAGTTCAAATCCGCGCGGCCGGTTCGCCTGGGGTGTTCGATCCGGAGACACGGAGGTCCACCGTCGCACCGCGCCCCCTCAAGGTCAAAGACGTCCAGGATCGGCTCGCTTCGTGTCGACCGGGAAAGACGCTTTGTCCCGGACCGCAGGCCGGTGAAAAAAGGTTATCATCGGTTATCATCGGTTATCTTCCAGTGCGGCGCTGTTCCTCCCGGGTGCAGCGACTTTGCGGGCTCGATCAGGCATTTATTCACATAACATCGATGTGGTGGTTCGTCTGACTTACCGCAAGGGCCTTCGACTCGCGGCGGTGACACGTCAGGCCGGATCGGCCTAGGTGCCGGGTCCGACGCGGGCGGCTGGCGAGGCCAGCGGCAGGGAGACCCGGAAACAGGCTCCGCCATCCCCTGTCTGGACGAGTTCGAGCTCGCCGTTGAGGTTGCGGATGATCTGGCGACTGATGGCGAGGCCGAGGCCCGCGCCGCCGGCCCGGCGCGCGGTTCGCTCCCATCCGCGGGAGAATTTGGAGAAGATCGTTTCGGTATCCTGTGCGTCGATGCCCGGGCCATTGTCCTCGATGAAGGCGTTGTAGCGGCCGTTCTCGATCCTGGTGCGGACGGAGACCGTCGGCCGGTCGTTGGTGTTGTACTTGATCGCGTTGGTCAGCAGGTTGATGAAGACCTGACGCAGCCGGTCGGAATCGGCGTTGACGATCGCGGTGGACTCGCGTTTCCCGTCGAGCAGGTCGACCTTGACCCGGTTGGCCATGCCCCTGCAGGTTTCCAGGGCGCGGTCCAGGGCCGTTTCGGCGTCGATCGGCACCATCTCGATCTTCAACTGGCCGCTTTCGAGGTGGCTGAGGTCCAGGATCTCGTCGAGCAGGCGGGTCAGGCGCAGGCTCTCTTCCTGGACAATGGTCAGGAACCGGCGCGCCTGTTCGCTCTTCAGGTCCGGCGTCTCCAGAAGGATCTCCGCGAAGGACCGGATCGAGGTCATCGGTGTGCGTACTTCGTGGCTGACCTGGCTCAGGAAGTCGTTCTTCTGCGCATCAAGCTGCTTGAGCCGTTCGTTCGCTTCGCGCAGTTGCGCGGCGGTGATCTGCAATTCCTTGGATTTTTGCTCGAGCTGGTGGCTGTGTTCGATCACCTGCTGGGTTTCGTCGACGATCTTGATGACCTCGTCGAGACTGATGGTCTCGCCGGTCGCGACCTGGGAGACCATGGCGTGCGCGGTCGCCGCGCCGATGCTTCCTGCCAGTTCGCGCTCCAGCCGCACGATGAAGTCCGCGTCCGGGCGGGGTGGTCCGGCGCTCATGCCCTGCTGGCGGGCGAAATCGTCGAACAGGCGTCGGGCTTCGGCCTCGCCCATGATCCGCCGGGCGAGGACATAGAGGTCATCGATCCGGGCCGAGCGGGGCAGGGCCCGGGATTCGTTGCCGACCGGGTAGCGGAAGACATCGACGAACAGGGCCCCCTGCAACCTTTCGAGCGGCCGCGCATCCCGGCTCAGCGACACGAGAATGAAGAGCGCCGTGTTGACGGTGAGGCTCCAGAAGAGCGAATGGACGAGCGGATCGTATCCATCGAGACCAAACAAGGCCTGGGGCCGCAACAGCACGATGCCCCAGGGGCCGTTGGCGACGAAATCGGCCAGCGCGCCGGTACTCCCGGCGAAGCTCGGCACGACCAGGGTATAGGCCCACACCGCCGAGCCCGCCGTCATGCCGACGATCGCCCCGCGGGCGGTTGCCTGCCGCCAATAGAGGCCGCCCAGGATCGAGGGCACGAACTGGGCGACGCCGGAAAAGGCGATCAGCCCGATAGACGCGAGCGCTTCCGACTTCGAGCTGAGACGGAAATAGAGGTAACCGAGAAGCAGCGTCACGGCGATGCTGATGCGCCGGCTGACGAGCAGCAGCTTCTTGACGTCGCCCCCTTCGCTGCGCCGGGCCCGGGGCAGGCGGAGCGAGATCGGCATCACGATATGGTTGGAGACCATGATCGACAGGGCGATGGTCGCGACGATCACCATCGACGTGGCCGACGAAAAGCCGCCGATGAAGGCGAACAGCGCCAGCCCGTCCTGTCCGTGCGCCATCGGGAGGGTTAGCACGAACATGTCGGGGTTCGACCCCGCCGGCAGTGCGGCCAGCCCACCGATCGCGATCGGGAGGATGAACAGGCTGATCAGGAAAAGGTAGAGCGGGAACATCCAGGATGCGGTCCGCAGGTGCCGTTCGTCGGAATTTTCCACGACCGTGATCTGGAACTGGCGGGGCAGGCAGAAGATGGCGCAGGCCGACAGGACGGTGAGCGCGATCCAGCGCGGCCCGAACGTGTCCTCGACCTTCAGGACCTCCTGGGTCGTCGCCCGGGAGAAGAGGTCGGGCAGCCCGTCACCGACGCCAAAGACGACGAACAGGCCGACCGCGATCAGGGCGATCAGCTTGACCAGCGCCTCGAAGGCGATGGCGGCGACGACACCGTGGTTGCGTTCGTTGGCGTCGATGTTGCGGGTGCCGAACAGGATCGTGAAAAGGGCCATCGCCGCCGCGACCCAAAATGCGGTGTCGGTGTCGAAGTCGACCGACGACGTCACGCCCGCCGCCCGGCTTACCACCTCGAAGCTGGTGGTTACCGCCTTCAACTGGAGGGCGAAGTAGGGCGTGGTGCTGACCAGCGCGATGATCGTGACCAGCACGCCGAGCGTGGTGCTCTTGCCGTAGCGGGACGAAATCAGGTCGGCGATCGACGTGATCCGGTGGACCCGGCCGATGCGCACCAGCTTGCGCAGCAGGAACCACCAGCCGACAAAGACCAATGTCGGCCCGAGGTAGATGGTGGCGAACTCGAGGCCGTTGCGCGCCGCCGAGCCGACCGCACCGTAGAAGGTCCACGACGTGCAGTAGACGGAGATCGAGAGCGTGTAGACGATGGGCGAGGCGGTGAAGCCGGCCCTGCCGCGCCGGGCGCGGGCATCGCTCACGAAGGCGATCAGGAACAGCAGCGCGACATAGACCAGCGAGGTGACCAGGACGACGTTGGTCGACAACATCAGTCGTCGGTCTCGTCAAGCGGTTCGGCCACCAGGGGGCGGTCGTCGTCCGCCGCCAGCCGCCGCGCCAGGCCGAGCGCCGCCAGGATCAGTCCGAGCCAGACGCCGAAGACGTAGAGCACGACGACCGGCAGGCCCAACACGGTCGATGTCGAATTGAACACCGACGCCGCGGGCGAGATCAGCAGAAAGGCGCCGAGGATCGGCAGGACAAGGGCGGCGTCGCGGGTGCGTTGTCGGTTGGGCATGAGCCGCGCCCCCCATTCACGCGTCGGCCAGGCGTTTGACGCAGGCGACGATGTCGCGGTTGGCGAACGGCTTGGTGATGAAGGCGTCCACGCCCAAGCCTTCGGCCGTCTCTCGGTCCTGTTGCTGTCCCTTGGCGGTGAGCACCATGACGGGGACATCCTTCAGGCCGGGTTCGGACTTGACCCACTTGAGCACCTCGAAGCCGTTCCGCTTCGGCAGCATCACGTCGAGGATGAGCACGTCGGGCAGGGGCCGCGCCTGCATCGCCTCGATGGCGGCGGCGCCGTCATACACGACCGACACCGTGCAGCCCGCCTGCGTCAGGATGAAGCTCAGCGACTCGACGATGTGCGGTTCGTCCTCGGCGATCAAGATGCGCGCAGACACGTCCGCTACTCCCCTTTCGCCCCCCTTCTCCCAGGCAGGGCCGCGCGCCACGGCAATCATCGGTGGCAGCGCCACGATAACGTCTATTTTTTATCTTTTGCCAAGACTTTCGACGATCGGCTCGTCACTGCGGTGCTGACAACGGGTGCGTACGCACAGCCGGCAGGCGGGGCCGACCGGGGTCGCGAGCGTGGCCGCACGGACGTCGAGGCCGTCGCCGTAGACAGTGCTGTCGGCGTGCAGCGCGTCGAAGGCGAGCATCACCGACCGCTGGACCGGCGGCTCGTGAAAGGCGCCCGGCCGCTTGGTTTCCGCCCGGGCGATCAGGATATAGCGGCTGCCGTCGGGAAACTCGGCGAGCTGCCGGATGATCCGGTTCGGCGTCTGGAAGGACTGGTAGATCGCCCATAGCGGGCAGCCGTGGCCGTGCGCCGGCAGGGCGAGCTGGGGCAGGGGGTAGCGCTTGGTGATGTATCCGGCCGGATCGGCCCGCATGAAGGCGAAGGGCAGGCCCTCGCCGCCCGGCCGGCGCAGTGTCGCGAGGCGGTGACAGACCTGTTCGAAGCTGGCGTCGAACCGCTGGCGCAGGATGTCGGTATCGTAGCGCAGGGCGACGGCGGTCTCGAGGAAGGTGTCATAGGGAAAAATGACGGCGCTGGCGCAATAGGAGCTCAGCGCCCGCCTGGCGAGCAGCTGCGCCTCGGAGGACACCAGCTGCGCGGTCTCGGTCTCGGCGCCGATCGCCTCTTCCAGCGCGAAGCTGGCGGCGAGCCGGACGATCTGGAAACGCCGGGTCGACATGCTGATGTTTTCGAGGAAGGACAGCGTCCGGGACTCCGCGTCGAACCAGCTCTGGTTGCGGTATCGTGCGAGCTCGGCTTGCGCGGGGAGAACGCTGCGGGTCGTGACCCCGTGCTCCGCCTTCAGATAGTCCGCGCAGGATTGCGGGTTCAGGCCGCCGTATTTGTCGAGCTGCCGCCGCAACCGGTCGGCGGCGTCCTCGAGCCGGGGAAAGTGATTGCCGCTCTCGATCAGGAAGTCGTCGACCTCGTCGGTCGGCGTCAGGGCCCGGGTCTCCGTATTGGCCCTGTCGAAATAGGCGGCGAGCGCCTGGGCGGTCTCGGAGAGCTTGCCGCTCTCGCCCGAGATGATCCCGTGGAAGCGCTGTTGCTGTTCCGGCGCGAGGGTGTCGCCTTCGTCCAGGATTTCGGAGGCCGAGCGGATCGCCGTGATGTGGGTCAGGATCTTGTGGACCGTCTCGCCGAGGAAGGGATCGCGGTTGAGCCGGTCGGACAGGGCCGCCGTGGTGTGGACACTGTCGCGGAAGGCGCGATGAAGGGCGAGCAGCGCGCGGGCCCATTCGGGATGGCGGCCGACCAGATCGATCGCCGCGTCGGGATCCAGCCGCAAGTGTTGAAGTATCGGTTCCGCGGCGACCTCGCGCAGGCTGTCGATGAGGCGCCGCTCGGCCCGTCCGGTGAGCGTGTCCGACTCGACGTCGAGGAGCCCGGCGATGGTTTGGAGCAGGCCCCCGCCGACCGACCGCTTGTCCGCCTCGATCAGGTTCAGATACGACGCCGAGATGCCGGCCTGCTTGGCCAGCGCGGCCTGCGTAAAGCCGAGTTCCTTGCGGCGCGTTCGGATCTTGAAGCCGATCGGTGCGTGTACCATCAAAACCCCGCTTGTCGGTCGGCGACAATGCGCCGCGCCGTGAGAAATTTACTCGCCGAAAAAATATCGACTTATAAATTTACAAATAAATGCTTTTTATACAAGTACTTATTGCGCTCATTCTCAAAATTCATTTACGGTTGTCGAGCTCGAAGCGCAGTGCGTCAGGCGGTCAGTGCCGCGGGGGTGCATGCGACATGAAAATTCCGACGAGGGAGGAAAAAGATCATGAGCGGTATCAAAGACGGCGTCAGCCGTCGGGGTCTGATGAAGGGCGGCGCTGCCGCCGCGGCGATCGGCACGGCGCCTCTGGTGTTCTCCCGGCGGGCCTGGGCGGAGAAGTTCCGGAACGATCCCGGCAATGCGAAATCGATCAAGCTGGGCTTCAACGTGCCGCAGACCGGTGCGTATGCAGACGAGGGCGCCGACGAGCTGCGCGCCTACAAGCTGGCGGTCAAGCACCTCAACGGCGAGGGTGACGGCGGCCTGCTGACGACGATGAAGCCGAAGTCGCTCAAGGGCAACGGCGTGCTCGGCAAGAAGGTCGAGTATGTGACGGGCGATACGCAGACCAAATCGGACGCCGCGCGGGCCTCGGCCAAGCGGATGATCGAGAAGGACGGCGTCATCATGTTCTCCGGCGGCTCGTCGTCGGGCGTCGCCATCGCGGTCCAGTCGCTGGCCCAGGAGATGGGCGTCATCTTCATGTGCGGCCTGACCCATTCGAACGACACCACCGGCAAGGACAAGCGCCGGTACGGTTTCCGCCACTTCTTCAACGCCTACATGTCGGGCAAGGCGCTCGCGCCGGTGTTGAAGGAAACCATGGGCGGCGAGCGCAAGGCCTATCACCTCACGGCCGACTACACCTGGGGCTGGACCCAGGAGGAGTCGATCAAGAACTCGACCGAGGCGCTCGGCTGGAAGACGGTCAAGGCGGTGCGCACGCCGCTGGGCGCCGGCGACTTCTCGCAGTACATCACGCCGGTTCTCAATTCCGGCGCCGACGTGCTGATCCTGAACCACTACGGCAAGGACATGGTCAATTCCTTGACCCAGGCGGTTCAGTTCGGCCTGCGCGACAAGCAGGTCAACGGCAAGAGCTTCGAGATCGTCGTGCCGCTCTATTCGCGTCTGATGGCTCAGGGCGCGGGCAAGAACATCAAGGGCATCCTTGGCACGACCAACTGGAACTGGTCGCTCAAGGACGAAGGCTCCAAGGCTTTCGTGAAGTCCTTCGGCCAGGAGTACGGCTTCCCGCCGTCGCAGGCCGCTCATACCTGTTACGTGCAGACGCTGCTTTACGCCAACGCCTGCGAGATGGCCGGCACCTTCTACCCTCCGGAAGTCATCAAGGCGCTCGAAGGCTTCAAGTTCGACGGCATGGGCAATGGCCCGACCGAGTATCGCGCCGCCGATCACCAGTGCTTCAAGAGCGTCCTGGTCGTGAAAGGCAACGAGAAGCCGACCAGCAAGTTCGACCTTCTCGAGGTCGTCAAGGAAGTGCCGCGGTCCGAGGTCGAGTACGACCCGAAGATCTTTGGCGGCGAGCTCGGCCCGTATAAGGTCTAGTCACACTGGGTGACGGGAGCCGGCCGGACTGACGGTCGGCTCCCGCTTTTCTGCTCTTCCTGGGGAGGGGGAGCGGATGGGGGGAGGACACAAGACCCGTGGACGCCATCGTCCTTCAGATTCTGAACGGGCTCGACAAGGGCGGCGCCTATGCGCTGATCGCCCTGGGGCTGACGCTCATCTTCGGAACGCTCGGCGTCGTGAATTTCGCGCATGGCGCGCTGTTCATGCTGGGCGCCTTCTGCGCGGTCAGCTTCAAGAAGCT
Organism: uncultured Alphaproteobacteria bacterium; assembly: GCA_947259335.1. Classification (GTDB taxonomy): domain Bacteria; phylum Pseudomonadota; class Alphaproteobacteria; order Bin65; family Bin65; genus CAMYMQ01. The sequence continues at coordinate 10,409 of CAMYMQ010000139.1, read as the reverse complement.
GCTGACCCTGGCGGAGGTCACCAAGGTTCCGAGCGACCTGGGCTTCCCGGTCACCAAGGAAGTCTTCTATCTCGAAAAATGGTTCGGCCAGACCGGCCTGACGATCATCGACTTCGCCGTGCCGCTGGCGATCCTGATCTCGATCCCGGTGATGATCCTCATCGGGCTTGCGATGGAGCGGGGGCTGGTCCGCCATTTCTACAAGCGGCCGCACGCGGAGCAGATCCTGGTCACCTTCGGTCTCGCCATCGTGCTGCAGGAAATCATCAAGGCGATCTTCGGCGCCAACCCGATCCCGACGCCCGCGCCGCAGTTCGTCTCCGGCAGCGCCAATATCGGCGAGTGGCTGGGGCTCGGCCAGTTCGTCGTCTATCCCTGGTGGCGCCTGATCTATCTGCTCTTCTCGCTCAGCGTCCTCGCCGCGGTGTTTTCCTTTCTGCGGTTCACCACCTGGGGGATGGTCGTGCGCGCCGGCATGCAGGATCGCGAGACGGTGGGCCTGCTCGGCATCAACATCCAGAAGCGGTTCACCATCGTCTTCGCCCTCGCCGCCGTCGTGGCCGGGCTTGCCGGCGTGATGTACACGCCGATCCTGCCGCCGGACTATCACATGGGCATGGAATTCCTGGTTCTGTCCTTCGTGGTGGTCGTCGTCGGCGGCATGGGATCGCTGCCCGGCGCGGTCGCGGCCGGCTTCCTGCTGGGCATCCTCCAGTCCTTCGCCTCGATGAACGAGGTTAAATCGATCTTCCCGGGGATCGACCAGATCATCATCTATCTGGTCGCCGTGATCATCCTGCTGGTTCGCCCGCGTGGCCTGCTCGGCCGCAAGGGCGTGATGGAGACCTGATCATGGCGAAATTCCTCCGCAACGACCTGGTCGTGCTCGCCATCTTCGCGGTGGTCGTCCTGGCCATGCCGATCTGGCTCCAGCCGCTGGGAGCGGGCTACCCGGATCTGCTCCAGCGGTTCGCGATCTACGGCATCTTCGCGATCGGCTTCAACATCCTGTTCGGGCTGACCGGATATCTCTCGTTCGGCCATGCCGCCTTCCTGGGGGTTGGGTCCTACGCGGCGGTCTGGTCGTTCAAGCTTCTGTCGCTGAACGTCATTCCGGCGGTGATGCTCAGCATCGTCGTCGCGGGCCTGTTCGCCGCGGTCATCGGCTTCATCTGCCTGCGCCGGTCGGGCATCTACTTCTCGATCCTGACCCTGGCCTTCGCCCAGATGTCCTATAACCTCGCCTATTCGGTGCTCACCCCGATCACCAACGGCGAGACCGGCCTGCGCGTGCTGCGCGCCGATCCGCGGGTCATCGACGGCATGCTGGGGGTCGATGCGAAAGGCGTCCTGGTGACCGACCTCTTCGGCATCAGCATGAGCGGCTATTCCGGCTTCTATTTCTGCGCGGCGATGCTGATCATCGGCTTCTTCTTTGCCATGCGGATCATGCGGTCGCCCTTCGGCATGATGCTCAAGGCAATCAAGTCGAACCAGAACCGCATGTCCTACACCGGCTTCAACACCCGGCCCTACGCGCTCGCCGCCTTCGTCATCTCGGGCATGTATGCCGGTCTGGCGGGGGCGCTGCTGGCGGCGACCGACCCCCTCGCCGGCGCCGAGCGGATGCAATGGACGGCGTCGGGCGAGGTCGTGCTCATGACCATCCTGGGCGGCGCCGGCACGCTGGTCGGACCGTTTCTGGGCGCGGGCATCATCAAGTATTTTGAGAACATATTCTCGGCCTTCAACCAGCAGGCCCTCAACCAGGCCTTCTCGTTCCTGCCGGAATGGCTCCAGGACATCGTCGTCGGCGTGATCAGCCCGTTCGTCGGCGAGGGCTGGCACCTGACCCTGGGCGTCGTGTTCATGCTGATCGTGATCTTCCTGCCCGGCGGCCTGATGGAAGGCTTCCGGCGCCTCGGCCGGCTGTTCACCTCCGGCGGCAACGGGCCGGACCGGCGGAAGGCGGCGTCGCCGGCCGCCCAGCCGCAAGCGGCGGAATAAGGTGGACGCGATGGCGAACCTGAGCGTCAAGGATGTCAGCAAGAGCTTCGGCGGCCTGATGGCGCTCGATCAGGTCAATCTCGAGGTTACCGCCGGCGCCGTCCACGCGATCATCGGCCCCAACGGGGCGGGCAAGTCGACGCTGCTCAACTGCTTCGTCGGCCGGCTGAAGCCGGACACGGGCACCGTCATGTTCGGCGACCAGCCGCTGCTCGGCCTGCCGCCGCACCGGATCAACCAGGCCGGCGTGGCGCGGGTCTTCCAGACGCCGGAAATCTTCGAGGACCTGACGCTGGTCGACAACGTGATGATCCCGGCTTTCGCGCGCCGCGACGGGGCGTTCAAGCTCAACGCCCTGCCGAGCCTGAGCAAGCAGACCGACGTGCGCGACCATGCGGAGCATGTGCTCGAGGATGTCGGCCTCGCCGACTCCAGGAATGCGATCGCCGGCACGCTGTCGCGCGGCGACAAGCGGCGGCTGGAACTGGCGATGTGCCTGGTCCAGGATCCCCGGCTGCTGCTGCTCGACGAGCCGACCGCGGGCATGTCGCGCGCCGACACCAACAACACGATCGACCTGCTCAAGAAGATCGGCGAGCGGGGCATTACCAAGATCGTGATCGAGCATGATATGCATGTCGTGTTTTCCCTCGCCCACCGAATCAGCGTGTTGGCGCAGGGCACGGTTATCGCCGAGGGGTCGCCCGATGAGATCAAAGGAAATCCGAAAGTCCAGGAAGCCTATCTTGGAGGGACCCATTGATGAACGTCATGACACCGCCCGACATGACCGCGCTTGACGCCGCGCAGGAGCCCCGCGCCGATACGGCCTATTTCGGCGTCCGCGATATCCACGCCTACTACGGCCAGTCCTACATCGTTCAGGGGATTTCCTTCGACGTCGCCGAAAGCGAGATCCTGGCGCTGCTCGGCCGCAACGGGGCCGGCAAGACATCGACCCTGCGTACCATCGCGCGAACCGATCAGCCGGCGCTCCAGTCGGGCGAGATCTGGCTGAACGGCCAGGCCGTCCATTCGATGGCCTCCTTCGAGGCCGCGCAGGCCGGTATCCAGCTCGTGCCCGAGGACCGGCGGATCATTGCCGGCCTGACCGTGGAAGAGAATCTGACCCTCGCCCAGGTGACCAAGCCGATCGGCTGGCCGCTCGAGCGGATCTACGACCATTTCCCGCGTCTTGCCGAGCGCCGGAAGCAGGAGGGCGTGACGCTGTCGGGCGGCGAACAGCAGATGCTCGCCGTGGCCCGGGCGCTTGCGCGGGACGTGAAGCTCCTGCTGCTCGACGAGCCCTATGAAGGCCTGGCGCCGACGATCGTCCGGGAAATCGAGCGGATCCTGCTCAGCGTCAAGGAACTGGGCATCACCACGATCATCGTCGAGCAGAACGCGATCGCGGCGCTTGAACTTGCCACCCGGGCGGTGATCCTGGACATGGGCCAGATCGTCTTCGACGGCAGCGCCCGCGAAGTGCTCGACAACAGCGATCTGCGCCACGAGTATCTCGCCATCTAGACGGCGTCCCGGATCGTCCGTCCGTCTTTCGAACCCGTCGTTCCGATCCGTTCGTTTTCCGCCCGCCGTATTGATCCATCCGCCGATCCCTTTCGTACTGGAACGGGATGAGCGAGAGGATAGTCGATGGCAGTCGCTGAAGTTCGGGATCTGCGGGTCGCGCGGATTGAATCGGGCGCGCCGGCACGGCGCAGGATTGCCGTGGTCGGATCGGGCGTTGCCGGCCTGACCGCCGCATGGCTGCTTGCCACACGCCACGACGTGACCCTGTGGGAAGCCGCGCCGCGTCTCGGGGGTCACAGCAACACCGTCGATGTCGAGACGGCGCGGGGTCCGGCCGCCGTCGATACCGGCTTCATCGTCTTCAACGACCGCAACTATCCGAACCTGACGGCGCTTCTGGCACACCTGGGCGTCGCGTCAGGGCCCAGCGAAATGTCCTTCTCGGTCTCCGTCGGTAACGGTCGGTTCGAATACGCCGGCGCGGCCCGCGGCCGGGGGCTGCTCGCCCAGCCGTCGAACCTGTGGCGGCCGGCCTTCTGGCGGATGCTCTACGACATCCAGCGCTTCTTCTCGGACTATTCCGATCCGGACACCACTCGCCTGATGGACGGTGTGACACTGGGCGATCTCCTCAGGGAGGGCGGATACGGCGAAGCCTTTATCCGCGCCCATCTTCTGCCGATGGCGGCCGCCATCTGGTCGGGTCCGGCCGAAGGCATGCTCGAATTCCCGGCCCGCAGCTTCATTCAGTTCTTCGCCAACCACGGTCTTCTGCAGATCAGGGGCCGGCCCCAGTGGCGGACGGTCTCCGGGGGCAGCCGCCGCTACGTGGAGCGCATGGCCGCCCGGCTCGAAAATTCGATCCGGCTCGGCGTGCCGGTCGAGAAGGTCGCCCGGCGCAACGGAAGCGTGCGGCTGCGCGCCGGCGGCGAGACCCACGATTACGACGACGTCGTGATCGCCGCGCACGCGGATCAGGCGCTGAAGCTGCTGGACGATCCGTCGGCGGGGGAACGGACCACCCTCGGCTCCTTCACCTATGCCAGGAACGTTGCAGTCCTGCACGAGGACGCCCGCCTGATGCCGCGCCGCGCCCGGGCCTGGGCGAGCTGGAACTACATCGCGCAGACCGACGCGGACCTGCTCAGCCCGACGTCGGTGACCTACTGGATGAACCGGCTGCAGAATTTACACGACGTTTCGCCGCTGTTTCTGTCCCTCAATCCCCTGCGCGAGCCGGAGCGGGTCCACCGGATGTTCGAATACGACCATCCCCAGTTCGACGGCCGGGCCGTCGCCGCGCAGAAGCGTCTTGAGACAATCCAGGGCGTCAGCCGGACCTGGTTCTGCGGCAGCTATTTCGGCTTCGGCTTCCATGAGGATGCGTTGACATCGGGTATGCTGGCGGCGGCGGCGCTGGGCGTCCGGGCACCCTGGCTGGACGCCGGCGAAGCCCTGACGGGTCAGACGGCCGATGCCGACCGGATGGCGGCCTGATGACGCCGCCGAGATCCCGTCTCTATCACGGACGCGTGGTTCACAGCCGGACCCGGCCGGTCCGCCACCGCTTCTCCTATCGCGTGTTCATGCTGCTGCTCGACCTGGACGACCTGCCGTCCCTGGGTCGCCGATTGCGGCTGTTCTCGGTCGACCGGCCAGGCCTGTTCTCTTTCCGGCAGCGCGATCACGGACCGGAGGGGGCGACGACCCGAGCCTGGGTGGTGAGCGAACTGGCCGGCGCGGGGCTCGACACGGAAGCGATCCGCATCAGCGTGCTCTGCTATCCGCGCCTGTTCGGTTACGTCTTCAATCCGCTCAGTGTCTTCTACTGCCACGAGGCCGGCGAGGGAGGGCGCCTCAAGGCCATCGTCTACGAAGTGCACAATACCGTCGGCGGCCGTCACGCCTACGTGCTTCCGGTCGACCGGGCGGCGGCGCCGGTCGGGGAGACCGGTGACGAAGAGACCGGTGACGAAGAGACCGGTGACGAAGAGGCCGGTGACGAAGAGACCGGGGAGGCGATCGACCAGGACTGCGCCAAGGGCTTCTTCGTCTCGCCCTTCATCGGCATGGCCGGGCGCTACCGCTTTCGGCTCCGCGACCCCGGCGCCGCGGCGGCGCTGCTGATCGAGGAGAGCGACGAAGAGGGTGTTTTCTTTCGGGCCGGCTTCTCCGGGCGGGCGGTGCCGTTGACCGATCGGGCGTTGCTCGGGGCGCTGGTCCGCTACCCGATGATGACCTATCGCATATTCGGCGCTATTCACTGGCAAGCACTTCGGCTGTGGCTGAAGGGCGTGCCGTTTCTGGCACCGAGTCGAGCCGGCCGGACTTCGGTCCGCGGCAATCTGCGCGACGCGGGATAGGGCGGCTTCGCGACCATGTCTTCGATGACGACCATGCCCCGAACCGAGCCTTCCCATGCCAGTCATCCGACCGTTAGCCGGTGGGTCGAGCGGTGGCTGTCCAACCGGCTCAAGGTAGGCCGGCTGACGATCGTCTGGCCCGGAGGAGCCGTTTGCCGCATCGACAGCGGACAGACGGGACCGGATGCTACGGTCCGACTGCTGAAGTGGCGGGGGGTGAGGCGGCTGGTCACCGGCGGGGCGTTGGGCTTCGCCGAGGCCTTCATCGAGGGCGACTGGGACAGCCCCGACCTGCCGACGGCGGTCGAACTGGCCGCGTGCAACATGATGCTGCGCCGGCCGGGCCGGGGCGCGTGGGTGCCGCGCAAGGTCGGCGACCTCCTCGCGCACCGGCGCAATGAAAACACGGTCGACGGCAGTCACCGCAACATTGTCGCGCACTACGATCTCGGCAATGCCTTCTATGGCCTGTGGCTGGACCGGACCATGAGCTACTCGTCCGCCTATTTCAGCGAACCCGGCGAGACTCTCGAGACCGCCCAGCTCACCAAGTGTCGTCGGCTGCTGGACGGGGTCGGGGTTCGTCAGGGCGATCATCTGCTGGAGATCGGTTGCGGCTGGGGCAACCTGTCCCGCCTGGCCGCCCGGGAGCGGGGCGTCTCCGCTACCGCGATCACCGTGTCGCCGGCCCAGCGGGACTTCGCCGCTGCTGCGGTCCAGCGCGACGGATTAGGCGACCGGGTGACTGTCGAGCTGCGCGACTACCGGGAGGTCACGGGGCAGTTCGATCACATCGTGTCGGTCGAGATGATCGAGGCGGTGGGCGAGAAATACTGGCCGGTCTTCTTCGGCCGGCTCAACGAGTTGCTGGTGCCCGGCGGGCGGGCGGGCCTCCAGGCGATCACGATCCACGACCGCCTGTTCGACCGTTACCGCCGCTCTGTCGATTTCATCCAGCGGCACATCTTCCCGGGCGGGCTCCTGCCGTCGCAGTCCGCGCTTCGCGAGCATGCCGCCGACGCCGGTCTGACCTGGGCTTCCGAAGACAGTTTCGGCCCGCACTATGCGCGGACGCTGGCGGAGTGGCGCGATCGTTTCAAGGCGGCCTGGCCGAAGATCTGCGAACTGGGGTTCGACGAGCGGTTCCGGCGGCTGTGGCTGCTCTACCTCGGCTACTGCGAGGGCGGGTTCCGGGCAGGCAACATCGATGTCCGGCAGATTGTGCTGGCCCGTCCGGCCTAGCACCGGACGATTGGAGAGCAGTGAAATGGAGACTATGGCCCCTCATTCCGAAGAACCGGTCCTGCCGGATGCCGTTGATGCGCCGGCTGTCGCGGACGACGGCGAGAGCTTCGTGTTCGAGCGTTTCTTCGAGGGACCGGTGAAGGGCTGGGGCTACTTCGAGGACCGCTTTCGAAAGGTCCGCAGCCGTTTCGACATCGATATGACGGGCCATTGGCTCGACGAAGTCTTCGTGATGGACGAGGTGCTGCGGCTGGACAACGGCCAGGTCCAGGAACGCCGCTGGCGGGTCCACCCGCTCGGCGGACAGCGCTATCGGGCACAGGTCGATGACGTCGTCGGCGTCGCCACCGGAGAGGCCATCGAAAACGGCGTGAAATGGGCCTACAGGATCAAGGTGCCGGTCGGCGGCCGGTCGCTCGTGCTCGCATTCGACGACCGCATGCACGCCGATGACACGGGCACGTCGGTGCTCAATGTCGCGGTGGCGAGGAAGTGGGGGGTGACGGTCGGACGCCTGGTGGCGACCTATCGGCGCCCCTGAGGCTTGTCGAAGCCGGTGAACCGGCGGACGATCGGGAAATAGAGCGCGTAGGGCAGGCATCGAAGCAGCTTGAGCGCCCAGGTGAAGCGCTTGGGGAAGGTCACTTCGAACCTGTCGGTTTCGAGCGCGCGGGCCATCCGGTCGACGGCGGCCTCCTGCGACATCAGGAACGGCATCTTGAAGGTGTTCTTGCGGGTCAGCGGGGTGTCGACGAAACCCGGATTGACCACCTGAACGATCACGCCGTGGGGCGCGAGTTCGACCCTGAGTGCCTCGGCCAGATTGATGAGCGCCGCCTTGGTCGCGCCGTAGGCGGCCGAGGTCGGCAGGCCGCGATAGCCCGCGACGGACGCGACGAAGACGATGCGGCCGCTGCCGCGCTCGCGCATCGGCGGCAGGATTGCTTCCAGCACGTTGACCGCGCCCAGGAGGTTGACGTTAACCTGAAGGGCGAAGGCCCGCGCGTCGAAATCGTCCGCCGTCACCGGCTTGTAGGTGCCGGCGTTCAGGATCACCGTGTCGGGGATCCCGGTTTCGTCGAACAGGTGCCGGGCCTGGCTTGCCAGCTCCGTCCGGTCGGTCACGTCGAGGGGCAGCGGGACGATCCCGCCGGCGGCGCCGGCGCAGTCGGATTTCAGCGCCTCGAGCGCGTCCGCGCGGCGGGCGCTGACGGCGACGGTGTGCCCGTTACGCGCCAGGCGTCCGGCCAGCCCGCGGCCGATGCCCGAACTGGCGCCGGTGATCCAGACGAGGGACATGGTCGCCCGTTCCGGGCGCCTAGAGCCGCACGAACGGGTCGATCAGCCGCCCGACGACTCCGGTCAGCCGGATCGGCGCGGCCAGCACGGCCAGGCACAGGCAGTCCTCGTCATCGTCGGCCCACGGCCGGTGCTCCAGCGACGGATCGGCGAGCTGGAAGTCGCCGCGGGCGTAGTCGGCGAACCCGTCGTTGTAGCCGCCCCGCAGGGTGACCGTGATCTCCAGGCCGCGATGGGTATGGGTCGGCACGGGCTGCCCGGCCCGGATGCGCAGGAGCCGGATCTCGAAACCCTCCACGCGGCTGGGTACCACGGCGGATTCGACCGCACGGCCGAGCCTGCGCCACTGGATGTCGGACAGATTGCGGCCGATATGGCGGCGCAGCGGCGCCGGGACAGCGGCCATCGTCTCCGCGTCGAAGGAGACTGGAGCTCTCGCCGCCTCGTCCCGCTCGGGCACCTCGATCGCGGCCAGGGCGCGGTCCAGGGCGAGATCGCCCATCGGCTCCGGCTCGATCCCGTCGAGCAGGCTGCCGCCGACCGCCTCCATCGTCTCGATCCGCCTGCGGCTGTCGGCGCACAGGGCGGCGTGGGTCGCGACCGCGAGAGCGACAGGCTCGGGCAGGGCGCCCGAGGCATAGTCCAGGAGAAATTCGTCGTTGGGCTGGTGCATCGTCAAAACTCGTCGTCCGGAAGGTCGCTCTTCAATCGGGCAAGGGCGCGGCGGATCCGCGACTTGACCGTGCCGAGCGGGAGATCGAGTTCCTCGGCGATCTCCGAATGGGGCTTGTCCTCGAAAAAGGCCTTCTCGATCACCTGCATCTGCTCGCGCGGCAGCGCCGAGACCAGATCGCGCATGGTTACGGCGGCCTGTTCCGAGGCGGCTTCCTCCAGCGGGCCCGGATCCTCGGGCTGGTCCGCTCGATAATTGTCCTCGTCGATCGACGGGCGGTTCTCGGCCCGGAGCCTGTCGATCCGCTTGTTCCGGGCGATCTTGAACACCCAGGTCGACACCGCCGCGCGGTCGGGATCGAACAGATGCGCCTTGCGCCAGACCTGGACCATCGCCTCCTGGACGATATCCTCGGCCAGGTCGTCCGAGGCGCCGCCGCGGCGCATGAAGGCCTTCAGCCGGGGCGCGAAATGGGTGAACAGCCCGGCAAAGGCCGCCCGGTCCCGGTCGCGCGCGACGGCGTGCATCCACACCGTCAGCTGGTGGGCGGCCTGCGCGGCGGTTTCCTGGGGTGACGGCCGATCCTGCATGACGCGCCCGTTGAAGCTGAAAGGCGCGACATCATCCATCGGACCCGGCGTTCCCGACAAGCTCTCGAACATTCGGCCCTCGATTTGCATCTACAGGGCCTGTACGGCGGGATGCCGCTACCGGATCACATTTTCCGAAAGACTCCGGCGGTCACAGCGGGATCGGGCTGGGGGCGGTCCACAGCCGGTTGGCGATCCGCGCCTCGCGCTCGGCCAGCCGCCAGTCGGAGCCCTCCATCCGCCAGCGGTCGGTGTAGCGGCCGCTGGCATAGAGCTCCTGGCGTCCGCCCGCGTCGATCCGCACCACGCAGAAGGTCGACTGGACGGTCGCGACATCGCCGAGCTCGATCTCGTCGACCGAGATCAGGTGCAGCCTTTCGCCCAGGTCCCATTCGTGGCTGGGAAGCGACTCGAACAGGCTGCCCAGCTCATCCCGGCTCAAGGCCATCCAGGTCATCGGCTGGGGCAGTTCGGGCGCCTTCGCCGTCATCGAGTAGCGGCCGTCCCCGGCATAGAGGCCGACATAGGCGTCGAAGGCGCCGTCGTCGAGCAGCCGGCCCGAGCGGGCGACGAGGCTGCGCAGCCGCTCCCGCTTGTCGCTGTCCGACATCAGCGGGCCGCCGCGGCGATGTCGGCCGGGGCGTCGGCGCCTTCCGGCGCCGGCGACCATTGCGCGTCGATATCGTGCGGGCAGCGGTG
>CAMYMQ010000138.1 GCA_947259335.1 uncultured Alphaproteobacteria bacterium | reverse complement strand
CGGGCCGTCGTCGAACAGGCCGAACATGCCGCAGCCGCCGGTGGCGAGCACACTGGCTGCGGCGAGCGCGAAGGCGGCGGCCCGAACCGGTGTCATGGCGGAGTTCCCCTGCGGCTTGCGGACATGAAACGGGCGGTGGAAGCGACCCCCACCGCCCGGTTACTCAACGCTGGCGGGGGTGAACTACCCCTTGAATTCCCAGCTGCCGTCCGGCTTCTGGCAGCGTTCGCCGTTGATCGTCTCGCTCTTGCCGCTGGCAAGGGTGATCGTCTCGGTGAACTTCCGGCAGACCCGGCCGTTGTTCTGGTACTTGGCAGTGGTCGGCGTGATCGTGCCGCGGTTGCCGCTCTTCGGGTTGCGCCAGGCGCGCGGTCGTCCGGTCGAACCGTAGGTCATCGCGGTGTTGGCCGTCTGGGCCTCGTACTGGCGGTCACGCTCGTCCAGGTGGCGGCCGATCTCGTGGCCGACGAAGGCGCCGATCGCGCCGCCGATCAGCGCGCCGGCGATCCGGCCGCCGACCGTCCGGCCACCGATCGCGGTGCCAATGGCTGCGCCAGCGACCGCGCCAATTGCGGTGCCCCCTGTCGTTTTGCTGCAGCCTGCGGTAACCAGGCCGGCGGATACCGCAACGGCGATTAGTGCTATGCGCATTTCTTGCACTCCTGCTCGGATTTCGAGAATGGGCCTTTAGGCCGTTTCGGGGCGGCGGACCACCCGTTCTGCTCCCAAACACCATACGACTATGCCACTATGGGCCATCCCTGTACAAGCGCCCGGCGGCGCCGGAATCCAGCGAAGACACAGCATGGCGATCGACCCGACCGAAAACCCCATCGATTTGTTCAATGCCTGGTTCGACGAGGCCCAGCGCAGCGAACCCGACAACCCGAACGCGATGGCGCTGGCCACCGTCGGCCCGGGCGGGGCGCCGTCGATCCGGATGGTGCTGCTCAAGGGGGTGGATGACGGCGGCTTCGTTTTCTACACCAACCTGGAGAGCCGCAAGGGCGTGGAACTGCTGGCCAACGGCCCCGCCGCCCTGTGCTTCCACTGGAAGAGCCTGCGCCGGCAGGTCCGGGTCGAGGGCCCCGCGACCCTGGTGTCCGACGAGGAGGCCGACGCCTATTTCGCCTCCCGCCCGCGCGGCAGCCAGATCGGCGCCTGGGCGTCGGCACAGTCGCGGCCCATGAGCAGCAAGGCCGACCTGCTGAAGGATGTGGCCGCCTATACCGCGAAATTCGGCATCGGGCGCGTGCCGCGGCCGCCGCACTGGTCGGGCTTCCGGATCACCCCGGAGCGGCTGGAATTCTGGCGGGACGGCCAGTTCCGCCTGCACGACCGGCTGATCTATCTGCGCGACGGCGGCGGCTGGTCGACCCAGACACTTTATCCCTAGGGAGCGGGGACCTAAGTACTGTCGATGCCAGAAGCCAATCACATCGCAGCCACGACCCGGGGCGACGCCGGGCGACTGATGACGCTCGCAACCTATGCGTCGACGACGGTCGCGGTGATCCTGATCGTCGCCAAGCTGTTCGCGTGGTGGATGACCGACTCGGTCGCCGTATTGTCGACCCTGATCGATTCGATGCTCGATGCCGCCGCGTCGGTCCTGACGCTGCTCGCCGTTCATCATGCGATCCAGCCCGCGGACCGCGAGCACCGGTTCGGCCACGGCAAGGCCGAGGCGCTGGCCGGACTCGGGCAGGCCGCCTTCGTGGCCGGATCAGGCTGTCTGCTGATGTTCGAGGCGATCAAGCGCCTGATCCAGCCGGTGCCCATGCAGAAGGAGTGGGTGGGCGTCATCGTGATGGTGCTGGCGATGGTGCTGACCATCGGCCTGGTCGCCTTCCAGAACTATGTCGTGCGCAAGACCCAGTCGGTCGCGATCTCCGCGGACTCGCTCCACTACAAGGGCGATCTGCTGATCAACGGCAGCGTGCTGGCCGGGCTGGGCATCCACTATTTCTGGGGTGTCCGCTACCTCGACCCGCTCCTGGCCGTGGGCGTCGTCGCCTACCTGCTGTGGAATGCGTGGAAGATCGCGCTGGACGCGCTCGATATGCTGATGGACCGCGAACTGCCCGACGAGGACCGGGCGGTGATCAAGGAGATCGTCACCCGGCACAAAGACGTCCGTTCCTTCCACGACCTCCGGTCGCGCCGGTCGGGAACCGACATGTTCATCCAGCTCCACCTGGAACTGGATCCCGACATGCCGCTGGTGCGGGCCCATGAAATCGCCGACGACGTCGAGATCGAGATCCTGAAGGCCTTTCCCAACGCCGAGGTCATCATCCATCAGGACCCCGAGGGTATCGAGGAAGATCACCCGGCGGTGGCGGGCCGTTGACCGCCGGACGCGGGCGCCCGATCACCCGCGGCAGGGGCCGCCGCCCGCATCCGCAAATCGCCGCCGCCGCTTAACCTCCTGTTAAGATCCGACCCCCTAGAGTTGGGGTGCTTCACGGAACGCACCACCTACGGGTGCATCCGTCGTTACTCCCCTGTATCGAACTGGAGAACCGCGCCACCCCCTCCCCGGCGCGGTTCTTTCTTCTGTGCGCCCGCGGTATTGACCCGGCCCGGCCGGTAGGCAACTCTCCCCGCCATATCGCGCGCGAGGCCGCCATGCTCGACCCCAAGTTGCTCAAGTTCGACACGCTCGGCCTGCACGCCGGGCAGCACCCCGATCCGGTCACCGGCGCCCGGGCGGTGCCGATCTACCAGACCACCTCCTTCGTGTTCGAGGATACGGAACAGGCGGCGTCGCTGTTCAACCTGGAACGCGCGGGCCACATCTATTCGCGCATCTCCAACCCGACCGTGGCGGTGCTGGAAGAGCGGCTGGCGGCGCTCGAAGGCGGGGTCGGGTCGGTCTGCACGGCCAGCGGCCAGGCGGCGCTGTTCCTCGGCATCGCCACCCTGATGGGGCAGGGCGGCCATATCGTTTCCTCCTCGTCGATCTATGGCGGCAGCCACAACCTGTTCGCCCACACGCTGCCCCGGTTCGGGATCGAGACCAGCTTCGTCGACCCGCGCGACACGGACGGCTTCGCCCGGGCGATCCGCCCCGAGACGCGGCTGGTGTTCGGCGAGACCCTGGGCAATCCCGGCCTCGAAATCATGGACCTGCCGGCGATCGCCGCCATCGCCCACGACGCCGGCATCCCGCTGATGATCGACAATACCTTCGCCACGCCCTATCTGTGCCGGCCGTTCGAGCACGGGGCCGACATCGTGATGCATTCGGCGACCAAGTTCCTGGGCGGCCACGGGGTCGCCATCGCCGGGGCGCTGGTCGACGGCGGCACCTTCGACTGGGAGGGCTCGGGCAAGTTCCCGACGCTCACCGAGCCCTATGACGGCTACCACGGCCTCGACTTTTCGGAGGAGTTCGGCCCCGCTGCCTTCCTGATGCGGGCGCGGACGGAGGGGTTGCGCGACTTCGGTCCCGCCATGTCGCCCCAGACCGCCTTCTACATCCTGCAGGGGGTCGAGACGCTGCACGTGCGCATGGCCCGCCACGTCGAGAACACCCGCGAGATCGTTTCCTTCCTCGACGACCATCCGGCGGTCGACTGGGTCAGCTATCCCGAGCTGGCGTCGCACCCCGATCATGAGCGGGCCAAGACGCTGCTCCCCCGCGGCTGCGGCGCCATCTTCAGCTTCGGAATCAAGGGCGGCCGCGCGGCCGGCCGGACCTTCATCGAGGCGCTCGGCCTGTTCTCCCATCTGGCCAACGTCGGGGACGCCAAGTCGCTGGTCATCCACCCGGCCAGCACGACCCACCAGCAGATGGACGCCGAGGCCCTGAAGGCCGCCGGCATCGGCGAGGATCTCGTGCGCCTGTCGGTGGGGCTGGAGGATCCCGGCGATCTGATCGACGACCTGAGCCGCGGGCTCCATGCCGCGCAGAAGCGGGCGGCGGCGGAGTAGGGCGATGGATCTCACAGTCGACGGCAAGCACGTTTTCGCGGCGACCGGCGGGCGCGCGTTCGACCCGGCGCTGCCGGTCGTCGTCTTCCTGCACGGCAGCGGCATGGACCACACGGCCTGGCAGCTGCAGGTCCGCTATTTCGCCTGGCACGGCCGGTCGGTGCTGGCGGTCGACCTGCCCGGCCACGGCCGCTCCGACGGGCCGGCGCTCACCACCGTCGAGGCCATGGCGGACTGGGTCTTCACGCTGCTCGATGCGGCAGGCGTGGAACGGGCCGCGCTGGTCGGCCATTCGATGGGCG
>CAMYMQ010000137.1 GCA_947259335.1 uncultured Alphaproteobacteria bacterium | reverse complement strand
GCTGGCCGCCGTCGGCGCCAGCGCGGTGAACGCCAGCACAAGGGCGCCGGCCGCGGCGGCAACGCCGCGCCTGCGGGTGGTGGGAAGCCGCCGGGCGGTGTCGGTACCGCTCCTTGTGGCGATCGCGTGGGTCATGTCTGTCCTCCTAAGGGGCACGGTTGTTGCGCACGGCGGACGGATGCCGTGTGTTCCCCTATTTCGTTTGGCCACATGAAAAGCGCCTGTCGGCCGGATTAATTGTTTGTAATGTTGCTCGCGGGGCTGCCGGCAGGTGCTGTTTCCAGCGGGTTTGGCGCGCCGCGCCGCCGCCTTATATAAGGCGGGGAACCTGACACGACCGCCGCCTAGGGAGGCTTTACACATGAGCGACTACCGCGCGCCCATCGCAGACATGCGCTTTGCCCTGAACGACGTTGTCGGCCTGTCCGAGATCGCGCGGCTGCCGGGGTATGAGGAAGCCACCCCCGATCTCGTCGACGCCGTCCTCGAGGAGGCGGCCAGGCTGGCTGGCGCGGTGATCGGCCCGCTCAACAAGGTCGGCGACGAGCAAGGGTCGGTGCTGGAGAATGGCGTGGTGCGCACGCCGGAGGGCTTCGGCGACGCCTACCGGAAATTCATCGAGGGCGGCTGGAACAGCGTGCCCTTCAGCCCGGAGGCCGGCGGCCAGGGCCTGCCCTGGACCCTCAACACCGCCGTGACCGAGATGTGGGACGCGGCCAACACCGCCTGGGCCCTGTGCCCGATGCTGACCGCCGGCGCCGTGGACGCGCTTACCCATCACGCCACCGAAGAGATCAAGGAACGCTTTTTGCCCAAGCTGGTCAGCGGCGAATGGACCGGCACCATGAACCTGACCGAGCCCCAGGCAGGGTCCGACGTCGGCGCGCTCCGCTCCAAGGCGGTGCCCGAGAACGGCCATTACCGCATCACCGGCCAGAAGATCTTCATCACTTACGGCGACCAGGACTACACCGACAACGTCTGCCACCTGGTGCTGGCACGCATCGAGGGCGCCCCCCAGGGCGTCAAGGGCATTTCGCTGTTCCTCGTGCCCAAGGTGATGGTCGAGGCCGACGGGTCACTCGGCGCGCGCAACGACCTCCGGGTGGCCTCGCTCGAGCACAAGCTCGGCATCCATGCCAGCCCGACCTGCGTCATGTCCTTCGGCGAGAACGACGGCGCGGTCGGCTACCTGATCGGCCGCGAGAACGACGGCATGGCCTGCATGTTCACGATGATGAACAACGCCCGCCTGAATGTCGGCCTGCTCGGGCTCGGCACCGCCGAGCGCGCCTACCAGCAGGCGCGCGACTTTGCCATGGAACGGATCCAGGGCCGCGACATCGCGACGGGAGAGAACAACGTCGCGATCATCCGTCATCCGGACGTGCGCCGGATGCTGATGACCATGAAGGCGCAGACCGAGGCGATGCGGATGCTCGCCTACTACGCCGCCGCCCAGATGGACATCGCCCGGCGCCACCCCGAGGAGGGGCCCCGGCGCCAGGCCCAGGGCTTCCTCGATCTGCTGATCCCCGTGGTCAAGTCGTGGTGCACCGACACCGGCGTCGATGTCGCCAACACCGGCATCCAGGTCCATGGCGGCATGGGCTTCATCGAGGAGACAGGCGCGGCCCAGCATCTGCGCGACGCGCGGATCCACCCGATCTACGAAGGCACCAACGGCATCCAGGCCAACGACCTGATGGGCCGCAAGGTGCTGCGCGACGGCGGCGAGACGGCCAAGGCCTTCATCGAGGAGATGCGCGAGGCGATCGGGCCACTGGCCGAGGCCGGCAACGACGACCTGACGGCCCTGCGCAAGACGCTGGAGCCCTCGCTCGACGCGCTGGAGACGGCGACCGACTGGATGGTGCGGACCGGGCAGGAGGATATCGCGCTGGCCGCATCGAGCGCGGTCCCCTACCTCAACCTGTTCGGCAACGCGGTCACCGGCTGGCTGATGGCCCGGGCCGGACTGGCCGCCGCCGGCCGGCTCGCGGGCAGCGACGGCGACGTCCGCTTCCTCGAGGCGAAGATCAAGACGGCCCGGTTTTTCGGCGATCAGATCCTCAACCGGTCGGCCGGCCTGTGCGCCACGGTGACGGCGGGAGCGGCCCCGGCATTGACCCTTGAAGAGGACCTTTTCTAGGCCCAGATGGGGTGGGTCCAGCGACCTTCGGTCACACTTTCGTCCAACACCTAATTTTCACTTGCGTCGGGGGCTGTTTTCCAGCAATACCGCGCGCTCGTTCGCTACGGCCACGGCGGCACGAGCGAGCATTTCGTGGAACTACCTGCTGATCCAGGGGGGGAGCACATGACTAGCCGCTCTGCTGCCCGGTTGGGGGGGTTCTCGAAAGAGGGGCTCACGCCCGCTCGCGAGATAAACACCAACAACGTTGCCGTATTCCGGCCCGCCAGTGCAGCCGCCGAGGCGGACCGGGAAGACCATTTCATGGTGAAGGACGGAGTCGCCTTCGCCGGCATGCACCTGCTCGTCGAATTGTGGAACGCGACCAACCTCAGCGAAGTCGACCTCACGGAAGCGACGCTGATCAGGGCCGCGCGCACGGCCGGCGCCACGGTGCTGCACAGCTATCTCCACCCGTTCGGGCCGGAGATGGGGGTGTCCGGCGTGGTCGTTCTGGCCGAATCCCATATCTCGATCCACACCTGGCCCGAGCGCGGCTATGCCGCCATCGACATCTTCATGTGCGGCGACTGCGATCCGTATCTGGCGGTCGACGTGCTGAAGGAAGTGTTCGAGCCGGGCTTCGTCAACATCTCCGAGCACAAACGCGGCGTGGTGGGTTGACCCCGTGACCGCCTGGTTCGACGAGTCCCTGCACGACGGCATCCGTCAGTCGATCCGCGTCGACGAGGTGCTGCATCACGAACGAACCGAGCATCAGGACCTGATCATCTTCCGGAGCAATCGCTTCGGCCGGGTCCTGGGTCTCGACGGCGTGGTGCAGACCACCGAGTTCGACGAGTTCGTGTATCACGAGATGCTGGCCCACCCGCCGATCCTCGCGCGGCAGGCGGCGACCGGCGCGGTCGACAACGTGCTGATCGTCGGCGGCGGCGACGGCGGCGCGCTGCGCGAGGTGCTGCGCCATCCCGGCGTGCGGGCGACGATGGTCG
>CAMYMQ010000136.1 GCA_947259335.1 uncultured Alphaproteobacteria bacterium | reverse complement strand
GATCGGCCGCGGCGGCCGGTGTCGGCCCGCAGACCGGCAAGCCCAGCGCGAGCGCCGCGATTGCACGGCCGACCGAAGGCCGGCGGCGCCGGACGTGGATAGACCCCATTTTCAAAATATCGTGATGTCCCGTTCTCGGCCCATTTCCGGCCACAGAGTCACCCCCTACTCATACCGCCAATGGGGGCAGGATATCCACCAGGGAGACAAACCATGACTGTTCAACGCCGGGACGTGCTGAAGGGCGCTGCCAGCCTTCCGCTGGCCGCCGTGCTCGCCGATCCCCTGATCACCCGGGCGATCGCCCAGCAGCTCGATACCGTCACCATCAAGACACCGTCGGGCCGCGACGTGAGCGCCTCGATCGCGCTGCCCTCGGCCCAGAAGGCGCCGACCCTCGTGCTGATCCACGAATGGTGGGGCCTGAACGACCAGATCAAGGCTGTCGCCGCCGATTATGCCAAGCAGGGCTATGTCGCGCTGGCGATCGACCTCTATGACGGCAAGGTCGCCAAGATGGGCGACGCCGGGTCGGCGATGAGCTACATGCGCGCGATGCTGTCCAACCCCAAGGCCGGGTTCGAGACCTGCGCCGCCTGGGTCGACTGGCTCAAGCAGCACGACCGCTCGACCGGCAAGGTCGGCACCGTCGGCTGGTGCTTCGGCGGGGCCTGGTCGCTCAACGCCTCGATCGCGCGGCCGGTGGATGCCACGGTGATCTACTATGGCAACGTCACCCGTTCGGTCGACCAGCTCAAGCAGCTCAAGGGCCCGGTGATGGGGCACTTCGGCACCCAGGACCAGAACATCAACAAGGCCATGGTCGACGGCTTCGTCGCGAACATGAAGAAGGCGGGCAAGGCCGACCAGCTCACGGTCCACTGGTACGACGCCAACCACGCCTTCGCCAACCCGAGCGGCAATCGCTTCAACGAGGCGGCCTCAAAGCTCGCCTGGCAACGCACCGCCGAGTTCCTGAAGAAGACGTTGGCCTGACGTCCGGGATCAAGGAACCAATTGCCGGGGGCCGTCCTTCGGGGCGGCCCTTCGTGTATCAGATCGCGTCCGAGCGGCCGCGCAGATGGGGCCATAGCATGATCAGCGGCAGCACGCCGAGGACTAGGAAGGCCCCGTTGACGATCACGTTCAGTGGCGCGCCCGAGTAGACCGACATGCCGCTGTCGAGCACGAACCACAGCGCCAGCGACCACAATAGCGCGACCGCGCCCCACCGTTCGCCCCGGCGGATGGCGTGGCGGGCCACGAACCAGCCCAGCAGCCCCATGCCCGCGGTCAGGGCGCCGGCAATGCCGAAGCTGAACAGGGCAAAGCCGCGCATCTCGGGCGGGATCACGCCGCCCGGCCAGAAGTTCCCGAGGATCGGCCCCAAAGCCGGTGCGAACAGGGCGGTGGCGCCGAACAGCGCGTAGACGATCCCGAACAGGGTGACGAGCAGAAAGGCGATTTCGAGCCAGCGCTGCCAGAACATGGGCATGGCGGTTTCCTTCCGTTGGCCGGTCAGCGGGCCGAGAGCCTTCCCTCGACCGTCGGCGCGATCGTACCCCGCGCGCGAATATAGTCGATGACCGTGCTGGTCATGGCCGGGCCGTTGGCGGCATCGACAAGCCGTTTCAGCGTCTTGAACAGTGTGTAGCCGTCGCCGCCGTCGGCGAGGAAGTCGTTGGTGGCCAGCCGGTAGACCTTGACGGAATCGACGGGCTGTCCGCCGACGGTGAGCGCGGTTATGCGCGAGCCGGCGGGGCGCCGGGGGTCATAGGTCACCCGCATGCCGGAAACCTGGGGAAAGCGTCCTTCGCCGATGCCCGCCAGCCCGTGCTCGAGCGCGGCGCGCAGCTCGGCCCCGCTCGCGGCCAGGACCATGACCACATTGTTGAACGGCAGTTCGCCCAGCACGTTGCGCGCGGTCAGGACGGAACCGGCCGGATAGCGCCGGTTGCCGCGGATGCCGCCGCCGTTGATCAGCGCGACGTCGGCCTTGGCCGTGGCCCGGATGGCGTCGGCGATCAGGTTGCCGATGGCCGCCTCGCGCGACCGGACCACCGCACCGGTGCTGTCCAACGGCGTGCTGGTGGTGCCGATCCGGCCCCCGAGCGTCTTCTTCAGGCGCTCCTCGTACCGTTTTCCGACGGCGAGGATGGCCGGGTCCTGCTTGATCCCGTAGTTGGCGATCAGCCGCCAACTCGGAATGACCCGGGTACGGCCCTTGTTCTGGACCACGTCGAGGTCGACCACACCCAGCCATTCGGCGTCGGATCCCGCCTTGAAGATGAGCGTGCGCCCCTCGATCCGGGTGATCGGGATGTGGTTGTGGCCGCCCAGGATCAGGTGCAGGCCGGGCAGGGCGCGGGCGAGCGCGCGATCCTCGCCGATCTCCATGTGGGTCAGGGCGACCAGCACGCTGGCCCCACGCGCCTTCAGGGCCGCGATCGCGGCGCGGGCGGCCGGAACCACCTCCTGAAATCGGACCGGCACGTTGCCGCGGATGTATTGGTGCGACTGGGGCGTCACGACGCCGAACAGTCCGACCGTCACCCCGCCGACCTTGCGCGTCCACACCGCCGCGAGCCCGGCAAGCGGGCTGCCGTCGGTGCCGGTGACATTGGCTCCGAGCCAGGGGAAGCGCGACTCGGCGACGCGCTTGCTCAGAATATCGACGCCGAAATCGAACTCGTGATTGCCCAGAACGGCGACGTCCAGCCCCAACCGGTTCATCAGGACGATCATGTGCGCGCCCTTGGTCAGGCCCGACATGAGCGAGGGCGAGATCAGGTCGCCGCCGTGGGTGAAGATGGCGTTCGGCGCCCGGGCGCGCTCGCGTTTGAGCAGGGTCGCGAGCGTGGTCAGTCCGCCCAGGCCGCGCAGGGGCCAGATCCGATAGGTGTCGTTGACGTGGAGAAAGGTGATCCGGGTCGTCTCCGCGCGCGCAGCCGCGGGGACCAGCAGGAGGAGAAGGGCGAAGCGGACGGAAAGGCGCGGACGCATGATCGGCTCCGGCTGGACGGGGCGAGGCCCCGCATTTCACGCTTTCCCGGACCGACGATCAAGTGATGCCGCCGTACCGCGAGATTGCCCTGCTCCTGCGGGCGCGGGTCCAGGAGGGGTAGCGCTAGTCGGAGGCCGCCATTGCGCGGTCTCCGCTGTCCGGGATCGGCAGCGGTTCGTGCACCAGCCGGGGGCCGGGTCCCGGCGCGCGCCGGTGAAAGATCGAGCCGCACAGGAGGGTGTTGACCGAGCCGTCGTCGCCGACCAGGGGCAATTCGACGGCCTCCATCTCCAGCCAATCGTATTCGTGCCACGTGAGGTGGGCGATCCGCCGGTAGGGCCGCGGATCCTGCGCCACCCGGGCCAGGGAGGCGGCGATCTCCTGGACGGCTTCGCCGTAGAGGTCAGCATCGACGTCCCGGCCGGTGACGTCCCGGCCCAGTGCCTCCACGATCTCGGTGCCGACGAACCGGTGCCGAAACCGCGCGGGCTCTCCGCTGATTTCGAGGATGTGAAGGATCGGCAGGAGCGTCATGATCTCGGCCAGATCGATATCGGCACGCCGAACCGTCTGGCCGCCGGCTTTCTTGGAATGCCAGTATTCATAAAGTCGGAAAAGGCGCGAGTCTCCGAACCACTCTTCCATGCGTCTCCCCAAGACAGGCTTTGCCGCTGGTTTTTTTGCCCGTTTCCGGGATGCGCGCCGAGGGGACACACTAGGATGATTTCACAGTTTCGTGAATACAGAAATTACAGAATTAGATTAAAAAATATATCCTAAACCGCGACCATATTCACGGATGACATCCATAAGATGAAATTTACGGGGTCCGGGAGATCGTCGCGGTAGCCGTATCCGCGCTTGTCTCGGGCGCCGGTCAGGCGGCGCGGCGGCCTCGCTGGGAGGTGCCCCGGCCCTCGTCTTCCTCGAACAGGGAGGCGAGTTCTTCCATCATCGTGCCGCCGAGCTGCTCGGCGTCGACGATGGTCACCGCGCGGCGGTAATAGCGGGTGACGTCGTGGCCGATGCCGATGGCGAGCAGCTGGACCGGCGACATGGTCTCGATCCAGTTGATGACGTCGCGCAGGTGTTTTTCGAGATAGTTGCCGGGGTTCACCGACAGGGTCGAATCGTCGACCGGCGCGCCGTCGGAGATGACCATCAGCACCTTGCGCTGCTCGGTGCGCGCGAGCAGGCGGTTGTGCGCCCACAGCAGGGCCTCGCCGTCGATATTTTCCTTGAGGATGCCCTCGCGGAGCATCAGGCCCAGGTTCTTGCGGGCCCGGCGCCAGGGCGCGTCGGCCTGCTTGTAGATGATGTGGCGCAGGTCGTTGAGCCGGCCGGGGTTGGCCGGCTTGCCGGCGCCGAGCCACTTCTCGCGGGCCTGTCCGCCCTTCCAGGCGCGGGTGGTGAAGCCGAGCACCTCGACCTTGACCGCGCAGCGCTCGAGCGTCCGCGCCAGGATGTCGGCGCTCATCGCCGCGACGGAAATGGGCCGCCCGCGCATGGAGCCCGAATTGTCGATCAGCAGGGTCACGACCGTGTCGCGGAATTCCGTGTCGCGTTCCTGCATGTAGGACAGCGGGTCGGTCGGGCTGACCACGACCCGGTCGAGACGGGCGGTGTCGAGCACGCCTTCCTCCAGGTCGAAGTCCCACGACCGGTTCTGCTTGGCCATCAGCCGCCGCTGCAGGCGGTTGGCCAGCCGGGCGATGACTCCCTGCAGGTGCGAGAGCTGCTGGTCGAGATTGTGGCGCAGCCGGGTCAGCTCGTCCGGATCGCACAGATCCTCGGCGGCGACCGTTTCGTCGTAGCTGGTGGTGAAGGCCCGGTAGGCGAGGCGGGCGTCGGGCTGGCTGTTGTGGTCGTGGCGGGGGACCTGGCCGGGGCCGGCCGGCTCCTCGTCGCCCTGATCGGACATGAACTCCGCCTCGTCCCCCTCGGACGCGCCCTCGGCGTCCTGGGATTCCTCGGAGTCGGTGGTCTCGGTCGGCACGCTGGCCTGGGCCGCGGCCTCGCTTTCCTCGGCGCCTGAGGACTCGCTGTCGTCGCCCTCGCCCTGCTGGTCCTCGCTCTCGCCCTCGGATTCCTCCTCGCCCATCGGCTGGGTGTCGTCCTCGAGATCGAGATCCTGAATCAGCCGGCGCAGGCTCTCCACGAACGCTTCCTGATCGTCGAGCAGGCCGCCGAGCTCGGCCAGGTCGCGGCCGACCTTGGTGTCCAGCGTCTTGCGCACCGCGTCGACCATGGGCCGTGCGGACGGCGGCGGCTTGTCGCCGGTGAAGGCTTCCGCGGCCAGGAAGCCGATGGCTTCGGCGAGCAAAGCATCGTCGCGCTGGCCGACCTGATCGTATCCTTCTTCCTGGGCGCGGTGTTCGTGGGCGGCGGCGAGGTTCGACCGGACGCCGGCCATGCGCCGGGACCCGATCGCCTCGCAGCGCGCCTGCTCGACCGCGTCATAGACCTCGCGCGCCTGGTCGCCCTGGGGCATGCGGCGGCGGTGGGTCTCCTCGCTGTGGTGGCGCAGGCGCAGGGCGAGCGCATCGGCCTGGCCGCGAAGCTCGCATATCTGGTCGTAGTTCAACTCGGGTCCGGGCGCCGGCAGTTTCGCCTCGCCACCGACGACCTGCGGCGGCTCGTTGCCGAAGGACACATTCAGCTCCGCGCGCCGGGCGATCGCGCGCATCGCCGCGCCGGTTACGTGCCGGAAGGCGTCGGTCGGATTGTCGTCGTTGCGGGACACGGCCGTTTGCCGGACGTCAGGACAGGGTGACGTTCGCGCTGCTTTCCGGCAGCTCCGTCCCGAAGCATCGCTGGTAGTATTCGGCGATGACCGGCCGCTCGACCTCGTCGCACTTGTTCAGGAAGGTGACGCGGAAGGCATAGCCGAGGTCGTTGAAGATCGACGCATTCTCCGCCCAGGTGATCACGGTGCGCGGCGACATCACGGTCGAGATGTCACCGGCCATGAAACCGGCCCGGGTGAGGTCGGCGACCGCGATCATCGCGGTGATCTTGTCGCGGCCCTCGTCGGTGTCGTAGTCCGGCGCCTTGGCGAGGACGATCTTCTGCTCCTCCTCCGGCTCCAGATAGTTCAGGGTCGCCACGATGTTCCAGCGGTCCATCTGGCCCTGGTTGATCTGCTGGGTGCCGTGATAGAGGCCGGTGGTGTCGCCCAGGCCGACGGTGTTGGCAGTCGAGAACAGGCGGAAGGCGGGGTGGGGCCGGATCACCCGGCTCTGGTCGAGCAGGGTCAGCTTGCCCTCGACTTCCAGGATGCGCTGGATCACGAACATGACATCCGGCCGGCCGGCGTCGTATTCGTCGAAGACCAGCGCCGTCGGGTGCTGCAGCGCCCAGGGCAGGATGCCTTCGCGGAATTCGGTCACCTGCTTGCCGTCGCGCAGGACGATCGCGTCCTTGCCGACCAGGTCGATGCGCGAGATGTGGCTGTCGAGGTTGATCCGGATGCAGGGCCAGTTCAGCCGCGCCGCGACCTGCTCGATATGGGTCGACTTGCCCGTGCCGTGATAGCCCTGGATCATGACCCGGCGGTTGTGGGCGAAGCCGGCCAGGATCGCGAGAGTGGTCTCGCGGTCGAAGTGATACGACGGGTCCAGGATCGGGACATGCTCTTCCTGCTGGCTGAAGGCCGGCACTTCCATGTCGAGATCGAGCCCGAAGGTCTGACGCACCGACACCTTGATGTCGGGCATGTCGATGGTCACGTCCTTGTTCACGCTGGCGGCAGTGTCAGTCACGATTCCTCACAGGTCTGGGCAGTACCAACGCGATCCGGGGCGGTTGTCAAAACGCGCGGGCGATCAGGCTGCGCTTGAGCGTATTGTAGGCCTCGTTGATGCGCTTCAGCTCCGCTTCTGCGGATGTGTCCCCGCCATTGGTGTCCGGGTGATACTTTTTCACCAGTTCATGGTAGCGGGCCTTGACGGTTTTCATATCGACCGCGTCGCCCAACTTCAAGGCCCGCAGCGCCTTTTGCTCGGCGGTTTGCGGGGCCTCGCTGCTGCGCGCGCGATCGCGCCGGGCCTCGGCGCGGGCCTTTTTCTGTTCTTCGAACAGCTCGAACGCGTCCTTGAAGCCGTCGTCGACCGTTCCGAAGCGGCCCTGGAGCCCGGTGCCGCGAGAACCCAGCGGCCATGTCGGGCGGTTCCACATGCTGTCGTTCTGGATGTGGCGTTCGATCTCGTCGGTGTCGAGCCCGGCATAATAGTTCCAGGCGCGGTTGTAGATCTCCACGTGAGGTTTGCAGAACCAATAGTATTCGTTGACCTTGCTGGGCGATTTCGGGGCCCTGAAGTCGGCGGGCTCCCGGCAATCCGGGTGGTCGCACACACGCCCGCCCTTCGCCTCGCTCAAGCCGAGCGAAACGCCCAAGTCATGGAAGTCCTGCAACGGTACTTTCCGCATGGGCAAAGTATGGGGACAAAGGGTCTCGTGAACAAGTAAACGCGGCGTCGCAGGCGGAATCGGGCCATTCCGCGAATGCATGGCGCGGACGGGGCCCCGGGGGCCCGGTCGGCAGCGGTCAGCGGCGGTCGGCAGTGGCGACGAGGCCGACGCCGACCAAAATCAGGAAGAAGCCCGCGGCCAGGGTCGGCGTCAACTCCTCGCCCAGGATCGCCATGCTGGAGAACAGGCCGACCGCCGGCACCGCCAACAGGCCGAGCGAGGTCGAGATGGCCGGCAGGGCGCGGTTCAAGGTGAGCAGCGCCCAGAAGGGCAGGGCGGTGGCGATCGAGCCCATGCCGGCGACGATCAGCAGCCCGCGCCAGTCCCAGACGATGGTGGCCGGGTCCTCGGTCACGGCCGCGGCGACCAGCGAGGGGATCGACCCGATCATCATCTGCCACGGCGCCACTTGCAGCGGCGACAGCCTCCAGCGATGGACCTTCACGTGCAGGATGCCGATGCCCCAGCACATGGCGCAGACCAGAAGCAGCCCGTTGCCCAGGATGACCGAGCCGTCGCCCCAGTCGAATTCCAGCGGGTTGAACAGCACCGCGACCCCGCCGAGGCCGGCCGCGAGCCCCAGGCCCCGCAACAGCGACAGCCGCTCGCCCAACAGCAGGATCGCCGCCGGCACGACCCACAGCGAGGAGGTGTAGGCGAGGATGGCCGCCCGGCCGGCCTCGACCAGCGCCAGGCTGAAATGCATGAGCGCCATGAAGACGCCGACCTGGACGATGCCGATCGACAGCACGATGGGCATGTCCTGGCGGCCCGGCAGCCGCAGCTGGCCGCGCACGGCCAGCAGCAGCAACAGGGTGACGGCACACACCGCAGCCCGGCCGAACCCGAACCACAGCGGCGGGATCCAGGTGAAGCCCAGTTTGGCGATCGGCCAGCTGCAGCCCCAGATGGCGATGACCACCAGCATGAGGACGTATCCGCTGGCCGGACTGACCGGCGCCGAATCGGCCGGCCCGGCCGCCGTGTCGCGGCCGGCTCCGACCG
>CAMYMQ010000135.1 GCA_947259335.1 uncultured Alphaproteobacteria bacterium | reverse complement strand
GGCCCATCGCTTCGCCGAGGCCGGGTTCCGGGTCGCCGTGCCCGACTGGCCGGGGATCGGCCGCAGCGGCTACATCGCGCCGGAAGACTTCAGCGGCGCCGCGGTCTGCCGGGGCCTCGGGGCGCTGATCGAGCATCTGCCCAAGCCGCTGATCCTGCTCACCCACTCCATGTCTGGCGCCTACGGCTGGAAACTGCTGGAGGCGCACGGCGGATCGATCGCCGCGCTGGTCGGCATCGCCCCGGGTCCGCCCGGCAACATCCAGGCCGAGCCGACGGTGATCGCGGAGGCCGACGACCATATCGACCTGAAGAGCCTGGAACTGACCTTCCGGCTTCACCGCCGCGAGCCCTTCGTGGCCAGCCCGGACTTCGTCGACCGCAAGATCATCGGAGCGGGCCGCTTCTTTCCGGAACAAGGGCTCGACGCCTACCGGCGATCCCTGCTGCCGATCCCGGCCGGCCTGATCTGGGAACGGCTCAACGTGAACGGCCGGCAGCTTCGCGTGGACGATCCCGACCGGCTGCGCGGCAAGCCTGTCCTGGTGGTCACCGGCACCGACGACATCGACCACCCGCGCGACCTGGATGGCGGGATCGTGGACTGGCTCAACGAGGCCGGCGCGGAGGCCGAGTTCGACTATCTCGGCGACCGGGGCGTCGCCGGCAACGGGCACATGATGATGCTGGAGGCGAACAGCGACGAGACCGCCGCGCTCATCGTCGCCTGGCTCGAGGGCAAAAGTATCGGCTAGTCGCCGACAACGGCCGCCCCGTAAAATGCGCGGCTACACGGTGCGCCTTGACTTAAAATCGAACGTGTTCGAAAAATAGCGGAACACCGATCCGGCGGCGGAGCCATGAACGCATCATCGACCAAGTCAGCCCTCGTCACCGGCGCGTCGAGCGGCATCGGCCGCGCCGCCGCCATCGCCCTGGCCAAGGCCGGCTATGACGTCGCGATCAACTATGGCGGCAATCTGGACGGGGCGAAGGAGACGGCGCGGGCCTGCGAGACCGCCGGTGTCCGCACGCTGATCGTTCAGGCCGACGTCGCCGACGACCCATCGGTGCGCGCGATGCTGGACTCGGTTGGTACGGCCTTCGGGCGGCTCGACGTGCTGATCAACAACGCCGGCACGACGATGGAGACGGTGCCCCGGGACCTGGAAGGCGTCGACGTCGACCAGTGGCGCCGCGTCTTCGACGCCAACGTGCTGGGCCTGTTCCTGGTTACCCGCGCTGCGGCGCCGATGCTCAAGGCGGCGCACGGCTGCATCGTCAACACCTGCTCGATCGCCGGGGTGCGGCCGGGCGCCCAGCCGCTGGTCTACGCCGCGAGCAAGGCGTCGGTCGCCAACCTGACCCGGACGCTGGGTGGCGCGCTGGGGCCGGAGGTCCGGGTCAATGCTGTGGCGCCCGGCTGGATCGCCGGCGACTGGATGGAGCGCACGCTGGGCGAGAATTACGACCGGCTGATGGAGCGGCGCGCGAAGATGACCCCGCTCAAGCGCAACGTGACCTTCGAGGACGTCGCCGAGGCGATGATGGGCTTCGTCGAAGGCAACCGCTTCGTGACCGGCGAGGTGATGATCGTCGACGGCGGCTTCGCCAATGTGACTTAGGCCGGACAGCAGGAGGTCGGCCCCGCCAACGATCGGGGACGACAGGGGTTAGGGAGGAAACATGCTCGACGGAGTCGTCCGCTTTCCGCTGGACTATGCGGCCAAGTACCGCGCGAAGGGCTACTGGGAAGACCGCACCATTGCGGACCAGTTCGCCGACGTCTTCGCCCGCTGGGGCGACAAGGTCGCGATCATCGACGGCGAGCAGCGGGTCACCTACCGCCAGATCGACGACCGCTCGACCCGGCTGGCGCTCAACCTGCTCGACATGGGGCTCAGGCCGCTCGACCGGATCGTCGTCCAGTTCCCCAACGTCGTCGAGTTCGCCTACCTCTATTTCGCGCTCCAGAAGATCGGCGTCATCCCGATCATGGCGCTACCGTCGCACCGCTACCGCGAGGTCGGCCAGTTCGTGGAGATCGCCCAGGCCCGTGCCTGCTTCATTCCGGACAGGGCCCGCGACTTCGACTTCGCCAACATGGTCGAGCGGCTGCGCAACGACCAGCCGTGCCTGGAGTTCGGGGTCATCCTGGGTGACGGCCGGCCGGGCTTCGAGTCGATGGCCGACCTGTTGTCCCGCGAGCCCACGGCCACCGAAGCCGACATTGCCGCGCTCAAGATCGACCCGGAGGATCCGGCGGTGTTCCAGCTTTCGGGCGGAACCACGGGTATTCCCAAGCTGATCCCCCGGACCCACAACGATTATATCTGCAACTCCAAGCTGGCCTCGGCGGTGACCGAGGTCGGGCCCGACAAGGTGCTGCTCGATATCCTGCCGATCGAGCACAACCTGGCGCTCGCCTGCCCGGGGATGCAGGGCTTCCTGTTCCACGGCGGCACCGTCATCCTCGACACGTCGGTGCGCGGCGACACCGTCTTCCCGCTGGTCGAAAAGCACGGGGTCACGCACATCCATGTGGTGCCGGCGCTGCTGATCCGCTGGATCAACGACCCGGGCATCGGCGACTACGACCTGTCGACCCTGGAATATATCCAGAGCGGCGGCCAGCGCCTCCAGCCGGAAGTCCGGCGGCGGACCAAGGAGCTGATCCCTTCGGTCTTCGTCCAGGAGAACTTCGGCATGTCCGAGGGCACGCTGATGTTCGCCCAGAAGACCGACCCCGAGCCGGTGCGCATGGAGACGGTCGGCTTCCCGGTCTGCGAGGACGACGAGGTCCGGCTGGTCGACGACGACGACAAGGAAGTTCCGTTCGGCGAGGTCGGCGAGCTGTGCGTGCGCGGGCCCTATACCCTGCGCGGCTATTACGGTGTGCCAGAGCACAACGCGCGGGCGTTCACCGCCGACGGCTTCTACCGGTCGGGCGACCTGATGCGCCAGCATCCCTCGGGCGCCTATATGGTCGAGGGCCGCAAGAAGGACGTGATCAACCGGGGCGGCGAGAAGATCTCCGCCGAGGAGGTCGAGAACCTGATCCTGATGCACCCGGCGGTCCAGAACGTCGCCTGCGTGGCCATGCCCGACCCGAACCTGGGCGAGAAGATGTGCGCCTACGTGATCCCACGCGAAGGGAAGACGCTGACCTTCGAGGACCTGCTCGCCCATCTGGAAGCGCAGGAAGTCGCGCGCTTCAAGCTGCCCGAGCGGCTGGAGGTCATCGACGAGTTCCCGCTGTCGCCCTTCGGCAAGGTCTCGAAGAAGACGCTGGTCGAGATGATCACAGAGAAGCTGGAGACCGGCGCCTAGGCGCGCGGAGAAAGAGACCATGCGGATCATCGACCTCCACTGCTACCCGGGCACCCAGACCTGGATCGACTGCCAGGGCCCCTATGTCGACGCGCTGGCCAAATACTGGAAGCGCGACTGGGTCGCCAAGGAGGAGGACGCGGTCGTCGCCGACTTCGAAGGCGCCGGGGTCGAGGCCTGCCTGGTCGCGCTCGATCTGGAGACGACCATCGGCACGCCGCCGTGTTCCAACGACTATGTCCACGCCATGTGGCAGCGGCACCCCGAGCGGATCATCCAGTGCTGGGGGACGCTCGACCCGTTCAAGACCGAGACGGTGATGGAGGAGGCCCGGCACGCGGTCGAGGACCTCGGCTTCATCGGCTTCCACTTCCACCCGATCATGCAGCATTTCGCGGTCAACGACCGCCGCTTCTTCCCGCTGTTCGGGCTGATCGACGGGCTGGGCGCGACGGTGATGATCGACGTCGGCACCACCGGCATGGGCGCGGGCATGCCGGGCGGCATGGGCGCCCAGATCCGCCACGCGCACCCGGCGTCGATCGACGAATTGGCCGCCAACTTCCCCAACCTCAAGATCATCATGGCCCATCCGGGCTGGCCCTGGGGCGACGAGACCACGGCAGTCGCGCTGCACAAGGGCAACGTCTACTGGGAGATGTCGGGCTGGGCGCCGAAATATCTGCCCGAGCTGCTCAAGAAGGACATTCGCGGGCGGCTCCAGGACAAGGTCATGTTCGGCAGCGACTATCCGAGCATGCCCTATGAGCGGATCATGCGCGAATGGGACGAGCTCGGCTATTCGGACGAGGTCCGGGCCAAGCTGTTCCACGGCAACGCCGAGCGGGTGCTGGGCCTGTAGCGGGCGGTGTCGGTTGCGCGCTCAAAGGGCGCCGGCGTCAGGCTCCAGGCCGCAGATCACGATGCGCAGCACCTGCCGCAGCCGGTCGAGCCCGTCGTCGGCGCGCGGCTCTTCCTCCTGCAGCCACCGGCGAATCTCGGCCTGATAGACCGCGAAAACGACGTCGGCGACCGTCCGGGCCGCCTCCGCGTGGCCGATGGCCCCGCGCGCCTGGGCGTCGACGGTCGCCCTTTCGATGCGGTCGACGATGCCGCGCCGGCCCTCGTGGAACCGGCCGGCCTCGGCGCCGTTGTCGTAGAAGGTCAGCTCGCGGAGCAGGTAGCGCGCGAAGTTCGGGTCGCGCGCGAAATGCTCGTAAAAGGGCCGGAAGATCGCGACGAGCCGCTCCAGATACGGGCCGCCGGGTGCGGGTCCGTCGGCCTCGGCCAGCAACACCTCGTTGTCGTCGTTGTAGACCAGGAACAGCAGGTCCCGCTTGTTGGTCGCATAGAAGAAGAGCGTGCCCAGACCGACGCCGGCGAGCCGGGCGATCTCCCGCGTCGTCATGTCGTCATAGCCCTTGCTGGCCACGAGCTCGCGGACCGCGTTCTTGATGCGGTTGCGCTTGTCGAGCTTGTTGCGCTCGCGCTGGCCGAGGGCGTCCTGATCGTCCAGGGGGCCGCTCATGCGATATCGTCTCCCGCCTCGCGCGGGGTGGCGCGCCCGAGGCTCCGTCCGCCCGTTTCGATAGCCGTCACCGTGGGTTCCAAAGCGTGTCCCGCCGGTCCACAGTGTAGCAGGGGATTTCGCCCGGGAGACAGGAGGCTTTCCGGCGCGGGCCCGCGATTTTCGCACGCCCGGCCTGGGACGGCGCCGCGCAAATTTTCTTTACATTGCAATAATTGCAATTACAATCAATTGGGCTTGCCGCCGCCCGAAGGGCATTCGCGCGATTGGTCCGGTCCGCGTGTTTGGGGCTTGGATATTCGCGACGGGCGCGGAATCATGCGCGGCGGGGCCGAGCCGTCGGCCCGCCCAAGCGACTGAACAAGAACGGCACCGGTGTGCGCCCGGCGGGCACGGCCGGATGTCGCCGAAGCCAGGGAGGCGTGCCATGGATGTGTCGACCGTCATGTCGGATACGGGCCCGGGGTCCGCACCGTCGGATTGGGCCGCCTCCGACTGGGCCGCGCGCGCCCGGTCCCTGGTCGCCGATGTTTCCCGCCTGGCCGCGCAGTGCGAAGCCGAGCGCCGCGTCCCGGCGGAGACCGTCGCCGCGTTCAAGGCGACGGGCCTGCACCGGGTGCTCCTGCCGGCCCGCTACGGCGGCCATGAGTTGAGCTTCGGCCCGGTGGTCGAAACCAGTTTCGCGCTCGGCCAGGCCTGCGCCTCGACGGCCTGGGTGCTCGGGCTCTATATGGCGCACAACTGGCTCGGCGCCCTGTTCCCGAAGCAGGCGCAGGACGAGATCTGGGGCGTCGACCCGGACGCCCTCGTCTCCGGCTCCTACGCGCCGATCGGCAAGGCGGCGCCGGCCGACGGCGGCTATCGCCTGTCGGGCCGTTTCCCCTTCTCCAGCGGCGTGCCCGGCTCGGACTGGAACCTGTGCGGGGCGATGCTGCCGCTGGGGCCCGAGGGCCAGCCGATGCCCGCCTTCACGATCGTTCCCAAATCGGATTACACGATCGACTGGGACAGCTGGCGGCCGGTCGGGCTGGCCGGCACCGGCAGTTTCGACGTGCTGGTCGACGACGTCTTCGTGCCGGCCCATCGGGTGCTGACCTTCAAGGACGCCACGGGCTGCACCGGCCCCGGCGCCGAGTCGCTCGACAATCCGATCTACCGAATATCGCTGCTCACCAGCGTTCCCTTCTCGCTGGCGACCCCCGCCGTGGCCGCCGCCGCCGGCGCGCTCAACCGGTTCATCGACGAGAACACGGTGCGGCAGACCCACGGCGCCGTCGTCCTGGGCGGCAAGAAGATCGCCGATTTCCAGACCGTTCAGCGCCGCATGGGCGAGGCCGCGGCGCGGATCGACGCCTGCCTCACCCTGGCCCGGCGCGACGTGGCCGAGGCCGAGATCGAAGCCGCCGCCGAGGGCCGGACCACGGTGCCCACCCGCCTGCGCAACCGCCGCACCCAGGCCTTCATCGCGGCCGAGGCGATGGCGGCGATGAACACCGTCTTCGATGCGGTCGGCGGCCGGGGCATCCAGAGCGACCACCCGACCCAGCGCGCCTGGCGCGACGTTTCGGCGGTCAACCATCACATCAGCCTGAATTCCGATGCCGTCATGTCGATGTACGGCCAGCATCTCTTCGGCCTGCCGCCGGAAGGCCAGTACTAGCCACCGGACGGGCCGGACAGCCTTTGCCGCCGCCGGGTTCGACCGGCGGCCGAAATCAAACAGTGACCCAGGGAGAACGCCATGCAGGGAAAGATCGGCCTAGAGGAGCATTTCGCGATCGAGGAGACGCTCAACGATTCGAAGGGTTTCCTCGACCCCAGCATCTGGGAGGAACTGGCCGGCAGGTTGATGGATCCCGAGGATCGCCGCCTGCGCGAGATGGACGAGAACGGCATGGAGATGATGGTCCTGTCGTTGAACGCCCCCGCGGTCCAGGCCATCACCGACACCCAGAAGGCGGCCGATCTGGCCCGCCGCGCCAACGACAACCTGGCCGAGAAGGTGGCGCGCCACCCGGACCGGTTCCGCGCCCTTGCCGCCCTGCCGCTGCAGGACCCGGAACTCGCCGCCGCCGAACTCAATCGCTGCATCAAGGAGCTGGGCTTCGTCGGCGCGCTGGCCAACGGCTTCTCCGAGGGCGCGGACCCCGACGCGCTGCTCTATTACGACCTGCCGCAGTACCGCGCCTTCTGGGCGGAATGCGCCAAGCTCGACGTGCCCTTCTACCTTCATCCGCGCAACCCGCTGGCGCGGGATTCGCGCATCTATGAGGGCCATCCCTGGCTGCTCGGACCGGGCTGGGCCTTCGGGCAGGAGACGGCAGTCCACGCTCTGCGCCTGATGGGCAGCGGCCTGTTCGACGACCATCCGAACCTGCGCATCATCCTCGGCCACATGGGCGAGGCGCTGCCCTTCAACATCTGGCGGGTCGACAACAAGAACGGCTGGGTCAAGGCGCCGCATCCGCAGCCGGCCAAGCGGACCTTCACCGAATATTTCGAGGAGAACTTCTACATCACGGTGTCGGGCAACTACTGCACCCAGGCGCTTTTGTGCTCGCTCCAGGTGATCGGCGCCGACCACATCATGTTCTCCACCGACTGGCCGTTCGAGAATGTCGACCATTCGGCCAACTGGTTCGACGCGGTCGAGATCAGCGAGAACGACCGGCACAAGATCGGGCGCCAGAACGCGATCGACCTGTTCAAGCTGGACCTGTAGCGGCAACGGCCGTCGGCGCGCGGGCGCGGCGGCAGCAAGGGAGGGGGCCGATGGCCACGGAACGTGACGAGCGGTTCGGTGCGTTTGGCATGCGCGTCGACGACAAGGTGATGATCCGGATGCCCGACGGGGTGGAACTCGCCTGCCGCATCTACCGGCCGGATGCCGACGGCGATTTCCCGGCCCTGCTCGCCGCCTCGCCCTACCAGTTCGAGACCGACGACCTGCCGCATTCGCCCCTGTTCCTGTGGCGCGAGGTCGGCCCGGTCGAATGGTATGTCAGCCACGGCTACGCCTACGTCCATCTCGACGTGCGCGGGTCGGGCAACTCCGGCGGCAGCTACGGCTTCTTCGACACGAGAGAGCAGCAGGATCTCTACGAGGTGATCGAGTGGATCGCCGCGCAGGACTGGTGCACCGGCAACGTCGGCGGCCTTGGCCAGTCCTACTATGCCTGGTCCCAGTGGTTCATGGGCATCGTCAACCCGCCCTCGCTCAAGTGCATCGCGCCCTATGACGGCGCCATCGACATCTATCGCGGCGCCGCCTACCACGGCGGCATCTACTGCGATTTCATGACCTGGTGGTTCAACCTGGTCCGCG
This sequence comes from uncultured Alphaproteobacteria bacterium, assembly GCA_947259335.1. Taxonomy (GTDB): domain Bacteria; phylum Pseudomonadota; class Alphaproteobacteria; order Bin65; family Bin65; genus CAMYMQ01. The sequence continues at coordinate 6,678 of CAMYMQ010000135.1, read as the reverse complement.
GCAACAACCTGCACCGCGCCGCCAACGCGCCCACCGGCAAGCGTTTCGACCGCGACATCGCCGGCGAGTTCATCTCCCGCCCCACCTACGACGACTGGTGGAAGGAGCGCAGCGCCTGGGAGCGGATCAAGGAGATCAAGGTGCCGGTGCTGTCGATCGGCCACCAGGGCAAGATGGCGCTGCACGAGCGCGGCAACATCCTCGCCTACGAACATCTGGACGCCCCGGCCAAGCTGGTCCTGACCGGCGCCAAGGACGTGTTCGAGGCGCACGACTTGTTCGACCGGATCGACTATCACGCCGAGAACCTGCTGCCCTTCTACGACCAGTTCCTGAAGGGCGAGGACAACGGCTTTTGGGACGAGACCCCCAACGTCCAGATCTTCATTCGCGGCCGGGAGGAATGGCGCAGCGAGGCCGAATGGCCGCTGCCCCGGGCGGACTACAAGGCCTGGCACCTGACCGAGGGAACGTCGGGCAGCGTCCGCTCGCTCAACGACGGGCGGCTGTCCCCGGAAACCCCGGCCACCGACGTGACGACCAGCTACAGCTATCCGAACCCGGGTTGGGTGCTGGGCAACGTCGGCTTCGGCCCCCAGGGTCCGGACCCGGTCGCCCGCGTCGTGACCTTCACCAGCGATGCCCTCGAAGAGGACCTGGAGGTGGTCGGGCCGATCGTGCTCGAGCTCCACGTCGCGTCCACGGCCCCTGACACCGACTTCTTCATCAAGCTCTCGGACCAGATGCCGCAGCCTGACGAGGAGCGCGCGAGCGGGCGCCAGCCGGGCTCGGTCTATGTCAGCCGTGGCTGGCTGCGCGCGTCACACCGGGAGAAGGACGAGGCCGCCTCGACGCCGCACCGGCCCTTCTACACCCACGCCAACCCGCAGCCGATCGAACCCGGCAAGGTCTATGCCTATGAAATCGAGCTGTGGCCCGTGGGCTATTGCTTCAAGGCGGGCCACCGGATCCGGCTGGAAATCTCCAACGCCGATTCGCCGCTCACCGACGGTCTCTTCGTGCACCAGTACATGTGGTACAAGGTCGGCACCGACACCGTTCATCACGGCCCGGCCCATCCCTCGCGCCTGCTGCTGCCCGTGGTCCCGCCGGGGACGTGAGGCCCGGGGCGCCGGTGTTCTCGGGCCGGCGCTCTCGGACGGGAGCGCGCAGAGGCCGTAAGCCTCGAAGACGCCGGACGCTCCAGCGTCCTCCAAGGTCGGGCAAGGCTGTTCTCTCGGCGGCGCCTAGTAGACCAGCAGCCAGGACGCCGCCGCGGTGGTGAACCAGCCGATGTTGATGGCAACGAGTGCCAGCAGCTTCACCATTCCCGCATTTCCTCCGGTTACCACCCACCAGGATGAGCTCGCCCGGCGGGGCGCTCATCGGCCCGGAGACGCAACGCGTCAACAACTTAACTATACAGCGGGAAATGGAAAAAGCCGACCGGAAAGTCCGGCCGGCGGTCTGTCAGGCGGTCCGGCCGGCAGGCCGAGGCGCTCCGCTCTCCTCCCAGGACGGAGCCGCGTGCGGGCCGCCGTCAGCGGCTCCGCCACGGCGCTCCGCGCGGGCCCTAAGGCTCAGGCGGCCGCGTCCGACGCTCTCAAACGCAGCCTCAGCAGCGCCTTGAGCCGCAGGTGGAGGGCCGGCTTGCGGGCCGCCTCCAGATGCCGCCGGACCGGATGGGTCGGCCCGTCGGGTGTGCCGGTACGCTGGCGAATGGTGCCAGGCGGCACGAATCCGGGTATCGTCTGGGTGTCCACCGTCGTCTCCCGCCCCTCGAGTAACGCTGTGCGGCCGATGGGATCGGCCCGTCTTTATTGGGGAGACTGAAGAGTATTTATCGTTGGACTTCAAGATTTACTGTTATTTAACTATAAATTGCCCAATTCGTTAAATTTTTCCCTCTCAATTATTAACCCTCTCTTGCGGCGGTGTTTCGGCCCCTGTTTCGCGTGAATACCGGCGACCCGCGCGGACCGCTGGACCCGGACCGGCAGCCATGCCAGCATCCGGCCGTGACCGACGACCCGTCTTCCCTGTTCGCCCGTATCACCGCCTTGCCGGTCAAGGTGCGTAACCGCCTGTTGTTCGACCTGTTGGCCGACGCGGGCGCGACCGGCATCGTCATCCCGGGGGAGAATGGCGAGATCGAGGGCTACCTCGCGGACCGGACGATCACGCTCAAATATTTGAAGAACAAGAGCTGGTCGATCGAGAAGATCGCCCTGGCCGAACGCTATTTCGCGCGGCACGGCGGCGGCAGCTATGTCGACCTCGGCGCCAACATCGGCACCACGGTCGTGCCCATCGCGCGGCTCGACGGCGTGACCTGTCACGCGGTGGAACCCGATGCCGCCAATTTCCGCCTGCTGACCCTGAACCTGATCCGCAACGGCGTCGCCGACCGGGTGGTGACGCACAATGTCGCCATCGACCTCGCCGAGGGCGAGGCGGTCTTCGAGCTGGCGCCGGAAAACCTGGGCGACCACCGGCTGCGCCGGGGCGAGGCCGCGGGCAACGCCTATCACGAGCGGGAGCGGCGCACGACCACGGTGCCGACCCGGCCGCTCGATGCGATCGTCCCGGCCGCCGCGCTGCGCGATCCGCTGGTGGTCAAGATGGACATCCAGGGCGCGGAACCCTTCGCCTTCGCCAGCGGCGAGGCGGTGTTCGCCAAGGCGGCGCTGCTGCTTACCGAATACTGGCCCTACGGCATCCGCCGGCTCGGCGGCGGCCTCGACGCTCTGCACGAGGCCTTCGCCCGGCACTTCAGCTACGGCGCCGTGCTCGACGACGACCAGCGGCCCGAAACGGTCGAGCTGGAGCCGATTGCGGCGGTGATCGGCCGGCTGGGCGCCGTCGGGCGGGAAAAGGAGGCCGAGGCCATCGATCTCGTCCTCTCCCGCGACCCGAGCTTGTTCGACCCCGCGTAATCCCCCAAGGCAGGACACGGCCATGACGTCTCACACCGATACTCCACCGACCGACCCTTTCGCCGCCGCCACCACCCACATCGACCAGATCGCCGACGGCATCTATCGCCTGGCGACACCGGCGCCGGCCGGCCAGATGCCGGGCGGCTTTCTCTACGGTCAGTTCCTGATCGTCGACGACCAGCCGCTGCTGCACCATGCCGGGCCGCACCGGATGTTCGCCGCCACCCGCCGGGCGATCGAGACGCTGATCCCGTTCGAAAGCCTGCGCTGGCTGTCCTTCGGCCACGGCGAGAGCGACGAGAGCGGGGCCATGCTCGACATCCTCGACGCCGCCCCGGACTGCGAGGTCGTCGGCGGCAACATGATCGCCAACCTGGTGGTCGACGACGCCGCGCCGCGCCCAGCGCGCCGCCTCGGCCACGGCGAGACGCTGAGCCTCGGCCGCCACGAGGTGATGTGGCTCGACACGCCCCACGTCCCCCACAACTGGGAGGCGGGCATGATGTTCGAGACGACGACGCGGACCTTGCTGTGCGGCGACCTGTTCACCCAGTTCGGCGACGACCACCCGCCGGTGACCGAGAGCGACGTGCTGGCCCCCAGCGAGGCGATCCGCGCCCGGGCGTCCTATTTCTCCAATCCCGCTGGCGCCCGGCCGGTCATCGAGCAACTGGCCGCGCTGGAGCCCGCCTACCTGGCGACCATGCACGGCCCGGTGTGGAAGGGCGACGGTCGGGCGATGCTGCTCAGGCTGGCCGACGCGCTGGAGGGCAACTGACCCGGCGCATGCCGGGTCGCGTTGCTCGGGTGTGACCCGGTCCCGCCCTGCCTTGAAGATCGGCAAGCTTGTGAGTATATATTCCTTTTTACGCCGCAGGACGCGGACGCGAACCGACCGATGCCGGGCTATGTTTACAAGTGCTGACATCGGGCTGGGCTTCCGTCTGGGGCTCCTAGAACCGGGACCCTTACTTTTCCTGACCGATCGGGGAGGGGCGGGCGCGGTCATCCCCGGCGGTCGCTGCCGGATGCTGACAAATGCTGACACTTTGCCGAGCCGGACAGGCGCGGGAGGAGACCGGACGATAACCCTCGATAACCGAAGATAACCCGCTCGACGGTCGCGCCCGGTCCCGCGTCGACACGTCACGCCGCCCGGTCGTCTGCGAACTCCTCGTAGAAGCCGAGCGCCCGCTGCATCGGCGCGTCGTCGATCTGGAGCAGGAAGGCCGGCTCCCTGGATGAGCCGTTGCGCAGCCGGAGCGTCGCGTGGGTCGGCGCGGCCATCACGTCGTTTTCCTCGAAGGAGAGGGTCTTGCCGTCGATCTCGGCCTCGCCCGATCCCTCGACCACGAGGAAGCCGCAGCTCGACGACCGGCGCGGCGGGGCCAGCGTCTCGCCCGGCCGCAGCATGATCGCCGAGAAGCCGAGCACCGGCATGCATGAGCCGCCCGTTTCCGGGTTGATGTAGGCGAGCTGGACCGGCTCGGCCGGCCCGGCGCCGCCCGCCAGGTCCGCCAGCGCCACGCGCACCTCGGTCCAGGGATAGCGGAACTGGGCGTAAGAGTTGGCCACCTTGCCGAGCCGGTCGTAGGGCAGCAGCCCCGCGCGCCGGAACCGGGTCTGGGACGAATCGGGCCGGTTGCCGGCGTTCTGCGGCTCGCCCTCGATGCAGTAGGCGGCCTCCATCTTGGTCACCAGCGGGGCGTCGAGCGCGTCGAGCCAGACCATCGGGCCGCTGCCGCGGTGCTCATGCTCGTGCCAGAGCTGGGCCGGGGTCAGGATGACGTCGCCCTTGGCCATCGGGCAGCGCTCGCCCTCGACCGTGGTGAAGGCGCCGTCGCCCTCGACGATCAGCCGCACGGCGCTCGGGCTGTGGCGGTGGTTGGGCGCGGTCTCGCCGGGCAGGATCAGCTGGAGGCCGAAGAAGATCGAGGCGGTGGCGAAGGGCTCGCCCTGGAGGCCCGGGTTGGCCAGCATCAGCACGCGCCGCTCGGCCTTCTCGATCGGGGTCAGCTCGCCGGCTTCCATCAGCAGCGGCCGGATCTCGCGGTAGCGCCACAGGTGCGGGACCGTCCGGTTGGTCGGCCGGTCATAGGGCAGGATCGAGCGCATGCTCGGCCACAGCGGCTGGGTGCTGCTGGCGGCCAGCGCGTCGAGATAGCGCGGCGGCAGGTCGTCGAGGGTGCCAAGCGCGGTCATGATCGGTTTCCTCCAACGGTCGTTGTCGGAAACCGTGCGCCGATCCCCCGGCGCCCGCCTTGCGCTGGATCAAGCGGGTGGGGCGGTCGCCACGTCTTCCCGCCGCCGGTAGAAGACCGTGGCGCTGAGCGTCGATTTCACGACGCCGTGCTGGTTGACCACCTCCTGGTCGAAGGAGACCAGGCCCAGGTGGGGCTTGCTCGCCAGCGGGCGCATTTCCGTGACGGTCGAGCGGACCGACAGGATGTCGCCCGGCACCACCGGCTTGAGCCAGCGGATCTTGTCCCAGCCGGGCGAGGCCTCTGAGTTCATGTTGGGGAAGGCGTCGAAGTTCATCCGCCGGTACCAGGCGCAGACCTGGGTGCCGCTGGCGCACAGCTCGCCGAGCAGCGTGCCTTTCGCGGCGTCGGGGTCGGTGTGGTAGGGCTCGGGGTCGTATTCCCGGGCAAACGCGATGATGGCGTCGGCGGTCACCTCGGTGGCGCCGTATTCCATCCGCTCGCCGACGGTGAAGTCCTCGAAGTGCCGCTTGTCGTAGGTGCTGCCCGCCATGGTTCGTCCGTCCGCCCGTTTGTCGCTGTCGGCCGGCAGAATGGCCGAGCGGGGCCCGAATGCAAACCGCGAAACGGGAATGGCGGACCGGCGCGGAGGCTTTGCGCCGGGTCTCTACCAGAAGATGCTTTCGCGCTTGCGGCCATTGGGCTGCTCGCCCGCCGCGGCGAGGCGCTGGCGGATCAGCTTGCCGGCGCTCAGCGGCGGCCGGCGCCACACCATCGGGTCCGGCAGGTCGGACGGCTGCATCCGCTCATGGCCCGGCAGGCCGGGGTCCGGCGCGGGATCATCGTCGTCGCCGAACCCGGCGAAGGGATCCTGCGAAGCGTCATCCAGGTCGGCCACGCTCCAGCCGGCCCCGGCGTCCGGAGCGTCCTCGTCGTCGAAGGGCGGGATGCCGGGATCGTCGCGCGCGTCGGCGTCGTCCCAGGTGAAGTCCTGGCTGGTTCCGGCGGCGTCGGCGGCGATCGCGGCGGCTTCCTCCTCGTCGATCCGGCGCAGCGCCTCGTCATCCGGTTCGGCCGCGGGAGTGGCGGAGGTCTCCCAACCGCCGGCCTGTTGCGGCCGCGCGGACCGGGCCGGGCGGATGGCCGAGGCATAGCCATTGTCGCCGTCGATCACCGGGTCCCGCGCGACGGCCGGGGCGGCCGTGACCGGGAGGGGATGTGCGACTGGGACGGACTGTGCGGCCGGGATGGACTGTGCGACTGGGGCGGAGACGCTCTCCGGCCTCCTGTCCTCGTCGGGCGCGTCGGTGTCCGCGCGGAGCGCCTCGACGTCGATGTCGGTCACCAGCAGATGGCCGGGCGTGTTGGCGATGCAGAAGGGCAGGCGGGTGGCCGACAGGGCGAGCTGCGCCGTCAGCGCGCTGGCCCAGAACAGCGGCACCTCGCCCTCCTGAATGGTCGCGGGCGGGCCGATATCGGCGACCGGCGCGCGCAGGTGTTCGATCCCCAGCGCCTCCGCGTCGGCGGCCGGAAGCGGC
>CAMYMQ010000134.1 GCA_947259335.1 uncultured Alphaproteobacteria bacterium | reverse complement strand
GTCGCCCAGCCGGTGGCCGCCGCCTTCGGCTCGACCGGCTCCGCCGCGGCGGAGACCGGGATGCCGGGGGCAAGGGCGGCCAACGCCACGATGAAGACAGGATTGAATGTCATGGTCCTCAATATAGGTGAATTCCCGGCCGCCGGCTGATCGCGCGGGTTCACAATCGCTTGCGCACCGTGGCCCGACGCGCTTATGTGCCGGTGTCCGGATGCCGTAAAGGAACCGATGACCGAAGCCCCCGAAACGCCCGAAAGTTCCCTGACGGGAAGCCTGCTGGTCGCCATGCCGGGCATGCCGGACCCGCGCTTCGCGCATTCGGTGATCTATATCTGCGCTCATTCCGGCGACGGCGCGATGGGGCTGATCGTCAACCGGATCGTCGAGTCCCTCGACTTCACCGAGTTGCTCACCCAGGTCGGGGTCGACGACATCACCGTGACCCGCGACCTTCCGATCCATTACGGCGGCCCGGTCGAAACCGGCCGCGGCTTCGTGCTCCATTCCCGCGAATACCACCACGAAGGCACGATCTCGGTCGACGACCATATCGGCCTGACCGCCTCGGTCGACGTGCTGCGCGAGGTCGCGCGGGGCCGCGGCCCCGACAAGTGCCTCCTGGCGCTGGGCTATGCCGGCTGGGGTTCCGGCCAGCTGGAAATCGAGATGCAGGAGAACGGCTGGCTCCATGTCCCCGCCGACGACGACCTCATCTTCAGCGAGACGATCGACGACAAGTGGCGCAGCGCCATTCTCAAGATCGGGATCGACCCGAACATGCTGTCCTCGACCTCGGGGAGGGCCTGAGCGATGGGCGTACGGCTGTTCAGACGGTTGTCGCTCGCCTTCGCCGCGGGCGCGGCCGGCGTGATCGCGCTGGTCGCCTTCCTGTGGCTGCTGCGCGAATCGGGCGTGGCGGCGAGCCTCGGCCTGCGCCTGCCGGCGCCCAAGCTGCCGGACTTCCTCTACAGCCGGATCGTCTGGGGCGGGATCTGGGCGCTCCTGTTCGTGCTGCCGGTCATGACCCGGCAATGGCTGCTGCGCGGCCTCGTCGTCGGCGTCCTCGCCTCGCTGGCCTCGATCTTCTATTTCAACCCGGCCTGGAAGAGCGCGCCGTTCACCTTCGTGATCGTGATCTTCGTCGCCAACGCGATCTGGGGCGTCGCCGCCTCGGGCTGGTACCGGGCGGTGGGCCGGTAGGGTCCGGGTGTAGGGTTCTGTAAGGTCCTCGCGGGGACCGGGCTCCGAAGGGTAAGGAAAAGTAAGGGTCAAGGTCCGAGGCAGGGCCGGGATGTCAGGTTCTGTCAGGTCGGCCCCGCGATGGGGGGCCGAGCGGTAAGGAAAAGTCAGGTTCGGCCGATCCGATGGGGCCCGAATGTCAGGTTTGGTCAGGTCCACGCCGGGGCCCGCGTTCCCTGGGTAAGGAAAAGTAAGGGTCCGCTGTCCCAAGGGGGCGGGACTGTCAGGTTCCGTCAGGTCGGCCCGGCGATGAGGCCTCCACAGGTAAGGAAAAGTAAGGTTCGGCGGACCAGCAGGGCCTCGGACGTAAGGGTGTGTCAGGTTCGGCATGGTGAGGTCGGCACCCGCGATCCTCTATGACAAGGAAATGATACCCAAATTAGGATGTGGCGCTAGAGATTCAAGAAGCCTCGCAGGAACCCGACGGATACGGGCGACCGAAGCGCCCGTGTCAGCGCAATGTCCTATGCCACCCTCGCGTGCGTTCAGCGCGCGCGGCGCGTCCCCAGCCGGGGCATTCCTGCGGGGAATGTTCTGGGTCGCTGCGACCGCAAAAGCTGACATTTGGGTCTGGGGTCCTGACTTCGGCTTTTGACCCAATTGAGACATAGGGTCTCGGCTGCCGCCATTTTCGACAGCAATCCTTATTCGTCATGTTGCTGCAGGCGAGACGAGGGACCGACCTCTCAGGCATTGATTTGCGCCGGCCCCTAAACACAAAAAGGTGTATGGTTGCCAGCTTAGGTGCGCATGCAGGAGGGAAAAATGGCGAGTGATAAAGAAATCGTTGCGCGCGGATGGGAGGCCGTCGGACAGGGCGACTGGGACAGGTTGGTCGCCGATTATGTTGACGATATGATCTTCGTCATGCCCGGACAGACCGACATCCTCGAAGGCAAGGCCGCTTTCCGTGGCGCGCTCGACAACCTCGGCGCGGTGCTGCCGCCGGGCTTCGCTATTACCGCGTTGCGCCAGATCGGCGATGCCGGAGACGTCGTGTCCATCGTCGAGTGGAAGAGCGACAAGGTGCCAGGTGGAAGCCAGCTCGCGGTCCTGTTCAAACTCACGGGCGGTAAGGTGTACGAGGAGCGCTGGTTCGTCGACACCGAACAGTGGAAGGCGGCCTTCTGAGGCTCCGGCCTGAAGGAGGAAGAGATGGCGACGCACCACGGCTATCTTCTGATCGCCGATATTTCCGGCTACACCCGGTTCCTGACTTCGTCCGAGCAGGACCACGCCAACGGCATTCTCCAAGGGCTCTTGGGCGCGCTGATCGAGCAGGTCGGCGAGCCGCTCCATTTCTGGAAAATGGAGGGCGACGCGGTGCTCGCCTATTCGATGCAGCGGGAGTTTCCCAGGGGCGAAACCTTCCTTGCCATCTGCGAGAACCTGTACAATGCGTTCTCGACCCGCCGCGAGACCATCATCGCGAACACGACCTGCCCCTGTCAGGCCTGCGCCAACGTCGGCATCCTGGATCTCAAGATCATCGCCCACCACGGCGCCTTCGAGGAGATGAAGGTCGGCCCGGTGACGGACATATCGGGGGCCGACGTGATCCTGGTCCACCGCATGGCCAAGACCGACGTCAGGGAGGCGACGGGCATCGGGAGCTATGCCCTGTTCAGCGACGCCGCGGTGAAGGCCATGGACATCGACGCGGCGTTGACACCCTACAGCCAGGAGTTCGAACACTTCGGCGACGTGTCCATGAAGGTCTACGACCTGGGCGCCGCCTGGGACCAGTTCCGAGCTGGCCGCGAGCGGATATTCCTGGAGGAGGCGGACGGCATCTGGACCTACCGCCACCATTTCGGGTTGCCGATCGCGATTGTCTGGGAAGCACTCGCGACGCCTGAGCTGAAATTGCGTTGGATGGTCGGCATGAAGTCTGTGACTGTCGACCGCCCCGAGGGCCGCATCGGGATAGGCTCCGGCTATCACTGCGCCCACGAGGCGGCGGACTTTCGGTACTGGGTCACCGACTGGGAGCCTTTCGACTATTTCTCCACCAGTTCCGGGGTTCCGGGGCGCGATGGCGTCAGGATACCCGAGACCTATCACCTCACGGCGACGGAGACGGGCACCGAGTTACGCTACACGATGGGCCGCGCCCATGATGGCGACGGCAACCGCTCGGAAGTATCGGAGCAGGAGATGTTCGGCATACTATCGGAATTCTGGCCCGTCGCATTTGCCGAGATGGAAGCGCTGGTCGCCGCGGCTGACTAGAAACCTTGTGCTTTGCGACAGCCTGGCATTAGCACGGATTTGCACCCGTCACGATTACCGCCATTGGCTACAAGCGGACCTTCGCTCTCACGGCGCCAATGTCGGCTTTTCCCTAGGCAATCGACATTCCCATGCACGGAGGGCCGGCTCAAATGTGAACTTGAGCCCCCGCCACCTACGCTGCCACTCCTCAGCCCCCCACTCCCAGCCGCGCGGCCATCGCGTCGTGGCTTTCCAGCTTCCCGGTCGGGCCGATCGCGGCGGTGGTCAGCGCGCCGTCGAGCATCCGGCGGCAGACCGTGCGCAGGGCCGCGTCGTCGACCGCCTCGATATTCTCGGTCAGCTCCGCCACCTCCAGGGGTCGGCCGAAGATCAGCATCTGTTGGGCGAGCTGGTCGCAGCGCGATCCGGGGCTCTCCAGCGACATCAGCAGCGAGGACTTCATCTGGGTCTTGCCCCGCGCCAGCTCCTCCGGCGAGACGCCGTCGGCCATGCGCGCCAGCTCGTCGAACACGACGGGGACGAGCTCGGCCACGCGCTTCTCGCCGGTGCCGGCGTAGATGCCGTAGACCCCGGCGTCGTCGTAGGCGGCGTTGTAGCTGTGGATGCTGTAAACGAGCCCACGCTTCTCGCGCACCTCCTGGAACAGGCGCGAGGACATGCCGCCGCCCAGAATGGTGGCGTGGACCATGGCGGCGAAATAGTCGGGGTCGCGCAGGCCAAAACCGGGCAGGCCGATCAGCAGGTGGAGCTGGTCGAGCTTGCGCTTCTCGCGATAGTCGCCGCCCCGGTAGCGGGCGGGCTCCGGCTCCGGCGCGGGCCGCTCGCCGAGGCCGGAGAAGGCCTCCGCGACCTGGGCCAGGATCTGCTCGTGCTCGAGCTTGCCGGCGGCGGCGAAGACCATGCGCGGGCCGTGATAGTTGCCCTGCATGAAGTCGACCAGCGACTGGCGCGGCAGTTCCGCGATGATCGACGGGTCGCCCAGGACGGGCCGGCCGAGGGCCTGGTCGGGGAAGGCGGCGGCCTGGAAATGGTCGAAGATGATGTCGTCGGGCGTGTCCTGGGCCTGGCCGATCTCCTGCAGGATCACGTCGCGCTCGCGCTCCAGCTCCTCCGCGTCGAACACCGAATGCTGGAGGATGTCGGACAAGAGGTCGATGCCGAGCGCCGTGTCCTCGGACAACAGCTTGACGTAATAGGCGGTGGTCTCGCGCGAGGTCCAGGCGTTGATATGGCCGCCGACATCCTCGATCTCGGTCGCGATCTGGAGCGCCGACCGCCGCCGCGTGCCCTTGAAGGCCATGTGTTCGAGCAGGTGCGAGACGCCGTTGACCTCGACCCGCTCGTAGCGCGCGCCGACGCCGACCCACACGCCCATGGAGACCGTCTCGACCCGGTCCATCGCCTCGGTGACGACGCGCAGGCCGTTCGGCAGGGTGGTGATGTGGACGGTCATGCGGCGGCCCCGGCGGCCGCGTGCGCGCGGACATAGTCGCGCAGCGCGGCGATGTCGTTGGGCAGCTCGGCGCAGCGCTCGGGCTTGCCGGCCAGC
>CAMYMQ010000133.1 GCA_947259335.1 uncultured Alphaproteobacteria bacterium | reverse complement strand
GTCGATCAGGCGCAGGGCGAGGTCGGACTTGCCGCTGCCCGAGGGGCCCTCGAGAAGCACGCCGCGGCCGCCGAGCGCGACGCAGCTGGCGTGGAGCAGCACCGGAACCGCGCTCCGGCTCAGGCCGCGCCGCGGCTGTAGACCGGCGGCACGTTCTCCTTGGTGATGGCGGCCGCGTAGGCCTCCTCCTCCTCGAAATTGGCCATCTCGAGGTAGGTCCCGCCGGCGAAATGCTTGGCCAGCACATCGCCGACCGCCTGGCCCGCCTCCCGGAAGGCGCGGTCGGAATCGTCGTCGTCGATGTCCAGCAGGACGAGGTATTTCTTGTCGTACTCGTGCTTGGTGTCCGGGATTTCGAGCATGTAGACGGCGTAGACCGACGGGGTCTCGTCGCACACCTTGGCGAGGGCGGCGGCCAGGTCCTCGGGCAGGTCGAGGACGGCCCGGAAGACGACCTTGCCGCCGCCCTCGCCCTCTCCCTGGCCCTGGGCCGACTTCTTGCGCTTGACCTTGTCGACCCGGCGCATCTCGGCGCGCAGGTGGCGCAGCTCGTCGAGGTCGAAGATCTTGGTGTGGGTCGCGCCGGGGTTGAGCACGAGGGCGATCTTGGAGTCGAGCGAGCGGATCAGGTTCTCGCCCGGCAGCTCGGCATGGGTCCGGGCCCGGTCGTCGCCCTTGCTAGCTTCCTCGGCATAGGCCAGGGCGCGCTCGGGCGTGTCGAAGACGGGCATGAACAGGCGGCCCGAATCGGCCTGGACGACCATCAGGTCGAGCTTGGCGCCGGCCCGGGCCTCGTCGACGGTAATCGGCTTGTCGCCGGGCACCGGGACATAGAGCATCGAGCCCAGGAACGCCTCGTAGAAGGGCACGACCTGGCTCTTGTCCTCGGCGATCGAAGCCAGCAGGCGCTCAAGGTGCGACAGTTCGGTCACGGCAGCCTCCGTTGGGTTGCGCGGACCCTCGCACAAGCCGCGGGCGGGCAAAAGCGCTTTGTCGCCGCAGCGTTTGCGCGGGGGGCCGACCATGCTATAGCCCGGACATCCTCCGATCGGAACCGCATGTTCTCCCAGCTCTTCAGCATCATCGCACCGGTGATCATCTGCGCCGCCATCGGCTATTTCTGGCAGCGGCGCGGCGGCGCGTTCGACTCCCGGATGGTGGCCGGCCTGGTGACCAACGTCGGCACACCGTGCCTGATCATCGCGACGCTGGGGCGGCTGACCATCGACTATTCGGTCTTCTGGCAGCTCGCCGGCCTGGCGATCGTCGCCCTGGCCTGCTTCTTCGTCATCACCGCCGTGGTGATCCGGCTGGCCGGCCTGTCGTTCCAGAACTACGCGCCGTCGCTCGCCTTCGCCAACACCGGCAACCTGGGCCTGCCGTTGTGCCTGTTCGCCTTCGGCGACGTCGGGCTGGCGCTCGCGATCGCCTGGTTCGCGGTCAACTCGATCTCGCAGTTCACCATCGGCATGGGCATCAGCGCCGGCCAGTTCTCGCTGCGCCAGATCGCGCGCACGCCGGTGATCTATGCCGTGGCGGTGGCCCTGGCCTTCGCCGTCACCGAGACCCCGATCCCCAAGTGGCTGCTCAACACCGTCGAGGTGCTGGGCGGCTTCGCGATCCCGCTGATGCTGATCGCGCTGGGCGTCTCGCTGGCCGGCCTGAAGGTCTCGGAGTTCAAGCGCAGCATCGCGCTCGGCGCGCTGCGGCTGGTCATGGGTTTCGCCGTCGGCGTCGCGATCGCGGAGATCGCCGGACTGGAAGGTCCGGCGCGCGGCGTGGTCATCATCGAGGCGTCGATGCCGGCGGCGGTCTTCAACTATCTCTGGGCCCAGTACTATCAGCGCGATCCGGCGGCGGTCGCAGGGATCGTGGTCGCCTCGACCCTGATGGCGTTCATCGCCCTGCCGTTGATCGTGACGGTCGCGATCGACCCGTCGCTGATGCCCTGGCGGTGACCGCTCAGGCGCGGTTGAGGGCGATCAGGAAGCGCGCGCCCCGGACCTTTCCGTCGGCGCCATAGACGTTTTCGGCGGTGATCGTGCCGCCGAGCGCCTCGATGATCTGCTTCGAGATCGACAGCCCCAGGCCCGAATGCTGGCCGAACGCCTCGCCCGAGGGCCGCTCGGTGTAGAAGCGCTGGAAGATGTCCGCCAGCTTCGACTCGGGAATGCCGGGGCCCCGATCCTCGATCATGACCAGCACCCGGTCCTTCGAGGGTGTCGCGGAGATGGTGATCACCCCGTCCGGCGGGCTGAAGGATTCGGCGTTCGAGACGAGGTTGCCGAAGACCTGGACCAGCCGGTCGTCGTGGCCGCGGACGGTCAGCGCCCCGCGCGGGGCGAGCTTCAGTTCGAGCCTGGCGCCGCCGGTGCCCTCGCGGGTGGTCTCGTGAATATCGACGAAGGTCTCGAGCAGTTTGCGCAGGTCGACGGGCTCGACGTTGACCCGCGACATCTCGGCATCGATCCGCGAGGCCCGGGATATGTCGGTGATCAGCCGGTCCAGCCGTTTGACGTCCTGCTCGATCACCGCCATCAGCTTGCGCTGCTTCTCCGGGTCCTTGACCTTGGCGGCCGTCTCGACGGCGCTGCGCAGGGACGACAGCGGGTTCTTGATCTCGTGGGCGACGTCGGCGGCGAAGCGCTCGATGGCGTCCATCCGGTCCCACAGATCGTTGGTCAGGTCGTGGAGGGCCGCCGACAGGTCGCCGATCTCGTCCCGGCGATCGATGAAGGTCGGGATGACCACGCTGCGCGGCTTGCCCCGCCGCATCGCGTCGGCGGTCGCGGCCAGCTTGTTGATCGGGGCCGCAATGGTCCGCGCCAGGTAGAGCGACAACAGGACGGTAAAGAACAGCACCACCGCGAACACCTGGACGATGTCCTGCCGGACGCTGCGCACATTCTCGTCGATCTCGGCGCTCGACATGCTCAGCATCAGCGCGCCGAAGACGGTCTTGTAGCGCTGCACCGGCACCGCGTGGCTGAGCACCAGATAGCCGTCCTGGGTCCGGCGGACATAGCCCTTGGCATCGCCGAGCAGGGCGCGCTGGACCTCCGGATAGTCGGTCGCGCTCTCGTAGGGCTTCTCGTAATAGACCGGCGTCTCGTCGCGGCCCTTGGCCAGAAGGTAGAAGAACCAGTCATAGAACTGGTTGAGCTTGGTCAGCACCCATCCCCGGCCGGCCAGCGACGGCAGCTCTTCCTGGCGAATCGCGCCGCCAGGCCGCAGCAGCGCCCGGCTGTCCGCCACCAGCTTGCCGTCGCGGCCGAACAGCCGGGCGCGCACCCGGGTCGGCCGCAACATGCGGCGGATCACGTTCTGGGCCAGAGTGACGTTGAGGGTCTTCTCGTCGGGCAAGCCCGACGGAATGGTGCTCTCGCCCAGGGCGCCGGCGATCATCCGGGCCTGTGTGCCGAGGCCGGTGACTTCCGTCTCGATCAGGCTGCGCTCGTAGGCGCGCACGTACATCAGGCCGCCGAAGATGGTGGCGACCGGGAAAATGCTGAGCGCCATGACCCGCAGCGTGAGGCGGGAAAAGCGCCGCCCGTCGCGCGGGCGCAGCCGTTTGGTCACATCGGCCGAGACGCCCGACGTCCCCTTCGGCGCGGTTCGCGGACGCACGGCTTCGCGATCGGGCTCAGGCGCGTCGACCGGGTCAGCGGACGGCATCCTTACATCGTCCGGCGCGTCCATGGCTCCTTGCGGTCAGGTGGTGGGGCGGGCCGCTCAAGATTCGGCGTAGCGATAGCCTATGCCATACAGGGTTTCGATTTTATCAAAATCCTCGTCAACCGCTTTGAATTTCTTGCGTAATCTCTTGATGTGGCTGTCGATGGTGCGGTCGTCGACATAGATGTTCTCGCCATAGGCGGCATCCATGAGCTGGTCGCGGCTCTTGACGTGACCGGGCCGCGAGGCGAGCGACCGCAGGATCAGGAACTCGGTCACCGTGAGCGAGACCGGCCGCTCCTGCCAGGTGCACAGGTGGCGGTCCGGGTCCATGACCAGATCGCCACGGTGGATGATCTTGTCCTTCCCGGTCGGCACCGCGCCCGGCTCGCCCGCCTCGGCGCGGCGCAGGACGGCGCGGATCCGTTCGATGAGCAGGCGCTGGGAGAACGGCTTGGTGATGTAGTCGTCGGCGCCCATGCGCAGACCAAGCACTTCGTCGATCTCGTCGTCCTTGGACGTCAGGAAGATGATCGGCATGCGCGACTGGCCGCGCAGGCGGTTGAGCAGCTCCATCCCGTCCATGCGCGGCATCTTGATGTCGAGAATGGCGAGATCGACCGGGCGGGCGCTGATGCCCTCCAGGGCCTCCGCGCCATCCTTGTAGGTCCGTACCGAGAAACCTTCCGCCTCCAGAGCGATGGAAACCGAGGTGAGGATGTTCTGGTCGTCGTCGACCAGGGCGATCGAGTTACGCATCGGCGGTTGTTTCCCTCAAAGGCGAAGTGTCCGGGTCGCCGCAATTAGGCGCACTTGTTGGCGGAATTGGGACCAGAAGACGCCAATATTAGGCAAGATATAGTGTTTTCGCTGCCGGTTTGCACCATCCGCGTCGATTGACGCGGGCCCCGGCCGCGCCTAGTTTTCTTCATGGTGGTACCCGAAAGGGATAAAGGGAACGCGAAGGCCCGAACGTCGGGCCGAAACCGCGGCTGACCCCGCAACTGTGAGCGGCGAGCGCCGGTCCATCCATGCCACTGGGCGAGAGCCTGGGAAGGCGGACCGAACGCCGAGACCCGCGAGCCAGGAGACCTGCCACCGCGCGTCACCTACCGTTTCGCGGGGACACGGAGCGGGGCGGAATACCGTCTCCGGTGACGTTGTTGCTGAGTTTCTTGGTCAGCAGAACGAGGCGTCACCGTGACGAAGCCGAAGGGCCCGTCGATCAATCCGGTAAGAGTGGAGGGCGTGGCCACCTCCACGTCACGCGTGCGCCTGTCGCCGCTCTCGCTGGCGCTCGCGGGCTCTCTGGCCGTTCACCTTGCGATCGCGGCGACCCTGTTCGCGCGTCCGGCGGAGCCGCCGAAGCCGCGGGCCATCTTCGCCGTGGAGATCGTCGCCGGGCCGCCGGGGCAGAATGCCCGCATAGCTGCCGCCCTGGCCGCCGCGCCCGGAGCCGGCGCGACCCCGAAGCCGTCGGACCCGTCCAAGATCACCGACCCGAGACCGGCAAAGTCCGAGCGCGCTGAGGCCAAGCCCGCGGACACCAAGCCGGGGGCGCCCGAGACACGGCAGGTCGCCGATGCGAACGCGACTCCGGAAACGCCGCCGAAAGCCGAACCCGTCACGAACCCGCCCCCGGCACCCGTGGCGCCGAAAACGCCCGAATTGGCGAGTCGGGCCGCGCCGGTTGCGCCAAGTCCGAGCAAGCCGGTTCCGAAGCCGGAATCCAGGCCGCCCGAAACCAAGGCAGACCGCCCGGCCCCCGAACCACCTGCGCCGACGGCCGCGCCGGCACCACCGATGACGGCGCCGCAGGTGTCGGCGCGGACATCGCAGACGACACCGCCCCGAACCGACGCCGAAGCGCCCCCGCGCACCGACCGACTGGCGACCCGCCCGCAGACCGCGCCGAAACGGACAGCGGCCAAAAGGGTCACGCATCCGCGGCGCATGGCCCAAAGGCAACGAACGGCCAATCCGGCAGCCCGCCGGAAGACGGCCCGCCGCGCGGCCCGGACGGACCGGAAACCCGTCGCCAGG
>CAMYMQ010000132.1 GCA_947259335.1 uncultured Alphaproteobacteria bacterium | reverse complement strand
CGCGGCGGCCCGAGGCCGGCGCGACAGGGCCGCCGGGCCCGGTATCGTCGGCGAGGATCTTGCCGCCGCGGAGAGGGCCGACCGGCTGTTCCTGCGGGCCCTGGGCGGCAGGGCCGCCAGGCCTTAGGCAGCCATCGGCCGACGGTCCAATTCGGTCCTTGCAAAGCCGGAGATTTGCCCTATATGCAGGCACTTTCCTCGCACCGGGCCAAGGGCCGCCACGCGGATATCGGGCGCGACGGGGGATGATGTTTCCACTGGTACCATCGCGTCTGGGGAAAGGTCGTTCTCATGACCGAACGCATTGCGCGCTACCTCCAAGAGGAGCGTCCTGAGTCTCCCTGCCTGGTCGTCGACCTGGAGGTGATCGCCGAGAACTACCGGCGGCTGCACGAAGCGCTGCCGCTGGCGGCGATCTATTATGCCGTCAAGGCGAACCCGGCCGCGCCGGTGCTCGAGGTCCTGCGCGATCTCGGATCCCGGTTCGACGCGGCGAGCATCTACGAAATCGAGCATTGCCTGCGGCTCGGCATCGGGCCGGAGCGGCTGTCCTTCGGCAACACGATCAAGAAGAGCTGCGACATTGCCACCGCCTATCGCCACGGCATCCGGATGTTCGCCTTCGACAGCGGCCCGGAACTCGACAAGCTCGCCGAGGCGGCGCCCGGTTCGCGGGTGTTCTGCCGCTTTTTCATGGACGGGGCGGGGGCGGACTGGCCGCTGTCGCGCAAGTTCGGCTGCGACCTCGACATGGCCGCCGACCTGCTGACGCGCGCGCGCGACCAGGGGCTGCAGCCCCACGGCGTGTCCTTCCATGTCGGATCCCAGCAGACCGATCCGGGCCAATGGGACCTGGCGCTGGGCAAGACCCAGATGCTGTTCACCACGCTGAAGGAGCGCGGCATCGAGCTCAGGATGGTCGATCTCGGCGGCGGCTTCCCGGCGCACTATCTCACCGACGTGCCGGACGAGCTCGGCTATGGCAGCGCGATCATGGCCGCGGTCACCAAGCATTTCGGCAACCGCATCCCCGAACTGGTGATCGAGCCGGGCCGAGGCATCGCGGGCGATGCCGGGGTGATCCAGAGCGAGGTCGTGCTGATCAGCCGCAAGAGCTACGCCGACTCCGTGCGCTGGGTCTATCTCGACATCGGCAAGTTCGGCGGCCTGCCGGAGACGATGGGGGAGGCGATCAAGTACCGCATCGTCACGCCTCGCGACGGCGGCCCGACGGGTCCGGTCATCCTGGCGGGCCCGACCTGCGACGAGGTCGACGTGCTCTACCAGCAGACCCGGTACGAGTTGCCGCTCGATCTCCAGATCGGCGACAAGGTCGAGTTCATGGCGACCGGCGCCTATACCTCGACCTACAGCTCGGTCGGCTTCAACGGTTTCCCGCCGCTGCGCGAGCATTACATCTAGCCAAGCGGCGGCCTGACGATTAGCGCCGGGCGATCAGGCGGGCTGAACCGAACGCGGCCGGCGCAGCCGCACCACCAGCGTCATGACCACCAGCAGATTGAAGACGCCCGCCGCCGCGGCGACGGCATAGGGCGCGGTGTAGCCGCCGGTCAGGTCGAACAGCATGCCGGCCTGCCAGCCGCCGATGCCGTGGCCGATGAAGGCGGAGGCGCCGATGACGCCCATCGCGCTCGCGCGGCGGGACGGCCGGGTCAGGACCCGGGTCGTCGTGAGGATCCCGGTCATCACGCCCGCATAGCCGAAGCCATAGAGCATCGCGTACAGGTAGAAGGAGCCGATGCTCTCGAACTGGGTGAAGCCGAACACCATCACCGTCTGCCAGACCGAGGCCGTGAGGTAGGCGGGCAGCGCGCCGATCATGTCGGCGAGCTTGCCGAAGAAGACCCGGCCCACGACGCTGAGCGACAGCATCACCAGCATGACGCTGCCGGCGTCGGCGGCGCCGATGCCCTTTCCCTGCATCAGCGGGAAGAGATGCATCAGGGGCACGGCCATCAGGGTGCAGCAGCCGACCACCGCGATGCTGATGGTGGCCACGACCACGGTGTGGGGAAGGTCGCCCAGCGGCGGCCTGTCGTCGACCGCCGTCCCGGCAGTCCCGGCGTGCGGGGGCTGGCGCATCAGCAGGGCCAGTGGCACGACCAGGGCCAGGATCGCGAGGCCCAGGCCGGTCAAGGCGCCGCTCCAGCCGAACTCCGCGATGAGGATGGTGGCGGCCAGGGGGATGCCGCCCTGTCCGACGGCCTGGCCGGCCGAGACGATGCCGAGGGCCAGGCCGGCGCCGGTCTTGAACCAGTTGCCGACCAGGGCGACGAGGGGCGCGAAGAAGGCGGCGCCGCCCAGCGCTCCGGCGACCAGGTACAGCGCATAGAACTGCCACAGCCGGTCGGCGTAGGCCGAGGCGAGGACGCACAGGCCCAGCACGATGCCGCCGAACAGGCAGACGCGGAGCGTGCCGAACCGGTCCGCGATCCGGCCCATGGCGATGCCGCCGACGGCAAGGCCGATCAGGCCGAAGGTGTTGATCAGCGCGATATCGCCCCGCTGCCAGCCGAAGGCCTTCTCCAATGGCACGAAGAATGCCGTCAGACCATTGATCAGGAGACCCATGGACAGGGCGAGGATCACCGCGGCGGCGATCAGGACGATCCAGCGAAAGGCGGGCCAGTGCGGCGTGGCGCTCAAGATCGAGTATCCCCGAGATGGTCCCGAATTCGGCATTATGGATAGCACGCGCCGGGGGTGGCGGGTATTGCCGATCGCGAAGGGGAAGCTGCGCGGTTCCGTCACCGGCCGATTCCGGCTAGCGTCGCCCTTCGGACGGACACGGGGAAGGCGTCGGCATGGCTGAGGACACGGTGAACCAGATCCCGGCCGGCGGCCGGGTCGCGGGAAAGGTCGCGCTGGTCACCGGCGCCGCCTCGGGGCTCGGTGCCTGCGCCGCGCGCATGCTCGCGG
>CAMYMQ010000131.1 GCA_947259335.1 uncultured Alphaproteobacteria bacterium | reverse complement strand
GGCGGCTGGGCGGCCGCGACGCGGTTCCACGGCATCAGCGCCAGCATCCGGGCCATCCCGCAGAAGCCGGTGAGCCCGGCCACGAACAGCCCGCCGCCGACGCCGGCGACCATCAAGAGGAACCAGGGCGACACCAGCGCCGACAGGAGCGCGCCGAGCATCACCAGGGCGCCGATGCCGATCTGGACCTGGCGCATCAAGTCGATCGGCGCCTTGCGGTTGAGGTGGACCGGCAGACCGGCCCGCTTCCACGCTTCGAGGCCGCCCCGCACGGAGTAGACCTCGCGGAAGCCCGAGCGCAAAAGCCGCTCGGCGTTGGTCGCGGTCCGCGAGCCGGACCGGCAATGGAAGACGGCGACCTTGCCGTGGTCCTTGGAGAAGTCCTCACGGTCGAACCCGCTCAGCGGCACCAGCCGGGCACCGATGATGTGCTCGCGGGCGTATTCGGCCGGCTCGCGCACGTCGACCAGGATCGCCTTGTCCGCCTCGAACCATTCCTTGGCGGTCTTCGCGTCGATTTCCTTCACGCTCATTCACTTGTCTCCTTGGCAGGCGGTTCCCCGGATGGGGAGCCGCAGTAGAGGTCATGAAGAACCCGGATCAGCCGCAGGACACTCTCGTCGCACAGCGAATAGTATATCCGCTGGGACTCCCGCCGGGTGGTAACGATCCCGTCCGCCCGCAACCTTGCGAGATGCTGGGAGAAGGCCGATTGCGCCAGGTCAATGCGCGCGCTCAGTTCTCCGACAGACTTCTCGCCGTCCGCCAGCGAACACAGGATCATCATGCGGTGGGGATTGGCCAGGGCCCGCAACAGCCGGGCTGCCTCCTCCGACGCCGCTTCCAGTCGGTCGTACTCCAGCTTCATTTCCGGTGTTCTCTAATTAAGATATTGCTAATTTATAAATAACTAATATATATGTCAAGGACGGAACGCACCCGGGACCGAACCCCGGGGGGATCGAAAGGAGAGCAACCATGAAGCCCGAAGTGAAAACCTTCTTCCACGAACCCACCTTCACCGCCACGCACGTGGTGTGGGACCCAGATGCGAAGATCGCCGCGATCGTCGATTCGGTGCTCGACTACGACCACAAGGCAGGGCGGACGAGCACGGAGGCCGCCGACGCGCTGATCGCCTTCGTCGAGGAGCAGGGCCTGACCGTCGACTGGATCCTGGAGACCCACGCGCACGCCGACCATCTGACCGCCGCGCCCTATCTCAAGGAGAAGCTGGGCGGGAAGATCGCCATCGGCGACCATATCAAGGACGTCCAGAAGGTCTTCAAGGGCGTTTTCAACGCCGAGGAAAGCTTCGCGACCGACGGCTCGCAGTTCGACCATCTGTTCAAAGACGGCGAGAGCTTCATGGTCGGGACCATCCCCGCCCACGTCCTGCACACGCCGGGCCACACGCCGGCCTGCCTCACCTATGTGATCGGCGACGCGGCCTTTGTCGGCGACACCCTGTTCATGCCCGACTACGGCACGGCGCGGGTCGACTTCCCCGGCGGGGACGGGCCGACCCTGTTCCGGTCGATCCAGAAGATCTTCTCGCTGCCGCCGGAGACGCGCCTGTACCTGTGCCACGACTACAAGGCGCCGGGCCGCGACGCCTTCGTGTGGGAGACCACGGTGGCCGACGAGAAGGCCCGCAACATCCACGTCCATGACGGGGTGAGCGAGCAAGAGTTCGTCAAGTTCCGCACGGAACGCGACGCCACCCTGGAGATGCCGGTGCTGATCCTGCCCTCGGTCCAGGTCAACATGCGCGGCGGCCACCTGCCGCCCGCCGAGGACAATGGCATCTCCTACCTGAAGCTGCCTGTCAACGCGCTGTGAGCCGCGCGCGGTTCGGAGCCGCGGTCACGCGGTTCCGGGCGGCTCCCCGGTCCGGCGCAACGGGAACGCCGACCGGGCCCCGGCAAGGAAGCCGGCGGCGATGAACAGCACCTCGCGCAACCGGCGCAGGAGCGCGGCGCCGAGCCCGGCCGTCGGCACCCCGGTGAAGGCCGCGACCATCAGGGTATAGGCGGCGTCCTGGGTGCCCAGGTTGCTGGGGATGAAGAAGCTGATGGTGCGGACGAGCTGGATCACCGCCTCGATCATCAACGCCTCGAGCACGCCGACCGGATGACCGATCAGCCAGAGCGCCAGCCAGACCTCGCCCGCACCGAGGAACCACTTGGCGACCGAGAGCACGAGCGCGGTCCAGTAGCGGCCGCTATGCTCGCGGTGGAAGCCGCTGGCCCGTCCCTCGACATCCTCGACATGGTGAAGGCCCTCCGCGATCTTGCGCCGCCAGCCGCGGCCGCCGAGCCACCGGCCCATGCGGGAGGACAGGCGCATCCGGGGCAGCATCACCAGCGCCACAGTCATGGCCACGAGGATCAGGATGCCGATGGCGATCGACGCCTTGGAGCCGTCGGAGAGCCGGTCGGTCGCCAGCAGAGGCGCGGCCATCGCGAGCACGAAGACCAGCTGGGCGATCAGCCAGACCGTCCGGATCAGAACCACCGAGGCCGTCACTTCGCGGTAGCTGACCCCGTACCGGCTTTTCAGCATCGCCGCCTTGAGCGGTTCGCCGCCGAAACTGCCCGCCGGGATGACCATGTTGAAGGCCTCGCCGATCAGGCGAATCCAGGAAAAGCGCAGCCACCAGCGCGGCGTGCCCGGCACCGAGGGCACGGTCATCAGCCAGCCATAGCAGTCCATCAGGAACACCGCGCCGTAGGTGGCGCACAGTCCCGCCACCCCGAGCCAGCCGGCCTGGGCCGCGAGGTCGAGCGCCGCGCCGAAGTCGAAGGCGCCGAGGACGGCCGCGAACAAGGCGATGCCCAGCGCCAGATAGAGGTATTTGACGACCTTCAAGCCGGTCCCGATCCTGCGTTTGCGACGGCCGGACCCTAGAACCTTTTCAGGACGAGGGGAAACCCGCCGCGCACCGCCGTATCGCCGCACCCGGCGGCCGCCTGCGTCCGCGGACAGGGTGAGCGTTGACAGGGTTGCCAAAGTCCGTACCGATTGGGCCATGACCGCAACCGTCAAACCGACCACCAAGGAAATCGGCTATCTGCTCAACCGGGCCGCGCGCCGCTGGAACACCCTGTTCATGGAGCGGCTGCGCGAGGCCGGGGTGACGGACATCCGGCCGTCGTTCGGTTCCGTCATGGTGCCGCTGTTCGAACAGGACGGCCTCCGCCTCGGCCAGATCGCCCAGCAGGCGGGGCTGTCGAAACAGACGGTGACCAACATCGCCGACCGGATCGAGGCGCTCGGCTATCTGACCCGCCGTCCCGACCCCGAGGACGGGCGCGCCGTCCGCGTCTATCTGACGGCCAAGGCCCGGGCGCTGGAGGACGCGGTGGCCCGGGCGCTGACCGAAATGGGTGCGGTCACCGCCGATGCGGCGCGCGGCCTGGATCTCGATGACGCCGCCGCCTGGCTGGACCAGCTCGGCGACCACGAAGACGCCTGACGGGGCGGGCGGCCCCCGCGTTCAGTCGACGGACCGACGCGCCGCGCGGACCCGTGGTGCGCCGGGGGAATTGCCGCTAGTCTCCCCCGGCGGCTCAGCGGTCGACAGGCGCGCAAAGCGCCGGCATGGGAGGAAACCATCGCTTCACCTCAGCAATCCGGGAGCTATATCGGGCGCCCCATTCCCCGCGTCGAGGACCGGCGGCTGCTCACCGGCGCCGGGCGCTATACCGACGATCTGCGGATTCCCGGGCAGCTTCACGCGGTCTTCGTGCGGTCGCCCCATCCCCATGCCGACATCCGGGGCATCGAGGTCGCCGAAGCGTCGGCCATGCCCGGCGTCGCCGCCATCCTGACCGCCGGGGACTATCGCGGCGACGGCCTCCGGCCGATCGGCCACCGCGCCAACCCGGCCGGCGCCGTGAACCACCGGGAAAGGAGCTTCGGCGCCCGGGGCGGCGCCACCGTTATCGACCTGCCGCACTGGCCGCTCGCCGAGGCCCGCG
>CAMYMQ010000130.1 GCA_947259335.1 uncultured Alphaproteobacteria bacterium | reverse complement strand
GGCTGCCGCGCCGGCGTCAGCCGCAGCGCGCGGATCGCCGCGCGGTGCGCCGCTTCCGGCGGCAACAGGCGCATCAGGGCGCTGCCGAGATCGAACAGGGACATGGGCGCGGAGCCTAGAGCCTTTTTCCGGGCGGGGGAATCCGGCCCGCGCTGGCGGGCCGTCTCGCGGCTACTCGTACACCTTGTCGATGTAGTAGCGCATCAGCACCTTGGCCTTGTCGGAATCCCACTCGGCCGGCCCGACCAGGTAGCCGACAACCTTGCCGCGCCGGTCGACGACGAAGGTCTGGGGCAGGCTGTCGACCCCGAGCTTGCGGGCGGTCGCCCACTTGGGATCGAGCACGATCTTCAGGTGCTTGTAGCCGTGCTCTTTCCAGAACGGGCCGACCTTGTCGATGCCCTGGCGGTCGAGCGCGATGGTCACCACCTCGAACCTGTCGCCGCCGAGCGCGCCCTGGAGGCGGTCCAGCGTCGGCATCTCGACGATGCACGGCGCGCACCAGGTCGCCCAGAAGTTCACCAGCAGCACCTTGCCCTTCCACGCGGACACGTCGAGCGGCTTGCCGTTGGCGCCGAGCAGGGTCTGGAACGGCACCGGCTTCTCGGGGCGGACCAGCACATAGGGGCCGACCTTGCCGGCGAAGGACGGCGGGTCGTCGGCCCGCGCCGGGAGGGTGTGGACCAGCACCGCCAAAGCCACTAGAAACCAACGCATTGCGGCTCCCGTGCCGCACCTGTCCTTGATCATCTTCATTCGGCCTGGATCCTGGTGATGTCCGAGTCTGACAAGAATAGCGATGTGAACGCCCTTTGGGGCGGCCGGTTCGCCGCCGGCCCCGATGCCCTGATGGAGGCGATCAACGCGTCGATCGGCTTCGACCGGCGCCTGTTCGCGTGCGACATCGCCGGTTCCCGCGCCCATGCCGCGATGCTCGCCGCCCAAGGCATCATCACCGCCGAAGATGAGGCCGCGATCGAGCAGGGCCTAATCGATATTCTTCAAGAAATCGAGAGCGGCCGGTTCGAGTTCAAGGCCGCGCTCGAGGACATCCACATGAATATCGAGGCGCGGCTGGCCGAAAAGATCGGCGAGCCGGCCGGCCGGCTGCACACGGCGCGGTCGCGCAACGACCAGGTCGCGACCGACCTGCGCCTGTGGGTGCGCGAGACCATCGACCGGCTCGACGCCTCCATGCGGGCGCTGCAATCGGTGCTGCTCGATCAGGCGGAGGCCAATGTCGACGCGATCATGCCGGGCTTCACCCATCTCCAGACCGCCCAGCCGGTGACCTTCGGCCACCACATGCTGGCCTATGTCGAGATGGTCGGCCGCGACCGGGGCCGGCTGGCCGATGCCCGCAAGCGGGTCAACGAATCGCCGCTGGGCGCCGCCGCGCTGGCGGGCACCTCGTTTCCGATCGACCGGCACGCGACTGCCGGGGCGCTGGGCTTCGACCGGCCCATGGCCAACTCGCTCGACGCCGTGTCGGCGCGGGACTTCGCGCTGGAATTCCTGGCCGCCGCCGCGATCGCGGCGACCCACCTGTCGCGGCTGGCCGAGGAAATCGTGATCTGGTCGAGCGCGCCCTTCGGTTTCGTGCGGCTGTCGGATTCCTTTTCGACCGGCAGCTCGATCATGCCCCAGAAGCGCAACCCGGACGCCGCCGAGCTGGTCCGCGCCAAGTCCGGACGCATCATCGGGGCGCTGACCGGGCTGGCGATCGTGCTCAAGGGCCTGCCGCTCGCCTATTCCAAGGACATGCAGGAGGACAAGGAGCCGGTGTTCGACGCCGCCGACAGCCTGGAGCTGTGCGTTGCCGCGATGGCGGGCATGGTCGGCGAGATGACCGTCAATCGCGAGCGGATGCTCGCCGCCGCCTCGGCCGGCTTCGCCACCGCCACCGACCTCGCCGACTGGCTGGTGCGCGAACTGGGCGTGCCCTTCCGGCGCGCCCACCACATCACCGGCACCCTGGTGCGCGAGGCGGAGACCCGCGGCTGCGATCTGTCCGACCTGCCGCTGTCCTACATGCAGAGCGTCGAGCCGGACATCACGGAGGCTGTTTTCGACGTTCTCCGCGTGCCATATTCTGTCGCGAGTCGAAACTCGTATGGCGGCACGGCGCCGGAAAACGTGAAGGCGGCCGTCACCGCCGCCCGGGAGCGGTATCTATGAAGCGCGCAACGGTTTGGATCCTGGTAGTTCTGGCCGCCGCGGCGGTCGCCTCGTGCGGCCGCAAGGCGGTGCCCCGGCTGCCGGCCGGCACCCAGGACAATTACCCGTCGGGGTATCCCAAGGGCGCCCCGCCGACGCCGGAACCCTTCCTGGAGAAGCCGGGTCCCGACCCGGTCTGATCCGGGCCGCGTTCCGGTTCGACAGGTCCGCGGAGGACCGCAGACGACAAGACCCACTGAGCGATACGGGGCCCGACCAGATGACGCAGCCGCTGCCGGCGCCTGACTTCACCTACCGCGGCGGCGAGCTGTTTGCCGAGGCGGTGCCGCTTGCGCGGATCGCGGCGGACGTCGGCACGCCCTTCTACTGCTATTCCGAAACGGCGCTGAGGCGAAATTACCGAGACTTCGCCTCTGCTTTGACAAATTTGCCCGCGAGCATCTGTTTCGCTTTGAAGGCAAATTCGAACCAGGCCGTGATTCGAACATTCGCCCAGGAAGGTGCCGGTGCCGACGTCGTGTCCGAGGGCGAGCTTCGGCGCGCCCTGGCCGCCGGCGTGCCGCCGGAGCGGATCGTGTTCTCCGGTGTCGGCAAGACGGCCGAGGAGATGGCCTTCGCCCTCGACACGGGGATCGCCCAGATCAACATCGAATCCGAGCCCGAGCTGCGCCTGCTGAGCGCGGTCGCCTCCTCCCGCGGCGCGACCGCGCGGGTCGCGGTTCGGGTCAATCCGGACGTCGACGCGGCGACCCACCACAAGATTTCCACCGGCCGCAAGCAGGACAAGTTCGGCATCGACATCGCCCGGCTGGGCGCCGTGTTCGCCGAGGCCGCGACTTTGCCCGGCATCGAGGCCACCGGCGTGGCGGTCCATATCGGCTCGCAGCTGCTCAACCTCGAACCCTACCACGCGGCCTTCGAGCGGGTGGCGGAGGCGGTCCGCGAGCTGCGCGCTGCCGGCTTCACCGTGACCAGCCTCGACCTCGGCGGCGGGGTCGGCATCACCTATCGCGACGAGGCGCCGCCGGCGCTGGACGACTACGCGGCGATCGTGGCCGAGACGGTCGGGACGCTCGGCTGCGAGCTCGTCTTCGAGCCGGGCCGGGCCCTGGTCGGCAACGCCGGGTTGCTCGCCAGCACGGTGCTGTTCGTCAAGCAGGGCGGCGAGCGGCCGATCGTGGTGGTCGATGCCGCGATGAACGATCTCAAGCGGCCGGCCATGTACGGCGCCTATCACGCGATCGTGACAGGGCGCGAGCCGGCGTCCGCCGAGACCGCGGAGGCCGATGTGGTCGGCCCGATCTGCGAGACCGGCGACACCTTCGCCACCGCCCGGCCCTTGCCCCCGGTGGCTTCCGGCGACCTCGTCGTCTTCGGCTCGGCCGGCGCTTACGGCGCCGTGATGTCGTCGAGCTACAACACCAGGCGGCTGGTGCCGGAGGTGATGGTCTCCGGCGACCGCTTTGCCGTGGTCCGAAAGCGGCCTACTTTCGAAGACATGATCGGTATGGACTCGATCCCGGACTGGTTCGATGCAGAACCTGACCGGATAGCGCGAGGTGCGGCATGACGGATTCCGCCTACCGGCCCAACAGCCAGACCGTGAACAACGGCCCGAGACGCGAGCGGCCGGAGCGGCGCACGCCGGCCCAGCGGCTGCGCTATCGCGGCCGGCTCGCCCTGTCGTGGCTGGCGCTCGTGTGGGAG
>CAMYMQ010000129.1 GCA_947259335.1 uncultured Alphaproteobacteria bacterium | reverse complement strand
GCCCGGAACGCCGGGCAGCAAATCGCCGCGGCCCGGACCCGCGAGGCCGCCAAGCCCCGGGTCGCATCCGTCGCGGCGAAGGCCGGCGAGCTCCGGCGGGCGATCGCGCTCGGCCTCAACAAGCGGATCACCAAGCTCCGCCGGGAGGCGGACAGCGCGATGCAGAGCGGCGACGTCGACGGCGGCAAGCGCCGGCTCGAGACCGCCGACCGCCTGCGCCGCATGCTGGCCGCGCTGAACAGCGGCTCCGCCCGGCGCGCCCCCACGGCGAACTAGAGCTGGGTTGCCCGTTGCGGAATAGAGCTTGGGTGGGGGAACAATCTCCACGATCCTAAACCGCTGTTAACTCTTTCGCAGGCATGATCGGGTCGAGCGCACATGCATTCGAAGCCCGGTTCGATGCCCAAACACCTCAAACTTCTGTCCCGCATCGGGAATTCGGGAGCCATTTTTCTACTCCTCCTGTTCGCGACCCTTTCGCTCGGCAAGGGCAATGCAGGATTTGCGCTCATTCTGGTGCTGTTCGCGGCCCTGTATGGCTTCAACCTCTATCTTGTGGAGAAATCGGCGACGCTGCTTTCCGAGGAAGAATGGCTGCAGAGTGAGGTGCGCAAAGCGCTGCTGCGCCGGAAACTGGCGCGCATGGCGGAAGAAGACGAGGCCTCAGCCCCCGCGGCTCCAACCGCCAATTTGCTGGAAACCCACACGCGGGATTGAACGGGCCGAACCCCGGCGAGCACTTGCTCAGGGGCCGCCGGCTACCAGAGGCGTTTGTTGGCGAAGGCGTGTCCGGAACCTGATTTAACGTACCCCTCGAAGACTTCCGCCTTCTCGAACTCCGAAAACGCGACGTAGGTAATCAACCGCCATGGCCTGAATTTGGCCGTATGTCTCGAACTGCCGGCATTATGCTGTTCAAGGCGACGTTTGAGGTCGCCCGTGAGGCCCACGTAACGCTGTCCAGAAACGGCAATGCTTTCGATGAAGTAGACATAGTGCACGGCGGCGGCCCTCCTTCGCCAAGGCTTCGGAGGGCATCCTGCTTCACGCGGACAGGGGTGCCACTCCTGCGAAGCGCGCAGCGCGAAGCAGGATGGCGGATGGGGTGGGATTCGAACCCACGTTACGGGGTTACCGTAAACACGCTTTCCAAGCGTGCGCCTTCGACCGCTCGGCCACCCATCCGCAATGCCTGACACCGCGAGGCAAGACCCCGGGCGCGACGGCGGCCGGACCTTATCAAGCGGTTCCGCGCGCGCCAAGCCCGGCGGCACGGCTCCCGCATTTGAGGTATCGACCGGGGGCGATCAAGGATAGAATCGCCGCACCGGATCGCCTTTTCGAGGGACAGCAAATGCGCGTCGGCCGCTTCATCGCCTGGCTCTTCCTGTCCCTCGGCGTCGGCTTCCTCGGCTGGGCCGTGATCGGATATTTCCAGCAGGGCAAGTTCGAGCCGGAGGCCCTGGGCAAGGTGTGGTTCACAATCCATCCGGACAGCATTCAGCTGCTGCAGCCCGCTGTCGAACGCCATCTCTGGCCGTGGCTGTGGAGTGACATCATCCAACCAGTGCTGGAAGCACCGGCTTATGTCGACTTCCTGGTGCTCGGCGCAGTTCTGGCGCTGATCTTCCGCCGCCGGCGCGGCAACAGGAAGTAACGGAACCTAGTCCTCGCCCATCCGCAGCGCCTCGATGAAGGCGGACTGCGGAATCTCGACCTTGCCGAACTGGCGCATCTTCTTCTTGCCCGCCTTCTGCTTCTCCAGAAGCTTCTTCTTCCGCGTGATGTCGCCGCCGTAGCACTTGGCGGTCACGTCCTTGCGCATGGCGGAGATGGTCTCGCGCGCGATCACCTTGCCGCCGATGGCGGCCTGGATCGGGATCTTGAACAGCTGGCGCGGGATCAGATCCTTGAGCCGCTCGCACACGGCGCGCCCGCGCGCCTCGGCCGAGGTGCGCGGCAGGATCATCGACAGGGCGTCGACCGGCTCGGCGTTGACCAGGATCTGGACCTTGACCAGGTCGCCCTCGCGATAGCCCTCGATCTGATAGTCGAAGCTGGCGTAGCCGCGCGAGACCGACTTCAGCCGGTCGTAGAAGTCGTAGACGATCTCGTTGAGCGGCAGCCGATAGACCGCCATCGCCCGCTGGCCGACATAGGTCAGGTCCATCTGCTCGCCCCGCCGCTCGGTGCACAGCGACAGCACGGCGCCGAGATATTCGTCGGGCACCATGATCGTCGCCTTGATCCACGGCTCCTCGATCGACCGGAGCAGGGTCACGTCCGGGAAGTCCGCCGGATTGTGCAACTCGATCACCTTGCCGGTGTTCATGTGCAGCTTGTAGACGACCGACGGCGCCGTGGTGATTAGATCGAGGTCGAACTCGCGCGCCAGCCGTTCCTGGATGATCTCCAGGTGCAGCAGGCCGAGGAACCCGCAGCGGAAGCCGAAGCCGAGGGCGGCCGAGCTCTCCGGCTCGAAATGGAAGCTCGAGTCGTTGAGCGCCAGCTTCTCCAGGCTGTCGCGCAGGTGCGGATAGTCGCTGGCGTCGACCGGGAAGAAGCCGCAGAAGACGACCGGCAGGCTGGGCTGGAAACCGCCCAGCGGCGTCGCGGTCCGGCGGCGGTCCTCGGTGATCGTGTCGCCGACCTTGGTGTCGGCGACATGCTTGATCGCCGCGGTGATGTAGCCGACCTCGCCCGGACCCAGCTCGGCGACCCGGGTCCGCTTGGGCGTGAAGACGCCGACATCATCGACCTCGTGAACGGCGCCGGTCTGCATCATCCGGATCTTCATCCCCTTGCGGATGGAGCCGTCGAAGACGCGCACCAGCGTGACCACGCCCAGATAAGGGTCGTACCAGCTGTCGACCAGCAGCGCCTTCAACGGCGCGTCGCCGTCGCCCTTGGGCGGCGGCAGCCGTTCCACCAGCGCCTCCAGCAGTTCGGGCACCCCGAGGCCGGACTTGGCGGAAACCTCGACGGCGTTCGATGCGTCGAGGCCGATCACGTCCTCGATCTGCTGCTTGACCCGCGCCGGCTCGGCCGCCGGCAGGTCGATCTTGTTGAGGACGGGAATGATCTCGTTGTCGACATCGAGGGCGAGATAGACGTTGGCCAGGGTCTGCGCCTCGACACCCTGGGACGCGTCGACGACCAGCAGCGATCCCTCGCAGGCCTTGAGCGACCGGCTGACCTCATAGGTGAAGTCGACGTGGCCGGGGGTGTCGATCAGGTTGAACTCGTAGACCTCGCCATTCTTCGCCGTGTACGAGAGGCGCACCGTCTGGGCCTTGATGGTGATGCCGCGCTCGCGCTCCAGCTCCATCGAATCGAGGATCTGCTCGCGCATCTCGCGCTCGGTCAGCCCGCCGCACACCTGAATCAGCCGGTCGGCAAGCGTGGACTTGCCGTGGTCGATATGCGCGATGATCGAGAAGTTACGGATGTGGGCGAGGTCGGTCATGGCCTGCTGCAGTTCCTTGCGGGCGTGGCTATACCATTGGCGCACAAGGCCGCCAAGCCGTTGGGAAAAGGGCCGCCCCGGTTCGCCGCGCCGATCCATGCAGGGTGCGAATACACGGTCCTGCGCGCCACGGGTTGCACCCCCGGCGCATCTGGCCTACCCACGTCGACGCGGCCGGTCCAACGAGTCCGGATCCGCCAAAGAACAAGCATCGGGAGGCCCCATGACCGTCATCGACGTCCACACGCATATGTTCAGCGAGGCCTGGTTCGAGCTGATCAAGGAAAAAGGCGGGCCGCGCTTCGAGGTCAAGCCGTCCAAGGACTGGCCCGCGCCTCTGGGCATCTATGCAGACGGCGCGCCGTTCGCAACCCCGCAGCCCGCCCATTTCGACTACGAGCTGCGGATCAGGGACATGGATGCCGCCAAGGTCGACATGGCGATCGTGAGCCTGACCGCGCCCAACTGCTACTGGGGCGACGCCGAGACCAGCCTGAAGGCCGCCCAGCTCGTCAACGACGACATGGCCTCGGCCCAGACCACCTGGCCCGACCGCATCCGCTGGTTCGCCTCGATCCCCTGGGAGCACGAGGAACTGGCTTTGGCGGAGCTGGAGCGCGCGTGCAATGCGGGCGCCGTGGGCGTGATGGTGCTGGCCAACATCGCCGGCCGGTCGCTGACCGACCCCGGCTTCGCCGCCATATGGAAGGCCATCGACACGCGCGGCCTGCCGGTGCTGATCCACCCGACCGCGCCGCCCGCCACCGGCGAGCTCGACATCCGCAAGTACAACATGATCGCCCAGATCGGCTTCATGTTCGACACGTCGCTCGCGGTCGCCCGGCTGATCTACGACGGCTTCCTGCAGAAGTATCCGAACGTGAAGTTCATCGCCGCCCATGCCGGCGCGACCCTGCCCTATCTCGTCGGGCGGATGGACATCTGCTACGACAACATGGTCGCCGTGCGCGAGAACGTGACCGAGCGCCCGTCGGAGCTCCTGCGCGAGATCTACTACGACAGCGTCACCTTCCAGCTCGATTCGCTGAAGCTGTGCGTCGAGGTCGGCGGGTCGGACAAGGTGATGTACGGGTCCGACTATCCGCACAATATCGGCGACATGCGCGGCTGCCTGACCCGCGTCGACGCGCTGCCCTACGAAACCCGCAAGGCGGTGCGCGGCAAGAACGCCGAACGCATCTTCAAGCTCTAGGCGGCGGCGCCCGGACCGGTTCGGCCCGGGCGCGCGACGCGCCCCCATCCCAACCGCCCGGCCATGTACGACACGCTCGCCATCGTCTTCCCCGTCTTCGGGGTCATCCTGATCGGCTACCTCGCCGGGCGGACACGGCTGCTCCCCGAGGCGGGCATCGACGCGCTGATGCGCTTCGTCTGGTATCTGGCGATCCCGGCGCTGCTGTTCCGGGCCGTCGCCCGGATCGAGACGCCGGAGGCCTTCGATCCGGGCCTCTTGTTCGCCTACTACGGCGCGACCTTCACGGTCTATGCGCTGGCGATGGCGATCGCGCGATGGGTCTACCGCCAGGCCTTCGAGGAGCAGGTCGTCTTCGGCATGACCAGCGTATACGGGAACAACGTGATGCTGGGCATCGCGCTGATCCTGACCGCGTTCGGCGAGCGGGGCGTGGTGCCGATGATGCTGATCATCGCGCTGCACCCGACCCTGCTGATGACGCTGCCGACCATCCTGATCGAGGCGTCGCGCGGGCGGGCGAGCGGAGGCAGCCGGTTCCGCGCCTGGGTGCTGGCGCCGACCAGGGCGCTGGTCGCCAATCCGATCCTCATGAGCATGGTGGCCGGCGCCGCCTGGGCGGCGACCGGCTGGACCCTGCCGACCCTCGCCGACCG
>CAMYMQ010000128.1 GCA_947259335.1 uncultured Alphaproteobacteria bacterium | reverse complement strand
GCCGTGCTGCACGCCGCTGCCGGCGGTCCGCTGGGGGCTACGGGAAACGGCCTGCCCGCGCGAGCGGGGCCGATCGTCACCGGCGACGATCCGGCGCGGATCGAGATCGCGGTGTTCGGCGCGCACATGAGCGGGGAACCGCTCAATCCCATGCTCGTCGGCCTCGGCGCCCGGTTTCTCGGCGCGGGCCACACCGCTCCCGTCTATCGGCTGTTCGCCCTGCCGGACGCGCCGCCGGCGCGACCGGGCCTGGTCCGAGTCGGTCCGCGCGGGGCGCCGATCGAGCTCGAGATCTGGTCTCTCCCGCGCTCCCGGGTGGGCGATCTCCTGGCGAGCATCCCGGCTCCGCTCGGCCTGGGCACGGTCGAGCTCGAGGGCGGCCGGCACGTCAACGGCTTCATGTGCGAGGGCTACGTCGCGGACCTCGCCGAGGACATCACCGAATTCGGGGGGTGGCGCGCCTACCGGGCGTCAACCCGCGAACCATCCTTCCAAAAATAGGCTTCAAACACGGAGGACGAAAAAATGGATCGTCGACAGTTCCTAAAGACCACCGGCACGGTTGCCGCCGGCGCGGGCGTGATGCCCCTGTTCAGCATGCTGCCCGCCGAGGCGGCGCCCAAGGGCGTGCTCGTCGTCATCAGCGGCGAGACCATCAACAGCATGGACATCCACCGCAAGGGCACCAACCGGCCCAGCTACGTCAACGCGGTCAACCTGTACGACCGGCTGATCGAGTTCGGCGTCAAGAAAAAGCCCGACGGCTCCTTCACCTACGACTATTCCAAGCTGGTTCCCGGCATCGCCGAGTCCTGGGAGATCGCAAAGGACGGCATGTCCGTCACCTTCAAGATCCGCAAGAACGCGGTCTTCTGGGACGGCTCGCCGGTCACCGCCAACGACGTGAAGTGGTCGTTCGACCGCGCCGTCTCG
This sequence comes from uncultured Alphaproteobacteria bacterium, assembly GCA_947259335.1. Classification (GTDB taxonomy): domain Bacteria; phylum Pseudomonadota; class Alphaproteobacteria; order Bin65; family Bin65; genus CAMYMQ01. The sequence goes on along the minus strand of CAMYMQ010000128.1, from coordinate 17,225 downwards.
GTCGGCGGCTTTCCGTCGACCCAGATGAAGGCCGGCTCGCTGGAGAAGCCCGAGCAGTTCGTCGTGGTCGACGCCAAGACCTTCACCATCAAGTTCCTGCGCAAGTCCAAGCTGACGCTGCCCGATCTGGCGGTGCCGGTGCCCATGATCATCAACTCCAAGGTCGCCAAGAAGCATGCGACCGCGAAGGATCCCTGGGCGACCGAGTATCTCCACCGCAATCCGGCCGGCTCCGGCCCGTTCAAGCTCGAGCGCTGGAACCCCGGCCAGCAGGTCGTCTACGCGCGCAACGAAAAGTGGACGCAAGGTCCGGTGCCCGCGATCAAGCGGATCATCCTGCGCGAGGTGCCGTCGCAGGCGACGCGCCGGGCGCTGCTGGAGCGCGGCGACGCCCACATGGCCTTCCCGGTGGCGCTCAAGGACGCCAACGAGCTCAAGTCCAAGAAGAACCTCAAGGTGATCGGCACGCCGATCGAGAACTGCATGTACATCGTCGGGCTGAACTTCAAGTTCAAGCCGTTCCAGGACAAGAAGGTCCGCCAGGCGGTGGCGTGGGCGATCCCCTACGAGGAGATTTTCAAGAACGCCGCCTATGGCCGCGGCGTGCCGATGTGGGGCGGCAAGGCGACCAAGCCCGAGACCATCGAGTGGCCGCAGCCCTTTCCCTACAAGACCGATCTCGACAAGGCCAAGGCGCTGCTCGCCCAGACCGACTACAAGGACGGCTTCGAGGTGCCGCTGTCGATCAATCTCGGCCTGTCAGACTGGACGGAGCCGACCGCGCTGCTGATCCAGGAAGGCCTCGCCAAGATCGGCATCAAAGCGAGCATCGAGAAGATCCCGGGCGCGACCTGGCGGACCGCCTCGCTGGTCGAGAAGCGGCTGGCCTTCCACCTCGAGACCTTCGGCGGCTGGCTCAACTACCCCGACTACTATTTCTTCTGGGCCTATCTGAAGGGGCACTTGTTCAACTCGAGCAACTACCACAATCCCGAGATCGAGAAGCTCGTGTCCGAGACCCTGTACCTGGAGGTCGACGATCCGGCCTACGCGCCGAAGATCAAGCGGATGCTGGAGATTGCCTTCGACGACCTGCCGCGCATTCCGCTGTGGCAGCCGTTCGACGACATCGCCATGCAGAAGAATGTCGAGGGCTACACCTACTTCTTCCACCGGCAGCTCGTCGCCGCCAACATCAAGCTGACCTAACCGGTACGGCGGGGCAGCCCGATGGCGCGTCGCTCGAAATCGGCCCTGGTTGGGCGTCGCCTCCTGCAGGCGGCGCCCTCCGTGGTCGGGATCATCATCGTCACCTTTCTGCTGACGCGCGCGCTGCCGGGCGACCCCGCCGTCTACTTCGCGGGCCCTGCCGCCGACGAGAATTCGATCGCCCAGATCCGGGCGTCGCTGGGGCTGGACCGGCCCCTGCACGAACAGTTCATCTTCTATGTCGGCGACCTGCTCCAGGGCGATCTGGGCAAGTCGCTGAGCACGGGCCAGCCGGTGCTGGACGAGATACTCAGCCGCCTGCCGGCCTCGCTCGAATTGACCCTGCTCGCCCTGATCTTCTCGATCGCCGTGGCGCTGCCGCTGGGGGTCCTCGCGGCCACGCGCCCGAATTCCTGGATCGACCAGCTGTGCCGCATCGTTACGACGGCGGGCGTGTCGCTGCCGACCTTCTTCACGGGTCTGTTCCTGGTCTACGTCTTCTACTATCTGCTCGGGCTGGCGCCGGCGCCCATGGGACGCCTCAACATCGCCTTTCTCCCGCCCGACCCGGTCACCGGCTTCTTCACGATCGACGCGCTGCTGGCCGGAGACCTGGAGACCTTCTGGGCGGCCATCGGCCAGCTCATCCTGCCGGCGATCACCCTCGGCCTGTTCACCCTGGCGCCGATCGCGCGCATGACCCGCGGCGCGATGCTGCAGGCGCTGGGCAGCGAATTCATCCGCACCGCCCGGGCCGCCGGCCTGCCGCGCCGCAAGGTGGTCCTGACCTATGGCCTCGGCAACGCCGTGCTGCCCGTGGTCACGACCCTGGGCATGGTCTTCTCCTTCATGCTCGGCTCGAACGTGCTGGTCGAAAAGGTCTTCGCCTGGCCGGGCATCGGCTCCTATGCGATCGAGGCGCTGGTCGCCTCGGACTATGCCGCGGTGCAGGGGTTCGTGCTCACCATGGCGATCCTGTTCGTGGTCGTGAACCTCGCCATCGACATAGTCTACACGATGATCGACCCGCGGGTCGGGATCGAGGGGTAGCGCCATGAACCGCATCGAGACGACCGCGCCCGCCCTGGAGGAAGCCGTGTCATCCGCCGCGGAGCCGCCGCCGGAAAAGCAATCCAGCGCCTGGTCCCAGTTCGTCTACGTCGCGACCCAGAACCCGCTGACCCTGGTCGCCTTCGGCATGTTCGCCCTGATCGTGGTGGTGGCGATCTTCGGCCCGATGCTGGCGCCCTACAGCCCGCTCGCCTCGGACTCGGCCAATGCCCTGAAGCCGCCGTCGTGGGACCACTGGTTCGGAACCGACAATCTCGGCCGCGACGTGTTCTCGCGGGTGCTGGTCGCGACCCGGCTCGATCTGCTGATCTCGGTGATCGCGGTGGCCATCTCCTTCGTCATCGGCGGCGCGCTGGGCGCCCTGGCCGGCTATTACGGCGGCTGGTGGGACCGGATCGTCGGGCGCATGGTCGACACGATCATGGCCTTTCCGCTGTTCGTGCTGGCCATGGGCATCGTCGCCGCGGCCGGCAACACGGTCGAGAACATCGTCTACGCTACGGCGATCATCAACCTGCCCTTCTATGCCCGCGTCGCCCGCGCCGAGGTCAACATCCGGCGTGACTCGCCCTATGTGCTGGCGGCGCGCCTGTCGGGCAACGCCGGCTGGCGGGTCCTGGCCTTCCACATCTTCCCCAACGCCCTGCCGCCGATGATGGTGCAGATCTCGCTCAACATGGGCTGGGCGATCCTCAACGCGGCCGGCCTGTCCTTCATCGGCCTCGGTGTCCAGCCGCCGACCGCGGAATGGGGCATCATGGTCGCCGAGGGCGCGAACTTCATCGTCTCCGGCGAATGGTGGCTGGCCCTGTTCCCCGGCGCGGCGCTGATGCTCGCCGTCTTCACCTTCAACCTGATGGGCGACGGTCTGCGTGACCTGGTCGACCCGCAGCGGCGAACCTGAGGCCGGCGGCATGAAGCACACGCTCGACGATCCCCAGACGGCGCTCCTCGACGTCCGCAACCTCCAGGTCTCGTTCAAGACCCGGCGCGGCATCGTCATCGCCCTCCACGACGTGTCCTTCGAAGTCGGGCGCGGCGAGATGATCGGGATCGTCGGCGAGTCCGGGTCGGGCAAGTCGGTGGCGTCCTATGCCGTCCTCGGCCTGCTCGACCGCGCCGGCTCGGTCGACGGCGGCGATATCGAATACGGCGGCATGGACCTGCGCGCCGCGCGCGAAAGCGAGATGCGGGACATCCGCGGGCGCGAGATCTCGATGATCTTCCAGAACCCGCGGGTCTCGCTCAATCCGATCCGGCGGGTCGGTCACCAGATCGAGGACGTCCTGATCGCCCACAGTCAGGCGACCCGGCTCAACGCCAAGGAACGCGCGATCGCGATGCTCGATCTGGTCAAGATCCGCGAGCCCGAGAAACGCTATCACACCTATCCCTTCGAGATGTCCGGCGGCATGTGCCAGCGGGTGGTGATCGCCCTGGCGCTGGCCTGCAAACCCGAACTGCTGATCGCGGACGAGCCGACCACGGGCCTCGACGTGACCACCCAGAAGGCGGTCATGGACCTGCTGGTCGATCTGGCCCGGGCCCGCAACATGGCGACGATCCTGATCACCCACGATCTCGGCGTGGCCAGCGCCTACTGCAACCGGATCGTGGTGATGGAGAAGGGGCGGGTGGTCGAGGCCGGCGAGACCGGCACGCTCTTCACCGAGGCCCGTCATCCCTATACCCAGAAGCTGATCCGCGCGACGCCGCGCCGGACCTCGCGGCTGCGTCAGCTCCTGTCGGCCGCGGACCCGAGGGCGGATACGGTCGCGCCCGAGCGCCGGATCGACATATCGGCCGACGCGCCGCCGCTGCTGGCCGTCAAGGACCTGGTCAAATCCTACCCCGTCGCCGGCGGCGTCGCCGGCCCCGGCCTGCTCGGGCGCGCCACGCGGCTGGTGCGGGGCACGAAAGGGGAGGCCGAGGAAGGCGCCGGCCTGTTCAACGCGGTCGACCATGTCTCGCTCGATCTGCGGGCGGGGGAGAGCCTCGGCCTCGTCGGCGAATCGGGCTGCGGCAAGTCCACGCTCTCGTCGATCATCGCCCGGCTGATCGACGCGACCTCGGGCACGGTCGAGTTCGAGGGCGTCGACCTGACCGCCACGCCGGCGTCCGATTTCGCGCGGTCGCCCCACCGGCCGGCCGTCCAGATGGTGTTCCAGGATCCCACCGAGAGTTTGAATCCGCGCTTTACCGCCTTCCAGAGCATCGCCGACCCATTGCGCCGCATCGCCGGGGTGAAAGGCCGCCAGGCGCTCGGCGCCAAGGTCGAGGAACTGTCCGCGAAGGTCGGCCTGCCGTCGGCGCTGCTCGGCCGGTTCCCCCACCAGTTGTCCGGCGGCCAGAAGGCCCGCGTCGGCATCGCCCGGGCGATCGCCCTCGATCCGCGGCTGCTGATCCTCGACGAGCCGACCTCGGCCCTCGACGTCTCGGTCCAGGCGGTCGTCCTGAACCTGCTCGCGGACCTGCGCGCCGAACTCGGCATGAGCTACATTTTCGTGAGCCACGACCTGACCGTGGTGCGCCTTCTGTGCGACCGGGTGATCGTGATGCGCCAGGGCAAGATCGTCGAACAGGGAGCGGCCGACGCCATCCTCGACCGGCCGAGCGACCCCTACACCCGCTCGCTGATCGACGCGATACCGCATTTCCAGCCGGTGGCGGGAGCCGCCGCGCCGCTCTCTGCGGCGCCGCCAGCCTAGTCTGCGCCGTTGTCCGGCCGCTCGACGCCGGCAATGAAGGTGATGAAGGCCTCGTTCACGTACAGCACGTGATCGCGGATCGTCGCTTCGGCATCGTTCTGGTCGCCGCGCAGGATCGCCTCGACGACGCGGCCATGCTCCTCGAAGGACCGGTGCAGCCGGCCGACCTGCCGGAACTGGGCGGTGCGGAAGGGCGACAGCCGCTGCTTGGTGGTGCGCGCCGCATCGGACAGGAAGTCGTTGTGGCTGCCGGCGTAAAGCGCCTCGTGGAAGGCGTCGTTGGCGCGGCCATAGCTGGCCTCGTCGCCGGTGCGCATCGCCTCGCGGCTGTCCTCGTGGATGGTCTCGAGGTGGCGGCGCTCGGACGGGGACATGCGCTTGGCCGACATCCGCGCGCAGGCGCCTTCGTATTCCGCCATCAGCTCGAACAGCTGGCCCATCCTGGCCGACGAGATCGAGGTGACGTGAACGCCCCGGTGCGGCCGGCCCTCGACCAGCCCCATGACCGCGAGCTGGCCCAGGGCCTCGCGCACCGGCGTGCGCGACACGCCGAACCGCTTGGCCAGGCTGGCTTCGTCGAGCCGCACGCCCGGCGCCAGCCGACCCATGATGATGTCGTCGGCGAGCCTGTGGCGAAGCTCTTCGGCGCGGGTTGCCGGCTTGGCCTCCGGAATCTCAAATACACCAGGAACCTTGTTCATGCGTCGCTGGCTCTCTCCTCCAACCAATCTATTCTCGTCAGTGCTGCGGGCAAGGCAATTGCGGGCATCGCGGGGGTTCGTGGGTGCGCGTGGGTGCGCGGCCGTCAACCGCGGGCGGGCGCGGCTCCGTTCGGCCCTTCGCTTCGGCCGACGCCGCGGACCGAGCGGTGAAGGAAGCCGCCACCGCGATGCGCCGGGCACTCGGCTGACTTTCGAAGGAGCCGATCACGGCCACGCGGCGACTGTCGAGCCTCCCGCTTTCCAGGCGCGAAAGCGGTGGCGCCTTCGACTCCTACCGGGGCGACGGGGAAACAGCCGGCCGGCTCATCCGGGAGGCAAGCCATGCCAGGATCACGGTGACGCCCGTCATCATGACCAGCGCCGAGTCGAAGGTGCCGGTCAGGTCGGAAAGCGCGCCGACCGTGAACGGTCCCGTGACGCCGCCAAATTCCGCGGCGACGAAAAACATGCCTCCGGCCAGTCCCAGGCGCTCTCGCGGAATGCCCGGCGCCTCCATGAGCAGAAGCATGACCACTGCCGTCAACGAGCCTCGTGCAATCCCCAGAAGTACCAGCGCCGGCATGAGCAGCCCGCCGGCTTCCGTCTGGAGCATGAGGGTGGACACGGTCACGGTCAGGAACAGCAGCATGACGAGGCGGATCCGCCATGCCGGCACCGCGAAACGAGGGATCACCAGCGAACCGACGATTCCCACCATGGTCGGCACGGACGCCCAGAAGCCGGCCTTTTCCGCCGACAGCCCCTTGGCCTGAAGGATTTCCGGAAGCCAGTTGTTCAGGCCGTGATTGATGAAGAAGACGCCGGTGCCCATCGCCAGGATGATCCGCACGTCGGAGCCGCTCAGGATGTGCCGCCATGCCCTCGTATTGAACGTCATCTGCTTGCCGCCAACCGGGTTCGCGCGGGCGGCCGTCGGGTGGCTCGCGATGGCGAACCAGGCGATCCCGACGGTCAGGGCGATCGCCGCATAGAAAAACATCACCTGACGCCAATCGTCGCCGACGAAAGGCATCAGGAGGCTGTTGGTCAGGGACAGGGACGCCGCGCTTCCCAGCGCCGGGCCCGTCATGTAGATGCCCATCGCGGTGCCCCGGCCGGCCCCCGTGAACCAGTGGGTGACCATCTTGGGGGCGCCGATCGATATCAAAGGCCCCCCGATCCCGAAGAGGCCCACCGCCAGGAACATGGTCAGTTCATCTTGCGCAAAGCCCCTGGCGATCGCCGATACGCTGATGACGACGCTGCCGATGAGCAGGACCAGGCGCGGACCCAGTCTGTCGAGCAGGGCGCCGCACGGTATGGCCGCGGCAATGTAGACGAGGGGCCAGGCCCCGAGGATGGCCCCCATTCGAGTGTGATCGATTCCAAGGTCCGCGGTGATCGGGCCGACCAGCGGTGCCATCGAGGCCGCGATCAGGCCGAAGCTGAAATAGACCAGCCAGATCCCGCCCAGGAGCACCCACCTATAGCGTGATGCGCCGATCGACGGCGCCGCGGCCGGTTCCGGAGTCATCGATGGAGTCTTGACGCGCGGCGACACCAGCTGATCCGCAGGATACCGACCACAGGGGAGACTAGGCGGCGGAGGCTGATCGGAAGCCGGTAGGGGCTACGACAGATCGATGTGCGCATCGACGAGACCGCGCGTGGCCCAGAGCTTGTCGTCGGCGGTGCCCAACAGCTCCCGGCCGCACTCTCTGAGGATGAAGTCGGACACGATGCGGTGCTGGGTCGCGGCGAAGATGTCCCGGAAACAGCGTTGCAGGGCGCCGTTTCTCAGCGACACGCCGCCGCCGGTCTTGTGGGCGAAGGTGCAAATCTCGGAAACTGCGCTGGTGACCTGGGCCAGGGACAGCCGCGTCAGCGTGTATTGACGATGCGCAACCGCTTCACCCCGGCTCAGCGTCGCGGAAATGTCCCGCCAGGTTTCATAGCAGAAGGCTCGTGCCGCCCTGAACTTGGCCTCGGCTTCGGCGTAGCTTTCCTGGAAACCCTGATCGCCCCCCTGCACGGACAGGCTGGATGGCCGGCCGGTCGGCGATAGGGCCAACGCACGCAACTCGTCGAGAACGCGCCGCCCGATCCCGAGCGCGACGGCCGAGTGACCGAGCGGCGACATGCCGACGATGCCGAGCCGGAACAGGTCGCCTCCCTGTTGCGGAAGGTTGGCATCGGGCGAGTGGCTGAAGTCCTCGGGTACGTACACGTCGTTCAGCTCGTAGTCGACGCTGCCCGTGGCGCGCAGGCCAATGACGTCCCAGTTGTCGAGGATCGTCGCGTGTTCGATCGGTACCACAAAGATGCGGGCCTCAGGCTGGCCCGTCGCGGGATTCAGCCGCGGCTCGCCATTTTCGAACACGCGGCCGCCCGTATGGAGCCAACTGGCGTGCAGCACGCCGCTGCCATAGCTCCAATGGCCCGTCAGTCGAAAGCCGTCGCCCTCGACGTCCGCCCGGCCGAGGGGCGCGCCATGACCCGCTATGATCGGTATCCGCCCGTCGAACACTTTCTGCGCGGCCCGCGGGGGCAGGTAGCCCGCGGCCGATCCGGTGCCGACGTTGCAGGCCATCAGGACCCATCCCGTCGAGGCGTCGGCTTCGCTGATGGTCTCGAATATTTCGAGCGCCTCCAGGGGGCTGGCTTCGGCCCCTCCGAAGCAGCGGGCCACCATGAGCCCGAAAAAATCGCCGCTCCGCAACGCCTCGACCGTTTCCGGGGTGAGCCGGCCGCCGGCTTCGTTGGCTTCGGCCAATTCGCTGAAAAGAGGAGCAAGCGCGTGCGCTTTTGCGACAAGCGCCGAAGCGCTCCGCTGTGATGGGCTGGCCACGCCGGGTTCAGACATTCGGCAAATCCGCTATGCTTGGGCGCGACGATTGACGGGGGTGCACATTGTTCGGACGATCCCTTGCTGCGGCTTTGTTCTCGCGGTCACGGTAGCTCGGATTGGCTGGAGGACACCAGCGGCGACCCGATGCCTCGCCTTCCGCCGGCCGACATCAGCCATGCGCGTTGGGTATACGCACGCTCCCCCCTGAGCTTGCGCAATCCAGAAGAGGGGCTCGCCGCGCGGCGCCCGACTGTATTTTGCCACCTCTTCCGCAGATGGTTCGTATAGTCCGGGCCCGTCATCGCGACGCAAGAGCCTGACCACCAATGACCACGCTTCGGCAAGGACCGTGAAGGGAGCACCAAGAATGAAGTTCGGTTATTTCACGCTGAGCGACAACCACTACGCCGACAACGACCGCGACCCGAACGACTTCATCGCGAACATCTGCGACGAGGCGATCTATGCCGAAGAGCTGGGCATGCACTCGGCCTGGATCGGCGAGCATCACTTCAGCACGCTGGGCGTGCTGTCCTGCCCCGACATCGTGCTCGCCTACGTCGCCCGGGCGACGGAGAAGCTGCGCCTCGCCCCGGCGGTGACCGTCCTGCCGCTGCACCACCCGATCCGCGTCGCCGAGCAATGGGCGACGCTCGACCTGCTCAGCGGCGGGCGCGTCGACTTCGCCTGCGGGCGCGGCTACGACCAGCGCGAGTACGGGCCGTTCAAGGCCCCGTTCGAAGACAACCGCACGGCCTTCGAGGAAGGCCTAGACGCGATCCTGAGACTGTGGAGCGAGACCGAACCGGTCACCCATGGCGGCAAATACTGGCAGTTCGAGGACATCTCGCTGACCCCCAAACCGGTCCAGCGGCCGATCCCGACCTATGTCGCGGCCTTCTCCAAGCCGTCGATCGAACTGGCGGCCCGCCTGGGGCTCAACCTGGTCGTGGCGCCCTTCGGCGTCACCCTGGCCTTCGGCGGGCTGCAGCAGGGCGCCGACGTCTTTCGGGAGGCCTGTGTCGCGCACGGCAACAAGCCCGGGCGGATGATCTGCAGCTACTTCACCCACTTCGCGGACACGCCCGAGGAAGACCGGGCCGCCCGCGAAAGGCAGGTCCGCTATTTCAAGGAGTGCGTGATCGCCGCGGTGCCAGGCGATCCCAAGACCGCGCCGCCGACCTACCAGTATTTCGCCGACATGGTGAAGTATCTGGAGAACATGAAGCCCGAGGACCTGACCGAGAACTCGGTCCTGCTCGGCAAGCCGGAGCAGATGATCGAAACGCTGAAAAAAGCCGAGGATGCGGGCTTCGAGGAGGTCATTCTCTACTTCAACGTCGGCCTCAAGCCCCACGCCCAGGTCAAGGAGGAGATGGCGCGCTTCATGGAAGAGGTCGCGCCGGCCTTCGCCGGCGACGTGACCGTGGCCGGTTAGCGGGCCGTTCGAGAACACAGGGAGCGAGACGGGTGAACGACGGGTCTTCGAACCAGACAGCCGCGCCGGCGCGCGAGGACCTCCTGGAGCGGGCGCGGGCGCTCACGCCCATGCTCCGGGAGAGGGCCGAAGATACCGAAAACGCACGCCGGGTTTCGGACGAGGTCGTGGCCGCCTTCGCGGACGCCGGGCTCTTTCGAATCATGCAGCCGCGGGAGTTCGGCGGCTACGAAATGGACATGCGGGCGATGATCGACATCGGCAGCGAGTTGGCGCGCGGCTGCACGTCCTCGGCCTGGGTCTATATCATCGGCGCGTCTCATGCCTATCTGACGGCCCTGTTCCCCCTGGAGGTGCAGAAGGAGATCTGGTCCGACAGCACCGACGTCTTCGTCGCGGGGTCCTATGCTCCTGCGTGCCTTGCTGAAAAGGTCGATGGCGGCTATCGGATCACCGGCGAATGGCCGTTCGCAAGCGGCATCGACAACGCGGCCTGGGCGCTCGTCGGCGTCTTGCTGCCCGGCTCCGATGGCGGCCCGCCGGCGCCCGCCTTTCTGGTGCTGCCCGCGAGCGACTGCACGATCGAAGACGATTGGCACACCACCGGCCTGTGCGGCACCGGCAGCAAGCGGATCGTCCTGACCGACGCCGTCGTGCCGGAGCACCGAAAGCTGGGGTTCGGTCCGCTCCTGGCAGGAAAGAGCCCGGGCGCCGACCATCACCGGAACCCGCTGTACCGGCTGCCCTTCATCGCGACCACACCGGTCGGGCTGATTTCGACGGCGCTCGGCGCGGTGCAGGGGGCGATCGACGAGTTCATGGAGTCGATTTCGAGCCGGACGACGCGCGGCGCCGCGCTGGGGGCGGGTTCGACGATCGCCCAGTTCAGCGCGGTGCAGTCGCGTTTCGCCGAGGCGACCGCCTGCCTCGATTGCGCGAAGCTGCTGCTCTACCGGACCATCGAGACCGCCATGGAGGAGGTAAGCCAGGGCCGGGAGGTCAGCGTGGCACACCGAATCCGGAACCGTCGCGACCATGCCTTCACGGTGAAACTCGCCGAACAGGCGATGACGGCTCTCGATACCGTCGCCGGCGGCCGTGGCCTTTACAAGACCTCGCTTTTCCAGCGGGCTTGGCGCGACGTGCACGCGGTCGGCAAGCATGTGAGCTTCAACTGGGACGCGGTCAGCACGATGTACGGCCAACACGCCTTCGGGCTGGAGGCACGCGGTCAGTTCTAGCCGTCGCCGCTAGCTCGACTTCGCGACAATTTCCAGGAAATCGAGATCGCTCCGCAGCAATTCGATCGCGTTCTCGATGGAGTTGCCGGACGGGCGGTTCGGCCCGACGCGGCGCATCGCGTTGATGGCCATTTCGCCGATGAAGGCCGAGACCTCTTCCTTCGACTGGGGGCTTTTCGGGGTCCACCACCAGGCCGTCCAGTTGCACATGCCGATCACCGACAGCGCGGCCAATCGCGGGTCGAGGGGGCGCAGGACGCCGGCCTCGACACCCTCCGAAATGAGCGCCGTCATTTCTCTCAGCACTTGCCGTTTGGCGGCCTCGTGGGTCGCGGATATGTCGGGTGGCAGCATCTCTTCCGCCCGGTCGATCACCTTGAAGCGGGTCGGCCGATCGAGGCCCCACATCACCAGCGCCTCGACCGCGCGGCGAACACGCTCCTCGGGGCTCAGATCGTTGTTCGCCCGGATCTCCGCCAGCGTGCGGGCGCCGACGACGGTCACGTCCTCGACCATCGCTTTCAGCAAGGCATTTTTGCTCGGAAAATAGTGGTAGAGGGCGGGCCGGCTCAGCCCCACCGCGTTGCCGATGTCTTGCAGGGTCGTGTTCGCGTATCCCTTCTTGGCGAACAGCCGCGCCGCCTGCTCGAGGACCTCCTTGGCGACGATGTCCTTGCGGGCGGTCTTGCTGGACACGGTCACGCGCCTTTTCCGGCTTCGCAGGAGGCGACATAGGCCTCCAGTTTCGACCGCAGCCAGTCGGGAAGCTTGACGGGCTTGCGGTCGTCGTTGGTGACCGAGGCGAAAATCATGGTGGCGTAAAAGACGTCTTCGGCCCGGGCGTTCCGCCCCACGGTCCGAACGGTGAACGAGCCCCCGCCGATCCTGTCGATGAGGATCTCGATATCCAGCTGATCGCCCGCCCGCAGGGACCGCGAAAACTCCAGGTGAAAGGATACCGCCGGCGTCCCGACGCCCGACGCCTCCTGTTGCGGCCAGCCGAGATCGAAGCCGACGCGCAACAAGGTGTCGAACGCCTCGAGCGCAAAGTCGAGGAAACGGCCGGAATAGACGACACCGGCGGCGTCGGTGTCGCCGAACTTGATGAACCGCCGCACCACCATGGGCGCGGGAGCGACGATCTGTTCGTCGTCGACCAGGCCGACGGGCTTCTCAGGAACGGAGGCCTGTTGCACGACTCTCTCCCTCAAACGCCGATGATGCTCTGGACCCTTGCGATGTCGTCCCGCAGCGCCTTGCTGTCGCCTTCCCAGACGACCTGCCCTTTCTCGATGACGTAGTGACGATCCGCCAGCTCGGAGAGCGCGTTGACATTCTTGTCGATGACGAGAATGGACTGTCCGTGCGCCTTCAACTCGCGCAACACGCGCCAGATCTCCTGCCGGATCAGCGGCGACAGGCCCTCGGTGGCCTCGTCGAGGATGAGCAGCTTCGGGTTTGTCATGAGGGCGCGGCCGATGGCGAGCATCTGCTGCTCGCCGCCAGAAAGCTGCGAGCCGTAGTTCCGGGACCGCTCGGCGAGCGAGGGGAATAGATCGAAGATGCGGTCCAGCGTCCATCCGCCGTTCCGGGCGTGCCGCTGGGACGCGGTCGCGATCAGGTTCTCGCGCACCGTCAGGGTGGAAAAGACCTGGCGGCCTTCGGGGACGATGCCGATACCCAGTTTGGCGATCTCGAAAACCCGGCGGCCGCGCAGTTCGATATCGTCGAACCGGACCCGCCCGGCATGGGGGGTGACGACGCCGAGGATCGACTTGACCGTGGTCGTCTTGCCCATGCCGTTCCGGCCCAACAGCGAGACCACCTGGCCGGTGCCGACGGCGAGCGACATGCCGAAGAGGACCTGGCTCGCCCCGTATCGGGACTCGACCGCCTCCACCTGAAGCATCATCGCTCTCCTTCGGCTGCGATCGGCATCTCGTCGCCGAGATAGGCGGTCCGTACCTCCTGGTCGACGCGGATTTCCTCCGGCGTCCCGGTCGCGATGATGCGGCCGGCCGCGAGGACGGATATCCGGTCGGCGAGGGCAAACACGGCGTCCATGTCGTGTTCGACCAGCAGGATGGTGTAGCGGCCCTTGAGCGTGAGCAGGAAGGTCACGAGTTCCTTCGATTCCTCGCTGCCCAGGCCGGCCATCGGCTCATCGAGCAGGAGAAGCCGCGGCTGCTGCGCGAGCGCGATGGCCAGCTCGAGCAGCCGGTGCTCGCCGTGGGACAGCACGGCCGCCGGCGTCTGCATCCGGTCGCCGAGACCCACGCTTGTGAGCAACTCCCGTGCCGGATCGATCAGCTTCGGGTCGCGGTCCGCCGGCCGCCAGAATCGGAAGCTGTGCCGCCGCCGTCCCTGGATCGCGATCGCGACGTTCGCCTCGGTCGAGAAGCTCGGAAATATGCTGGTGATCTGGAACGACCGAGCGATTCCCGACCGCGCGCGTTCGGGCGGCGAGGCGTGGGCGACATCCTTCCCGTCGAACCAGACATGGCCGGCGTCGGGCATGACCTGGCCGGCGAGCTGTCCGATGAGGGTCGTCTTCCCGGCGCCGTTGGGGCCGATGATCGCGTGCAGTTCGTTCGGCTCGACTTCGAGCGACAGGTCGTCGGTCACGACGAGACCCGAATATCGCTTGGTCAAACCCTCGATGCGCAGGATCGGCGGTGGCGTCATTTGGCGATGGCCTTTTGCAAGAGCGCATAGAGGCCGTCGCGGACCAGGAGAACGCGCAGGAGGAGCAGCGGTCCGAACAGGAGCATCCAATGTTCGGTGATCTCCGACAGGATTTCGGCAAAGAAAAGGAAGACGGCGGCGCCGACCACCGGGCCCAGCAAGGTGCCCGCCGCGCCGAAGATCACCATCACGAGCAATTCGCCGGAGATCTCCCAGTTGAGCATGCCCGGCGGCGCCACATACTGGTTCAGGTTGGCCAGGAGCGCCCCGGCCAGGCCGGCGATGCTGCCCGAAATGGCGAAGGCGACAAGCTTGTACTTGTACGAAGGGAAGCCGACCGCCTCGATCCGAACCGCGTTGTCGCGGCTGCCTCGCAGCACCACGCCGAATTCCGCGCGCAGGAACCGGGAGCACAGGAACAGGATGACGGCGAGCAGGGCGAGCGACACATAATAGAAGGTGGTCGTGTCGTTGGGGTCGAGCAGGCCGCCGAATTCGATTCGCTGGTCCAGGGCGAAGCCGTCGGTCCCGCCGTAGGCGCGCAGGCTTTGCCCGACGTAATAGAGCATCTGGGCGAACGCCAGCGTTATCATGATGAAGTAGAGCCCGCTGGTGCGCAGGGACAGCGCGCCGATCACAAGCGCGATGAGGGCCGCGCCCACGAGCGCCGCGGCCAGCACGACGATGCCTTCGACCACGCCCGCGTTGATCAGCATGCCGGCGATATAGGCCCCGACGCCGAAGAAGGCGGCGTGGCCGAAACTGACCAGGCCGGCATATCCGAGCAGGATGTCGACGGCGAGCGCCGCCATGCCGAAGATGATCACCTTGGTGGCGAACTTGGTGTAGTAGCCGTCACCGAATAGCGGGACCGCGACGGCGACCGCCGCGAGCACCAGGATGAGGATCCACTCCCGTTCTCTGATCACGGCTCTATCCTCAAGGCGCCGTCGCGGGGAAGAGCCCCCGCGGCCGCCACAGAAGAACGCCGGCCATCAAGATGTAGATGGTCATGTTGGCGAGCGCGCTGCCGGTGCCGGTGCCGAAATAGACGGGGAAGAGGATCCGGCCGAACGTGTCGAGGACACCGACCAGCAGGGCGCCGACCAGCGCGCCGCGGATCGAGCCGATCCCTCCGATGATGACGACGACGAGGGTGGTGATCAGGATCGGATCGCCCATACCGCTCTGAACGGAAACCAGCGGGACGATCATCATGCCGGCGAGGCCGGCGAGGACGCCGCCCAGCGCGAAGATCAGCGTATAGAGCCTCGAGATGTTCACGCCCATCATCTCGACGACGATGCGCTTGTCGGCGCCCGCGCGGATCAGCATCCCCGTACGCGTGCGGGAGATCAGGAAATAGAGGCCCAGGCCCAGGAGCGCGGCCACGACGGTTATCGTGAACCGGTAGGCCGGGTAGGGCACGCCGAGCAGATCGATCTGGCCGCTCAGGAATTTCGGGATCGACAGGTAGAGCGGCGCCCGCCCCCAGATGACCACCGCCAGTTCGTTGAAGAACAGAATCAGTCCGAATGTCGCCAGCACCTGGTCGAGATGGCCACGGCGATACAGGGGCCGCATCACGACAAATTCGACGAGCACCGCGAGAGCGGCAGAGGCCACGAGCGCCAGCAGGAGTCCGAACCCGAAGGAGCCGGTGAACTCGACGGCGGTGACGACGAAGAAGCCACCGAACATGAGCAGCGAACCGTGCGACAGGTTCACGGTGTCCATGATGCCGAACACCAGGGTCACGCCGACGGCCATCAGGAACAGCATCATGCCGAGCTGAAGTCCGTTGAACGCCTGTTCGAGAAGGATCGGAAGTGTCACGAGATTGGCTATTCGCGAAATGGAAAGGACGCGTGGCGGGGTGCGGAGCCGGGCGACACGGGTGCCGCCCGGCGTCCGCGATAGTCACTACTTCATTTTGCAGTTGATGTAATCGGGATCCTTGATGTCGGATTTCGCGACACCGAGAAGCTTCTGGTACATGCTCCCGTCCGCCCGCTTGGCGACCTGCATGATGTAGATGTCCTGAATCGGGAACTGGTTCGTGTTGAACCGGAACTTGCCGCGGATCGACTTGAAGTCGGCCTTGCGCAGGGACGCCCGAAGCGCGTCCTTGTCGTCGACCTTGCCGCCGATCTGCTTGATCGCCGCGTCGAGCAGCATGATCGCGTCATACTGGCGGGCGGCGTAGCCGGTGGGATCGCGGCCGTACTTCTTGCGGAACGCCGCGACGAACCGCTTGTTCGGCTCGTTGTCGAGTTCGGTATTCCAGCCCTCGGTCATGTAGATGCCCATGACCGCATCGCCCTGCGCCTTGTAGAGGAGCGGATCGGAGAAGGCGCCCAGCGAGTAGATCGGGATGGTCTTGTGCAGGCCGGCCTGAGTGTACTGCTTGATGAAGGCCACCGCGAGGGGGCCGACGTAGAACACGAAGACGGCATCGGGCTTGGCCGCGCGAAGCTGGGTCAGCTCGGCGGAAAAGTCCATCTGGTTGAGCGGGGTATAGACCTCGGCGACCTTCTCGCCCTTGAAGGCGCCGATCGCCGCCTTCACGTGGTCCCAGCCCGCCTGGTAGTCCATGCCCATGAAGTAGACGCGCTTGACCCCCTTCTTGGTCAGATACTCGCCCATCGCTTCGTCCCACTGGTTGTTGTGGAAGGAGGTGATGAAGAGGTTCTTGTTGCAGCCCTTGCCGGCCAGCGGCGACGGACCCGCATTGGCGCCAAGGACGATCACGCCGCGGGCCAGCAGCGGTTTGACGGAGGCCATCGTCGTATGGCTGGCGGCCATGCCGGTGACGATCTGAACCTTGTTGCGGTCGACCAGCTTGATCGCCTGCTGAACCGCCTCGCCGGGATTGCCCTTGTTGTCGGCGATGAAGATCTTGGTCGGCACACCGCCGACCTTGCCGCCGAGCTGTTCGATCGCGAGATCGAAGCCGCGCTTCTGCGCGTTGCCCAGGATGCCGAGGGGGCCGCTCAGGATCGACATGAAGCCCAGGCGCAGCTCGTCGGCTGCCGCGTGGGTCGTCGCAAAGACGCTGAGGGTCAGCGCCAGTAAGAGTTTTCGCATGGTATTTCCTCCCATGATGCGTTGTTAGGCACCGCGTATACGGTCGATTAGGGCGCCGGGGTCGTCGGGCACTTCGTCGCCGCGCCACGCGACGAAATGGTCGGTTCGGACCAGCGAAAGGCTGGCGCCGTAAAGGTCGGAAATCGTCGGGTCGTCATGTTCGAAGACGTCGAGCGGCAGGTTGCGCTGCCGCGCCGCGTCGCGGAACGCGCCGGCCCGGCCGGCGGCGCCGTTGGC
>CAMYMQ010000127.1 GCA_947259335.1 uncultured Alphaproteobacteria bacterium | reverse complement strand
GTCGCCGCCGCCAGACAGGGACCATAGCGGCGGGCGGCCTCGGCGTAGGTCCCCGCCGCCATCGCGGCATCCGCTGACGGACAGGTGGCTCGCGACAGGAATGCCGGCATCGTGCAGCCGGCGAGCGACAGCCCCAACGCGAGGAGGGGTATCGCGAAGAAAGATGGCGCGGAGAAAGATGGCGCGAGGAGGAACGGCGCGAACGGGCGCATGGCCGGCTCCGGCGGTCGAGGACGATCCGGCAGTGTTTCCCAAGCGGGCACGGCAGGCAATCGCGGTGTCGCTCCCCGAGCCCTTCCGCTTCCGCCGGGACTGGGACTGGGACTGGGACTGGGACTGGGACCGCGGCCGCCGCGCCCCAACCCACGCTAAGGCGGATCCGGAACGACCGGCCCATCCTGTCGGGCCGAAGCCCCGGCATCACGGACCGCATCACCGACCCGCACCGGAGACCCCCGCCATGTTTCACTGGGACACCATCGGCACCCGCTGGGAAGAAGCCAAGCTGCGCCTGCGCGACGCCTGGTCGGACCTGACCGACGACGAGATCGCGCAGATGCGCGGCGAGCGGCAGGAGCTGATCGCCATTCTCGAGCGCAAGTACGGCTGGAGCCACGACGAGGCCGCCCGCCAGGCCGACGACTGGGCGTCGCGCGCCCATGACGGGCTCTCGGCGGGCTGAGACGGGCGCCGCCCCCCCGTGTGACGCCGGTCACTGCGCCCCGGCCCGTGCTCGGCCATTCTGACCATCGTCGTGCAGACGCTTTTGGATGGGACGAACTCGATGAGCCACGGGATGGAAATGAAGCGACATGTTGGAGACGTGAACACGCCCGGGACCGGCGTGGCCAAGGACGCGCTGATCGCCGCGATCGCCGGCGCCGTGCTGCTGCTGGCCGCGCTGCTCGGGCCGATGCTGTTCTAGGGCGCCGCCGGTCCGCCGTCGGCGCTGCCGCGTTCCCCGCGGGCGGATAACCCTCTATCCTCCCGGGCATGTCGCTGGTCACCTATATCGGCGCCGCCGCCGCGGAGATCGCGGGCTGCTTCGCCTTCTGGGCGTGGCTGCGGCTCGACCGCTCACCGTGGTGGCTGCTGCCGGGGCTGGTCAGCCTCGCGCTGTTCGCCGTCCTGCTGACCCGGGTCGAGGTCGATTTCGCCGGCCGCGCCTACGCCGCCTATGGCGGCGTCTACATCCTCGCGTCGCTCGGCTGGCTGTGGGCGGTCGAACGGGTCGTCCCCGACCGCTGGGACGTCATCGGCGTCGCGCTCGCCCTCGCCGGCACGCTGGTCATCCTGCTGGCACCCCACCGGGCGTGACCGCGCGCGCCGGGACGCCCGGTCCGGCAAGCGCAATGATTACAGCTTCTCCAGCTGGTCCAGGTCCTTGGGCGGGTTCGGCGCCGTCTTGGGGGCGACCGGCGGCCGGTCCGTCGGGTTGTCCTCCGGCATCTTGTCCTGGGGCTCCGGCCGGATCTCCGGGTTCGCCTCCGGCGTGCCGGGCGGCGGATCGCCGGCGTAGACGGTGAACTGGGTCTGGCCGACCTTGTTGGTGTCCCCGAGCCAGACCTCCGCGCGGTAGGTGCCGGGCTTCCAGCTGTTGCCGGCGCGCGTGCCCCATCCCGAGGTCAGCAACGCGCTGCGCCAGCTCGAGCGCACGATCGCCCGGTTCACGATGAGCTCGCCGGCATAGGCGCCGTCGGCCTTGAAGAAGCGGACGATGACGATCGGATACTGGTCGCGCTGCTGGTAGAGCAGGTTGCGCCCGGCGATCTCGGCATAGATGTAACGGGTCGTGGCCTTGTTGAACCGGGTCGTGTACTGGCGCTCCGCCGGCGGCGGCGGCTGGAAGCCGCCCTCGTAGAGGCGGATCCGCGTCACCTCGAAGGACTGGTTCTCCGGATCGACCTTGGCGTCGTCGTAGATCAGGAAGTTGCGCCGGGTGAAGACCGCCCCGTCGACCAGGATATCGACCCGGTAGCGTCCCGGCGGCCATGTCCCCGGCTGGTTGCTGCCACGGCCATGGGCGACCCAGGCACTCGACCAGCCGGCCTGGACCTTGAACACCTGCTGGGTCTCGCCGATCTTGACGTTGGCCGCGTTGTACCAGCGCGCGACCACCGAATGGCTGTGTTCGCGGACGTTGTAGAGATGATTGCGCACCGTCATCTCCCAGTAGACGAAGCGCGTGCTGCTCTTCGGCAAGAGGGAGACGTAGCGCCGCTGGTCCTTGGCCGTGAGCTTGGAATCGCTCTCGTAGATCTTCATCGAGAGCAGGGTCATGTCCTGCTTCTGCGCCTGGGCAGGAACAGCGAAGACCGCCGCCAGGACCGCCAACAGCACCATGCGAATCATCGAAAACCCCATAGCCGCCCATTGCCTGCCGGAGCGCCCGTCCGCGATGCGTGTCCGCGGAGCCGGTCCCGGTCCGCCCGGTGACCGGAAGGCCGCCGGACAGCGAGCGTGCCCGATCGAGTCTGCTTTCCCGGAGCAAGCCGCGTCAACTCTATACGTGCAGGGCCAGCTTGACCGATACCGGGAAGTCTAATAGAGCCATTGTGCGCCGCGACGAAACGCCCCCTTTGAAATGCCGAAGCGTACCGCGGCCCGGCTTCTTCGTACGTCAATCATGGGAGACCCGACGATGGATTCGAGGACCACTACGCGGCTGCCCCGCCGCCTTCTGAGCCTGGGCGCCGCCGCGCTCGCCTGCGCCGCGCTGGTGACCGCGCCCGTGCAGGCCGCCGAGAAGATCACCTACCTGTTCCCGGCCCCGCCGTTCCTGCCCGCCTTCGGGCCGATCCAGATCGCCAAGCAAAAGGGTTACTACAAGGCCGCCGGCCTCGACGTCTCCTTCCAGCGCGGCAAGGGCGGCATCGACGTGGCCAAGCAGGTCGGCGTCGGCAATGCCGACCTGGGCGGCATCCTGGCCGACGGGCCGATCATCGTCCGCCCCAACGGCGTGCCGATCAAGACCATCGCCGTGTTCGGCGGCAAGGGCTTCATGCAGATCGTCGCCCGCGCCGACGCCAACATCAACAGCCCGAAGGACCTCAAGGGCAAATCCGTGTCGGTCATGTCGCTGCAGGACACGACCTACTACGTCTTCCAGGGCGCGCTCGCCAGCGTCGGCCTCTCCAAGGATGACGTGACGGTCAAGCCCGCCGGCCCCGCCGGCGTGTGGAAGCTGGTCGCGTCGGGCGACACGGTCGCCTGCGCCTGCGTGCCCGACTGGATCCCGCCGATCCAGGCCGCCGGCGTCAAGGTCAAGATCATGCCCGCCGACGAGTATTTCCCGTCCATGGCCCAGGCCATCGGCGCGTCCGACAAGACCATCAAGGAACGCCCCGAGATGGTTCAGAAGTTCGTCACCGCCTCGCTCAAGGGCATGAAGGACATCATGGACGACCCCAAGGCCGCGGCGAAGGACTTCGTCGCCGCCGTGCCCATGTGGAAGGGCAAGGAGAAGTACATCGAAGCGGTGTTCGGCTACTACGCCAAGCTGGTCTATCCGGGCCAGGCGAAGCTGGGCGAGATCGACGCCGAGCGGATGAAGAAGGTCCAGGCCTTCTACCTGAAGTCCGGCATCGCCCGGAAGGCGACCCCGCTCGCCGAGCTGTACACGAACCAGTTCATCAAGTAGCCGCCGGTTCACGGCTGGCGTTCAGGCAGGCCGCTTCCGCGAGGGGGCGGCCCGCTTTCGTGTGCGCAAGGCGCGACATGCAAGCCCCTCGCCCGTTTTGCCTGTGTTTGCTACGGTTCCACCCATGACAGAGACCAAGAAACCCAAAGCGGGCGCCGCCCGCCAGGCCGTTCCCGTCGCCGGCGGCACACTAGGGGCCTGGCCGCGGGTGCGCCTGCGCCGGAACCGGCGGCACGACTGGACGCGCCGATTGGTGCGCGAGAACACGCTGACCCCCGACGACCTCATCTGGCCGGCCTTCGTGATCGGCGGCGCGGGCGAGCGGGAGGCCGTGGCCTCGATGCCGGGCGTCCAGCGGTTGAGCGTCAATCTACTAGTAGACGCGGTCGGCGAAGCGAAGGGGCTGGGCATCCCCGCGGTGGCGCTGTTCCCGATGACCCCGCCGGACGCAAAGAACGCCGAGGGCACCGAGGCGCTCAATGCCGACAACCTGGTCTGCCGGGCGATCCGCGCGATCAAGGACGCCCATCCTGACATCGGCGTTGTCTGCGACGTGGCGCTGGATCCCTACACCGACCACGGCCACGACGGGGTGATCCGGAACGGCTATGTCGCCAACGACGAAACCGTGGCGATCCTCACCGAACAGGCGCTGGTCCAGGCCCGCGCCGGCTGCGACGTGATCGCGCCGTCGGACATGATGGACGGCCGGGTCGGCGCGATCCGCGAGGCGCTCGACGCCGAGGGTTTCGAGGCGGTCCAGATCATGGCCTATGCCGCCAAATACGCCTCGGCCTTCTATGGCCCGTTCCGCGACGCCGTCGGCTCGGCGACGGCGCTGGTCGGCGACAAGAAGACCTATCAGATGGACCCGGCCAACTCGGACGAGGCCCTGCGCGAGGTCGCGCTGGATATCGCCGAGGGCGCCGACATGGTCATGGTCAAGCCGGGCATGCCCTACCTCGACATCGTCCGCCGGGTGAAGGACGAATTCGGCGTGCCGACCTACGCCTACCAGGTGTCCGGCGAGTACGCGATGCTGCGCGGCGCCATCGACAACGGCTGGCTCGACGGCGACCGGGTCGTGCTCGAGGCGCTGATGGCCTTCAAGCGCGCCGGGGCCGACGGTGTGCTGACCTATTTCGCGGTCGAGGCGGCCAGGCGGTTGAACGGGTAGGAGCATTTAGCCATGCACCGGACTCTTGGAATTGCCGTCGCCGTCATGGCTCCGGCATTTATTGCCCCAGTATCTTTTCCAGCCGCTTGGGGGCAATCAACGTCGGTCAGCGCACACCAGCGAAAAGTCGATAGATTTCGGTCTCAAGACCAATTCAGCGTGGCTATCATCCTCCGTTCGGTTCAGGGAATGAAAGCCGTTGCAGGGACGTGCAGGATACCAAAATCTGCGATTAGAGAGGCTGTTCTCAATCCCCGGTTCATCGGATCCTATGACCGAATACGGCTGGCAGGAAGACCGCTTCGACCAGTGTCTGGCGTCTGGATCGAAAGAACTACGTTTCGCCTGTGCGGACGCATTGTTCACATTAACCTGCTCGTCCGAGCGACACGCAGAGGAATCGGCATCGGCTTGCTTCCGCCGGGTGAAAGCTTGACGCCACCCCTGGTTCAGCTCGAAATCTTGCGGTCCTTTCGGGCTCGATACCGGAGAGTCGTCCGGAGATGTCCGACAGCGAGAATCATCGATGTCTCGCCCGTTAGGCGAACACTACGTCCGTCACGCTGGTCCGAGGTCTGGACGTCACGCGAATGCGGTCGGCTGCGAAAGATCACCGTCCAGTTAAGTCGCACAAATGGCAGCGATGACGTACGCTTTCGTATCAAGTAAGTCTTTCGGATGGCACTTCTCTATCGCGAGTACGCGATGCTGCGGGGCGCCGTCGACAACGGGTGGCTCGACGGCGACCGGATGGTGCTTGAGGCACTGATGGCCTTCAAGCGCGCCGGGGCCGACGGGGTGCTGACCTATTTCGCGGTCGAGGCGGCCAGGCGGTTGAACGGGTGAGATAACGGCGAGCCGGACGGCAGCCCCACTCCAGGAGGAATTCGATGAGACTGGTTTTCGTGTTGGGGTGCGTGGCCGCTCTCGCCACTGGCTGCGAGACGACGGGAACAAGGGGGCAGTTTCCTGCGGCATCGACCATAAAGCCCTCAAGCGTGGTCTCAATCCGGCTGACCGCCTATCGCAAAAGTTCCCGCCACGGGGCGGCGATGCGCTTCGCCGCAATTCGCGAACTTCGCCGACTCCGCATGCGCTGCGCGAACGAAAAGCGCATCAAGTTTGCCCTGCTTCATGTGTACAGGGCACCGACCTTTACCGGAGAGGCGAGCGCGCCGACATCGGGGACGTGGTCCGAGCGAGTCCTGTTTCCGGGTTGCAAGGCGCCTCCCCTCAACTTCCTGCTCGTCGCGAATCCGGGGACGAAAATTAGATTGACGATCTTGCCGCCCGGCACGACGGGGGCCAGCGTGCAACTGCAGGTCGGCACACAAGCTGCGCTACGCATTCAACTGTCCAAGGCCAATCTCGGCCCGGCGCGATGCCCTGCGAGCCAGGTGATTGGAACCCGGATCGTCAGCAAGGACCCCGTGAACAGGGTCTACAGAGAAATCTGGACCGTCCGGGCCTGCGAGCAGATCGTGCGGTTCCGGGTGCGCTATTCACCCGCCCTCGGAGGGAAAACCGCTATCACGGTTTCCAGAGCACGGTAGAAACGGGAAGCTCGTCCCGACGGCGTTGCCCACCTCGGCTCGCCCTCAGGTGCCGAACACGCCCATTTCCGTCACGATGACGTCCATCTCTCAGGCCGCCGTCTGACCCGTCGCGCCGGCAACGGCGCCCCTCCCCGCCCGCGTATACATCCGGATTGAAAGCGGCTCGCCGGCATGCCATGTGACCGGCGCCACGCTGGCGCGGGAGAGGCGCCGGGTGGTGACACGCATATCCGGTTGGACGACCCTAAATGACCCAGGCGGGTGGGGACACGCGCGGCAGTAACAGTGCAGGCATGGCGCGGCGGCTCGCGGCGGTGCTCGCCGCCGACGTGGCTGGCTATTCAAGCCTGATGGAGGCGGACGAGAGCGGCACCCTGCGCCGCCTCCAGCGCCTGCGCGACGATCTCCTCCTGCCCCTCCTGGCCGGCCACCGCGGCCGCCTGTTCAAGCAGATCGGCGACGGCTTCCTCGCAGAGTTCGCAAGCGCCGGCGAGGCCCTGCGGTGCGCGGTCGATATCCAGCGGCGCCTCGACGTCGCCGCGGACGCCGCC
>CAMYMQ010000126.1 GCA_947259335.1 uncultured Alphaproteobacteria bacterium | reverse complement strand
GCACCGGGGTCGAGCCGCCCTCGACCATGTTGGCGACCAGGGGCAGCCCGGCGAAGGTCTCGCCGATCCGGCGCATCTCCGCCTCGCTCTCGGGCGACTCGATGAAGACGATGTCGGCGCCCGCCGCGGCGAAGGCCTCGCCGCGCCTGAGCGCCTCGTCGAGGCCGTACAGGCCGCGCGCGTCGGTGCGCGCCATGATCAGGAAGTCCTTCGAGGACCGGCTGGCGGCGGCGACCTTGATCTTGGCCACGGCGTCCTCGATCGGGATCACCCGGCGGCCCGGCGTGTGCCCGCACTTCTTGGGGAACTCCTGGTCCTCGAGCTGGATCACGCAGACGCCCGCGCGCTCGTAGCCGCGCACCGTGTTCTCGACGTTGAGCAGCCCGCCATAGCCGGTGTCGCCGTCGGCGATCAGTGGCGTCGACGCGATCTCGCAGGTTCGCGTCACCCGGTCGAGCATGTCGGTGTAGGTCGCCAGCCCGGCGTCGGGCACGCCCAGATAGGAGGCGACGGTGCCGTAGCCGGTCATATAGAGCGCGTCGAAGCCCATCGTGTCGGCGAGCCGCGCCGAGATCATCTCGAATACGCCCGGGGCCGAGATCCAGTCCCGGCGGCGGATCTTCGCGGCGAGGTCGGCGTTGCCGGTCGAGGCCATGGTCGTCCTTGTCGTCTGTGAGGCGGAGGCGGCGCAATACGCCGCCTGCGGTTCTCTATAGCATACCGCCGCCAACGGGCGGAAACGCAGGAATCAGGCGGGACGTGGCGGATAGTGGACGGGAGAGACGGGACTGCCGGAGCACGTCATGCCGGCCGCCCGATGGACCGGAGGCGCAGGGCGCCCGGCTCTTGGTGGCCAGACGAGGCGGCAGGGATCGCCATCGTCGTCAGTCCCCTTCAGGCGGCGGTTCGGGGATCAGGCCGTCGGCCATCAGCCTGGCGACCGAGTCCTGCGCAGTGTCGATTTTCGCGAGGGCCTGCCGCTCCAGGTCGTCGCGCGAGAGGGAAAGACGGGCGTCACCCGAAGCCTGCGCTTTCAGGCCGACCGCCACCGCGAGCTTCACGGCGACGGTACGATCGTCCATCGGCGGCAGGATGGTCTCGTCGCTCAGTCCGTCGTCCCGGGCCGCTTGGGCGAGCGCATCCGCCGCCGCGAGCGTCATGTCGTCGGTTATCGCCGTTGCACGGACGTCAAGCACGCCGCGGAAGATGCCGGGAAAGGCGAGCGAATTGTTGACCTGATTGGGGAAGTCACTGCGCCCGGTCGCGACGATGCGTGCCCCGGCCTCCTGCGCCTCCCAGGGCCATATCTCCGGCGTGGGATTGGCGCACGCGAAGACAATCGCCTCGGACGCCATGCGCCTCACCCACTCCGGCTTGACGGTCCCCGGTCCAGGCGACGAGAAGGCGAGACAGACGTCGGCGCCCTCGAGCGCCTCGGCGACGCCGCCGGCCAGCCTTTTTTCGTTGGTCTCGATGCAGATGCGCCATTTATCGGCGAAGAGCTCACGCTGCTCCGACAGGTCTTTCCGGTCGGGGTGGAGACTGCCGCGGCTGTCGCACACGATCGTCTTGGCCGGGTCGAGCCCGGCCCGAGTCAGCAGCCTCAGGGAGGCGATGTTCGCCGCTCCCGCACCAACCATCGTCACCCACACGCCCCCCAACGACTTGCCGACCCTTTCCAGGGCGTTGAGCAGGCCCGCCAGAACGACCGTCGCGGTGCCCTGCTGATCGTCGTGCCACACCGGGATCGGGAGGCTGTCCCGCAGCCGGTCGAGCACCGCGAAGCATTTCGGCTGGGCGATATCTTCGAGATTGATTGCGCCGAAGCTGGGCACGATCGCCTCGACGACCCGGACCAGATCGTCGACCGAAGGGGCATCGAGGCACAAGGGCACGGCATCGACGCCGCCGAGGTATTTGAACAGCAGGGCCTTGCCCTCCATCACGGGGAGGCCGGCGGCCGGGCCGATGTCGCCGAGGCCGAGGACACGGCTGCCGTCGGAAACGATCGCGATGGTGTTGCCGCGGTTGGTCTGCTCGAAGATCTGGTCCGGCGAGTCGACGATCGCCCGGCAGGCCGCCGCGACCCCCGGCGTGTACCAGACGCTGAAATCATCGAGGCCGCGGATGGGAACCTTCGGCAGCATCTGGATCTTGCCCCGATAGAAGGGGTGGAGCCGCAGCGCGCGCTTCGCCGGCCCCGCCGCCTTCGCCAGCAGCGCCGCCGGATCGATCCGGGCTCGGGTCCTGCTCATCGGCGGCTCACGACCGGGTATGAGCAACCAGGTAGGCGGCCGCGCCTTCGAGGCTCGAAAGTTTCGGATAGTCCGCCTCGGGAATGTCGACCCCGGTCGCTTCGTGCAGGCCGATCACGAAATTCAGGAAATCGACGGAATCGATGTCGAACTGGTCGCGGAAGCTCGTCTTCGGCTCGACCGTCTCGAGTTCCACCTCGGGCGCGATTTCGCCGAGGACCTTGAGCACCACCTGTCTGGCATCGTCGTCGGTCATAGGGCCTCCGGGGTCTGGAGAATGGCGTCTATTTCGGCCAGCAGCTTGCTGCCGCGCTGGCCGTCGCTGGCTCGATGGTCGGCCGACAGGCTCGCCGTCACGAGGGGTCGAACCGCGAGCGCGCCGTCGACCGCCCTGGGCCGCTCCACGATCCGGCCGAAACCGATCAGGGCGACCTGCGGGGGATAGATGACGCCGAGCACGGAATCGGCCCCGAGCTCGCCCAGGCTGGTGACCGTGATCGTCGCGTCGGTCAGCTCCGAACCGCGCAGCCCGCCGCGCCGCGTGCGTTTGACGAGATCGAGGAGGCTTGCCTGGACGTCGTCCAGCGACAGGCGGTCGACGTCGTGGATCGCGGGTGCGATCAGTCCGCCGCCGCGCAGCGCAATGGCGACGCCCAGATGGATCCCGTCGCCTGCCTTGAACGCCCCGTCGACCCAGTAGCCGTTGAACTCCGGCACCTTGGCCAGAGCGAGCGCGACCGTTCGGAGAAGCAGGGCAGCGGGGAGCAGGCGTTGTTGGACCGAGCGTTCTTCGTTGGCTGCCCTCAGCCACGCGGTGGCGGCGGTCAGGTCGAGGGTTTTGGTCAGGTAGTAGTGGGGGATTTCCCGCTTCGCCCGCGACATCGCCGCGGCGATCGCCCGGCGCATCTCCGCCGTACGGTCGGGCGCGGGCGTCGTCGTGGGCGATGG
>CAMYMQ010000125.1 GCA_947259335.1 uncultured Alphaproteobacteria bacterium | reverse complement strand
GCCATCAGGGCCGGACTCCGCCGTGCGCCGACGCGCTGATCGAGGCGGGCGTCGCCCGTGTCGTCGTGGCTCATGGCGACCCCGACCCCCGGGTGGCCGGCGCGGGCATCAAGCGTCTTCGCGAGGCGGGGATCACGGTGACCGAAGGGATCCGGTCGGACGAGGCCGCGCGCGGGCTGGGCGGCTATTTGTCCCGGAACCTCCGCAGTCGTCCGGAAGTCACCTTGAAGCTCGCCACCAGCCTCGATGGCCGGATCGCGACGGCGACCGGCGAGAGCAAGTGGATCACCGGGCCCGTCGCGCGCGATTTCGGACACGGGCTGCGCCTGCGGCACGACGCCATCATGGTCGGCATCGGCACGGCGCTCGCCGACGACCCGGAACTGACGTGCCGGCTCCCCGGCGGCGACGTCCGGCCCGCCGTGCGCATCGTTCTCGACAACGAAGGCCGGTTCGACGCGAACAGCAGGCTCGCCCGGTCGGCCGAAGAAGGTCCCGTGTGGCTGATCCTCGGGGAAGGCGCGACGCCGCCGACGGGCCTGCCCAGCGACGTCCAGGTCATCTACGTGCCGCGCACCGAGCGGCGCCGGCCCGATCTGGCCGCCGTGGTCGGCGCCTGCGCCGAACGGGGTGTAAACCGGCTGCTCGTCGAAGGCGGTGGGGTCTTCGCGGGCGCGATGGCGCGCGAGCGGCTGATCGACCGCCTGTACTGGTTCCGCGCCGGCATCGCCATCGGTGACGACGGCCTGCCGGGGCTCGGCGAGATCGGATTGCCTGCGCTGTCCAGCGCGCTGCGGTTCCGCCTCGAGCGGCGCTGGCTTCTCGACGGCGACGTGGTGGAAAGCTGGGCCACGGCCCGGTAGGTTGGCGCATGTTCACGGGCATCATCACCGACATCGGACGGGTACGGGCGGTTCATCGGCGCTCCGGCGCCGACACCCGCTTCGAGGTCGAGACCGCTTACGACACGGCCTCGATCGACCTGGGCGCGTCGATCGCCTGCTCCGGGCCGTGCCTGACCGTCACGGAAAAGGGGCCGGGCTGGTTCGCGGTGGAGGCGTCGGGCGAGACCCTCGATCGCACGACCATGGGCCGATGGACCGAGGGGACGCGGATCAACCTCGAACGTGCGCTCAGCCTGGGCGAGGAACTCGGCGGCCATATCGTCACCGGCCATGTCGACGCGGTGATCGAGACCCGGGCACGGGAGGCGGTCGACGGCAGTACCCGCTACGTCTTCTCGCTGCCGGCCGGGCTGGCGCACTTTGTCGCCGAAAAGGGTTCGGTGGCGCTGAACGGGGTCTCCCTGACGGTCAACGCCGTAACGGACGGGGATGACGAGAGCCGGTTCGAGGTCAATATCATACGGCATACCCAGGAGCAGACGACCTTCGGCGCGCTCGCGCCCGGCGATGCGGTAAATCTGGAAGTGGACATATTCGCGCGCTACGTTGGACGGATGCGCGACGCAATGGAATCGAAGCGATGAGCAGCAACATCCGCACCTTCAAGACGGTCACACCGCCTTCGCATGAGCGCAAGGACGATGACCTGGCCTATCTGTCGTCGATCGACGAGATCCTCGACGAGGCGCGCAACGGGCGCATGTTCATCCTGGTCGACGACGAGGATCGCGAAAACGAGGGCGATCTGGTCATTCCGGCCCAGATGGCGACCCCGGACGTCATCAATTTCATGGCCTTGCACGGCCGCGGCCTGATCTGCCTGGCGCTGCCGCGAACGCGGGTCTCCGAACTCGGGCTCGAGATGATGCCGCGCCACAACCGCGAGCACCAGGGCACGGCCTTCACGGTTTCCATCGAGGCCGCCGAGGGCGTGACCACGGGCATTTCCGCCGCCGACCGGGCCCACACCGTCGCGGTTGCGATCGACCCGACGAAGGACAGTGACGATATCGTCGTGCCGGGCCATGTCTTCCCGCTGGTCGCCCGCGACGGCGGCGTGCTGGTCCGGGCCGGACATACCGAAGCCGCCGTCGACATCGCGCGGCTCGCCGGGCTCAATCCCTCGGGCGTGATCTGCGAGATCATGAACGAGGACGGCACCATGGCGCGGCTGCCCGACCTCATACCCTTCGCCCAGCACCACAATCTCAAGATCGCGACGATCGCCGACCTGATCGCCTACCGGCGCCGCAACGACCGTATCGTCGAGCAGATCGCGAGAACGACGTTCGAGAGCCGCTTCGGCGGCCTGTTCAAGACCTACGTCTACGTCAATCGGGCGGCCTATGCGGAACATCTCGTGCTGGTGAAGGGCGAGCTGCGGTCCGATGCCCCCACCATGGTCCGCATGCATCGCCTGAACGTGTTCCGGGACCTGCTCGGCGACTCCAAGGACGACCACATCGGCGAACTCCAGAGGAGCATGGAGATGATCGCCGAGGCCGGCCGCGGCGTCGTCGTGCTGATTCGCGAGCCCTGGTCGCGGTCGCTGTCGGACGATGTCATGGAGCGGGCCGACCGCGCCGCCGGCCTGCCGATCCCGTCGCGCGAATCGGGCGAGGCCAATTCGCTGCGCGACTACGGGGTTGGCGCCCAGATCCTGCTCGACCTGGGCGTTCGGAACATGATCCTGCTCACCAACAGCAACCGCTCGATCGTCGGCCTCGAAGGCTACGATCTGCACGTGACCGAACGCCGGTCGATTCCCGTGGAGCCCCGATGAGCCGTGCCCCGCACATCCTGATCGTCGAGTCCCGTTTCTATGAAGACATTTCGGACATGCTCGTCGAAGGCACGGTCGCCGCGCTCGAGGAGGCCGGTGCCACCTGGGAGCGGCTCGAGGTTCCCGGCACCTTCGAGGTGCCGGCGGTGATCAACATGGCGCTCGACCGCTACGACGGCTTCGTGGCGCTCGGTTGCGTCATCCGGGGCGAGACCACCCATTACGACTATGTCTGCGGCGAGAGCGCGCGCGGCCTTCAGGAACTTGCGCTGCACAAGCACGCCGCCATCGGCTACGGTATCCTGACGGTTGAGAACCATGCCCAGGCCGTCGCCCGGGCCGATCCCAAGCAGCGCGACAAGGGCCGCGACGCCGTGGCAGCCTGCCTGCGGATGGTCGAGCTCAAGCGCCGATTCACCAACATCTGAGCGTCGATGCCCGAACAGCTTCAGCCCACCCGTGGCCGCCGATCGAATGGCGCGGGCCGCCGCAGTGCGTCGCGCCTCGCCGCCGTGCAGGCGCTCTACCAGATCGATGTGACCGATGTGGGACCGGACGCCGTCATGGCGGAATTTCTCCGTTACCGGCTCCACGCCAAGCGCAAGGGGCCCAAGCTGGGCGAAACCGACCAGGCGCATTTCGTCAGCGTCGTCCGCGGCGCGAGCGAACAGCGCGAGACGCTGGACCGGATGCTTGGATCCTCCCTGTCGGAGGGCTGGTCGCTCGAGCGCATGGACCGGGTCTTGTGCGCGACGCTGCGCGCGGGCGCCTGGGAGCTGTTCAGCCGCGGCGACATTCCCGCCCGGGTCGTCATCACCGAATATGTCGACGTCGCGAACGCCTTCTTCGACGGCCGCGAGCCGGGATTCGTCAACGGCATTCTCGACAAGCTGGCGCATGTGCTGAGGCCTGACGAATTCGGCGAGCCCGGGGCCGGGACCAAGCCTGCCGCCGGCTGAAGGCCGCGGTACCATGGCGCTCGCAGGCGAATTCGACATCATCGCACGCTATTTCGCGCCGCTGGCCGCCGGCCATGCCGGGGCCTTCGGGCTGAGTGACGACGCCGCCGTCGTCCGGCCGGCCGAGGGGTGCGAGATCGTGGTCACCAACGACGCGCTGGTCGAGGGCGTGCATTACCTTGGTGGCGATCCGCCCGGCGACATCGCGCGCAAGGCCTTGCGGGTCAACCTGTCCGACCTGGCCGCCATGGGCGCGGTCCCGCGCTTCTACAATCTGGCCCTCGCGCTCTCGCCGGCGGTCGACGAGGATTGGCTGGCCGGATTTGCCGCTGGCCTGGGCGAAGACCAGGGCCGTTATGGACTCTGCCTGATCGGCGGGGACACGGTGTCGACCCCCGGGCCGGTGATGATCGCGATCACCGCAATGGGCGAGGTGCCCGCGGGCCGCGCGCTCCGGCGCGGCGGCGCCCGGGACGGGGACCGGATCTTCGTCTCCGGCACGATCGGCGACGCCGGCGCCGGGTTGGGAATTCTTGCGGGCAAGATCGCCGTCGGCGACGCCGACCGGGCCCGGCTGGTCGAACGGTATCGGGTGCCCAGCCCGCGCACGGCATTGGGGCCCGCCCTGGTCGGGTTGGCCCATGCGGCGATCGACGTCTCCGACGGCCTGCTCGCGGATCTGGCCCATATCTGCGAGGTCTCCGGCCGGGGCGCGACGATCGAGGCGGCCGCCATGCCGGTTTCGGAGACGGTGGGGCGGTGCACGGGATACGGCCTCGCCGATGCGCTCTCGGCGGGCGACGACTACGAACTCCTGTTCACGGTGCCGCGGGACAGGGCGGACGAGGTCCACGCCCTCGCCGACCGGGTCGGGGTGCCGGTGGCGGAGATCGGCGGTATCGAACCGGAGCGCGGGGTCAGGCTGGTCGGCAAGGACGGCGACCTCGTCGAGATCGAGCGCACCGGCTTCCGCCATTTCTGACCGGTCGCGGGGCTTTGGGTCCGCTTTGCAGCGGTTGTAGGGGCATCGCGTCACAGCCATGTTGCACGCGAAAATCCTTTCTGGCATGTTCCCGCCACATTTCGCCGCGCCCGCAAGGGGGTAGGGGAGAGTCCTGCGGCTTCGAATATTCGATTCGACCGATCTTCGGCCCGATTTCGCGGTGCCGCGGTTTCCGCATGCACAAGCAAAACCAAGAGGCAGACCTTCGATGGCCTATGTTCCCTATTTCGCGCTTGGCTGCGCGATTCTTGCCGTTCTGTACGGCATCGTCACGAGCCGGAGCGTGCTCTCGGCGAGCGCTGGCAACGCGCGGATGCAGGAAATCGCCGCTGCGATTCAGGAAGGCGCCCGCGCCTATCTGAACCGGCAGTATCTGACGATCGCCGGCGTCGGCGTCGTCATCTTCATCGTGGTCGCGCTGCTGCTCGGCATCTGGGTGGGGGTCGGCTTCCTGGTCGGCGCCATCCTGTCAGGCGCCGCCGGGTACATCGGGATGAATGTCTCCGTGCGTGCGAACGTCCGCACCGCCGAGGCCGCCCGCACGGGACTGGCCCAGGGCCTTCGGATCGCCTT
This sequence comes from uncultured Alphaproteobacteria bacterium, assembly GCA_947259335.1. Taxonomy (GTDB): domain Bacteria; phylum Pseudomonadota; class Alphaproteobacteria; order Bin65; family Bin65; genus CAMYMQ01. The sequence goes on along the minus strand of CAMYMQ010000125.1, from coordinate 13,252 downwards.
CGAGTCGGGCGCGGTCACGGGCATGCTGGTCGCGGGCCTCGCGCTGCTCGCCGTCGCCGGCTACTTCATCATCCTGGTCGGTGTGTTGGGCTTCGACCCGACCAAGGACCGCACGGTGGTCGACGCCTTGGTCGCGCTGGGCTTCGGCGCTTCGCTGATCTCGATCTTCGCGCGTCTCGGCGGCGGCATCTTCACCAAGGGTGCGGACGTCGGCGCCGATCTGGTCGGCAAGGTCGAGGCGGGCATTCCCGAGGACGATCCCCGGAACCCGGCGGTCATCGCCGACAACGTGGGCGACAATGTCGGCGACTGTGCCGGCATGGCCGCCGACCTGTTCGAGACCTACGCGGTGACCGTGGTCGCCACGATGGTTCTGGCACTGATCTTCAACCTGGGCGCCGCGGTGATGTATCCGCTGGCGATCGGCGGGGTGTGCATCATCACCTCGATCATCGGCACCTATTTCGTGCGGCTGGGTAAGAGCAACAACATCATGGGCGCCCTCTACAAGGGCTTCATCGTGTCGGCGCTCCTGTCGCTGGTCGGCATCGCTGCCGTGACCTGGTGGGTCATCGGTTTCGACACCGCGATGACCGCGGGCGGAACGTCCTTCTTCGGCTGGTCGCTGTTCGCCTGCGCCGTCATCGGCCTGGTCGTCACCGGCCTGATCATCTGGATCACCGAGTATTACACCGGCACCGAGTACCGCCCGGTGCGCTCCGTGGCCCAGGCGTCGACCACCGGTCACGGCACCAACGTGATCCAGGGCTTGGCCGTGTCGCTGGAAGCGACGGCCGTCCCGGCGATCATCATCATCGCCGCGATCATCGCGACCTACCTGCTGGCGGGCCTGTTCGGCATCGCCATCGCCGTCACCGCCATGCTGGCCCTGGCGGGCATGGTGGTCGCGCTCGACGCCTACGGTCCGGTGACCGACAACGCGGGCGGCATCGCGGAGATGGCCGACATGGAAGCGGATGTCCGCAAGACGACCGACGCCCTGGACGCCGTCGGCAACACCACCAAGGCGGTGACCAAGGGCTATGCCATCGGTTCGGCCGGCCTCGGCGCGCTGGTGCTGTTCGCGGCCTATACCCAGGACATCGCCTTCTTCAAGAACTCGGGCAACGCGTTCTTCAAGGACGTGACGGTCGATTTCTCGCTGTCCAATCCGTTCGTCGTCGTTGGCCTGATCTTCGGCGGCCTGCTGCCCTACCTGTTCGGGGCGATGGGCATGACGGCGGTCGGCCGCGCCGCCGGCGCGGTGGTCACCGAGGTCCGCCGCCAGTTCCGCGACATCAAGGGCATCATGGAAGGCGAGGCCAAGCCGGAGTATGGCAAGTGCGTCGACCTGCTGACCAAGGCGGCGATCAAGGAGATGATCATCCCCTCGATGCTGCCGGTGCTCTCGCCGATCTTCCTGTTCCTGGTGATCTGGGCGATCGGCGGCAAGTCGGCCGCGCTGTCGGCCGTCGGCGCCATGCTCCTGGGCGTCATCGTGACCGGCCTGTTCGTCGCGATCTCGATGACCGCGGGCGGCGGTGCCTGGGACAACGCCAAGAAGTATATCGAGGACGGCAATCATGGCGGCAAGGGCTCGGAAGCCCACAAGGCTGCGGTGACCGGCGATACCGTGGGCGATCCCTACAAGGACACCGCGGGTCCGGCCGTGAACCCGATGATCAAGATCACCAACATCGTGGCGCTGCTGCTGCTGGCGATCCTGGCCCACTGATCTCCGGCGCCTCGGCGCCGGCAGAAAGAGAAACGCCCCGAACCGCGAGGTTCGGGGCGTTTTCCGTTTCAGGCTGGGCGCCGGCGAACCGGCGTCAGATGCCCAGTTTGTCCTTGCGCTTCTTGCCGATCCGCGACCGGGTGAAGGTGTCCCACAGGCTGCGAAGCATGCCGGGCTCGCCGCCGCGGCTCTTCGTCTGCCGGCTGACCAGGTCGACCTTGCGCGAGTCGCCCAGTCCGTAGCGCTTGACGTTCTCGACCACGCCCTCCTCGTTGAAGCGGATCTCGACGACCTGCTGCTGTTTGACGTCGGGCTTGAAGAAGGCGTAATGCTCTTCGCGCTTGCTGATGTAGTACCAGGCGTTCTTGTCGAACGGAGAGACATTCGACGGAGAGCCGAGCTTGCGGGCGACTTCCTGCTTGGTCGTCAGTCCCACCTGGATCGTCCGAAGGTCGTCCGCTTCGGCATGGTTGCCGCGCAGGTCGACCATGGGCTGGCAGGCGCCAACGGCAAGAGCGAGGCCCGCCGCGGCGAACAGCATCCGTCCGGACTTGAAGGTTCGTGTGGTCATCGGGAGCATCATCTCTTTGAATACGATGCCCGGCGGCGGATCGTTGATTGCCGTTTGCGGCTTGACTCGGTAAACGATCCCGGCACCGGGCCGGCACGGGCGAGACTGTCATCGCGCCCCAATTCTGTCAACCGCCGTGGCTTTCGGTAAAAAGGACGCAATATGAAGTGGATAGCGCCGATCGCACGGCTGCTTTCGCCGAGCCGCAGGCGCCGGGACAGGACTGCGCGTGCGTTGTATGGCCACGCTGTCGATCAGGCTCGGCTGCCCATCTTCTATACGTCGATTGGCGTGCCGGATACGATCGAGGGGCGTTTCGACCTGCTGAGCCTGCACGTCGGCCTGTTGTGCCGGCGCCTGGCCCGTACAGGCCTTGCGGGGCAACACTTGGCCCAGGCGCTGTTCGACACCATGTTTTCCGACATGGAAGACAATCTCCGCGAAATCGGCGTCAGCGAGACGGGCCTTGGGCGCAGCGTGAAGACCATGGCCAAGGGGTTTCTCGGCCGGGCCGAGTCCTATGGGCGCGCCCTGGACGGGGACGAGGACCTTGAGGCAGTCCTGCGACGCAACCTGTACGCCGGCGCCGAAACCGCGCCGGGGCAGGTCGAGGCGATGTCGGCCTACGTCGAGGCCGCCATGGGCAAGCTGGAATCGTGCGGCTACGAGGATATTGCGGGAGCGGCCGGGCTGTTCCCGGATCCCGTCGCCGGCGAAAAGGCCGCCGCGGACCGGATCTGACATGTCCTCTCTCCCCAATGAACTCAGCCGGCCGGTGCCGCTTTCCGCCCTCGGCCTCGATCCCATCGAACAGACGGTCATCGCCTCGGACGCCGAACGCGCGGCCCTGGCGAAGCGATTCGATCTGCCGGCGATCAACAGCCTGGCCGGCCGCGTGACCCTCGTGCGGCAGCCGGGCCGCATCATCCGGGTCGAGGGAGATCTCAAGGCGTCGGTGCGCCGGATCTGCGTGGTGACCCTGGAGCCGTTCGATCAGGTCGTCGAGGACGCCTTCGTGCTCTATCTGACCGATGCGCCGGGGGTCGGCCCCGGGGATGAACTGGACATCGCCCTCGACGATGAGGACGCGCCGGAGCCGGTCGAAGGCGATACGGTCGATTGCGGTGAAATCGTCGCCCAGCACCTCACTCTCGCGCTCGAACCCTTTCCACGTTCTCCCGAAGCGCTGGCCGCAGGCCCGGTAACCCGGACCGATCCGGAGCCCGCGGCGGCCAATCCCTTCACGGCTTTGCGCGGCAAGATCCGCTAGGCAACCATGAAGTGCCAGAAATACAAGGCAATTGGCTTGTCCACCGGTAGGAATTTCGCTAAGTAACCTGCAATCCACGATGCCCCGGCGAAAGATGAGCGGGGCCATTTCAGCGAGCAAGACTTATGGCAGTTCCCAGAAAGAAAGTATCCCGTTCGCGCCGCAATATGCGCCGAGCACACGACGCCTTGTCGGCACCGACGACCAACGAATGCCCGAATTGCGGCGAGATCAAGCGTCCGCACCACGTTTGCCTTTCGTGTGGATACTACGACGATCGTGAGGTCGCCGAGGTCGACGCGGCGTGAGCACGCCGCGATAATGCGGCGAAGCGTGACAAACCGGGCGGACTGAATCCTTGAGCACGAGCGTAATCATCGCCTTGGACGCGATGGGCGGGGACAATGCCCCTCGCGCCGTGCTGCGAGGCGCGAACATCGCCCGGAAGCGTTTTCCGAACGTCCAGTTCCTGCTGTTCGGTCCCGAGGGGACGCTTGCGCCACTGCTCAAGCGCATGGCGCGTCTGCGCAAGGCGGCGACCATCGTCGACACGCCGGATGTCGTCGGCGACCAGGACAAGCCGTCGGCGGCGCTGCGCGCGGGCCGCAATTCGAGCATGCGCAAGGCGATCGAGGCCGTCCGCGAAGGCAAGGCCCACGGCGTCGTCTCTGCGGGCAACACCGGCGCGCTCATGGCGATGGCCAAGGTCGTTCTCAGGACCTTGCCGGGCATCGACCGTCCGGCGATGGCCTCCTTCTTTCCGACCCTGCGCGGCGAGAGCGTGATGCTCGACCTCGGCGCGAACATCGACTGTACCGAGGACAACCTGGTCCAGTTCGCGGTCATGGGCGAGATGTTCGCGCGCACCGTGCTGGGGTCGTTGCAGCCGACCGTCGGCCTGCTCAACGTCGGCTCCGAGGAAATGAAGGGGCACGAGGAACTGCGCGCCGCCGCGGCCATCCTGCGTGGCTATCCGATCAACTTTCACGGCTTCGTCGAGGGCAACGATATCGCGGCGGGTACGGTTGACGTCATCGTTGCCGACGGGTTCAGCGGCAACGTCGCGCTCAAGAGCGCCGAGGGCACCGCCCGGCTGGTCAGCGAGTTCCTGCGCCAGACGTTCAAGAGCTCGGTCCTTGCCGGCGTCGGCTATCTCTTCGCGCGGCCGGCCTTGCAGAAGCTGAGGGCGCGGCTCGATCCCCGGCGCTACAACGGCGCCGTCTTCGTCGGCCTGAACGGCATCGCCGTGAAGAGCCATGGCGGCTCCGACGCGCTCGGCTTCGCCACGGCCATCGGCGTCGCGGTGGACATGGCGGCCAACGGCTTCATCGAACGCATGGCGGCGGAGTTCAAGCATCCGGCGGCACCCCAGCAACGGGCTGCCGTCGCGGGATGACGGAACTGCATCGCGCCGTCATCACCGGCATAGGCGCCTACCTGCCGGAAAACATCGTCACGAACGAAGATCTGTCGAAACGCGTCGAGACCACCGATGCGTGGATCTATGCCCGCACCGGCATCCGGCGCCGGCATGTCGCCCGCGACGACGAGATGACGTCCGATCTCGCGCTGGCGGCGAGCCGCCAGGCGATGAGCCGGGCCGGGCTCGGCGCGGAGGACCTGGACTTGATCGTCCTGGCGACGACCACCCCCGATTCGACCTTTCCGGCCACGGCGACCCGGGTTCAGGCCGAGCTGGGCGTGACGCAGGGCGCGGCCTTCGACATCCAGGCCGTGTGCTCGGGCTTCATCTATGCGCTCAGCGTTGCCGACAATGCGATCAAGCTGGGCCAGTCCCGGAACGCGCTCGTCATCGGCGCCGAAACCTTTACCCGGCTGCTCGACTGGAACGACCGCTCGACCTGCGTGCTGTTCGGCGACGGCGCCGGGGCCGTGACCCTGAGCCGCGCCACGGACGGCAACGCGGACGACCGCGGCATCCTGTCGACCCATCTCCATTCCGATGGCCGCTTCTATAACCTGCTCTATGTCGACGGCGGTCCGTCGTCGACGGGCACCACCGGCCACGTCCGCATGCTCGGACCGGAAGTCTTCAAGCATGCCGTCAACAAGCTGTCCGATTCGGTCGAGGAAGCCTTGGCCGCGAACGGGATGACGTCGGCCGACGTCGACTGGTTCGTGCCCCATCAGGCGAACAAGCGGATCATCGACAGCACGGCCAAGAAACTCGGCATCTCGACCGACCGGATCATCCTGACCGTCGACGAACATGCCAATACGTCGGCGGCATCGATCCCGCTGGCCCTGGAAACGGGGGTCAGGGACGGCCGTATCAAGAAAGGCGATCTGGTCGTTCTCGAGGCGATCGGGGGCGGGCTTTCGTGGGGTGCCAGCGTGGTTCGCTGGTAGAGTCTGAACCGGGTTGGGGCGGGCGGCGGCCGAGCCGCTCGATTACTTGACCGCATTCGAGCCGGTGATTACGGTTCGAAATCCGCTTTGAGGGGACAATAATGGCGGGAAATACCGTTACCAGGGCCGATCTTGGCGATGCGGTCTATCAGGAAATCGGCCTGTCCAGGAACGACTCGGCAAAGCTGGTCGAGCATGTTTTGGAAGAGATCTGCGATGCCCTCGTTCAGGGGGAGAATGTCAAGATTTCCTCTTTCGGCAGCTTCATGGTTCGCCAGAAGGGCGAGCGCAAGGGCCGCAATCCCAAGACGGGAGAGGAAGTGCCGATCCTGCCGCGGCGGGTCCTGATCTTCCGGCCGTCGAACATTCTCAAGGAGCGGTTGAACGGCCAGGAAGCGCACCAGGCCGCGGAATAGCGTTTGTGCCGGCCCGGCCGGCGGGAAGGGATGACGACGTGGCGCGACGCGACGGCAAATCGGCCGATGCCTTCCGGACCATCAGCGAGGTTGCCGAGGACGTCGACGTCCCGCAGCACGTGCTGCGCTTCTGGGAGAGCAAGTTTCCGCAGATAAAGCCGCTCAAGCGCGGTGGCGGCCGTCGCTACTACCGGCCCGAAGACGTCGATCTGATCCGCCGCGTCCGCAACTGGCTCTACGACGACGGCTACACCATCAAGGGCGTCCAGAAGCTCCTGCGCGAAGGCGCCGGCACGGAAGCCGAACCGGCAGAGGAGGCCGGCGAGCCGGTTTCGGAGGTTCCCGAAGCCGCCAGCCCCGTTCAGGCCCCGCCGGTGGCCGAAACACCCGATTACGACGAGACCGAATCGGGTGACACCGTATCCGCGGACGCCGTCCTGTCCGCCTTCGAGGCGGGCATCGGCGACGGTCTCGACGACGCGGCTCGGGCGGCGGTCGCCACCGCGATCGCGGACCTCGAACGCATCCGAGACCGGCTGCGTTCGCCGGACGACTGAGCGGTCGCAATCGCGGTTGTCAGCCCCCCGGTGCACGGATAGAGTGCCCGCGCCTCGGCACCCGGGGCCCATTGTCGGAGCGTAGCGCAGCTTGGTAGCGCGCCTGTCTGGGGGACAGGAGGTCGTGGGTTCGAATCCCGCCGCTCCGACCACTTCCCCAAAATCATTCCTTCGTCCGTTCGGCTATTTGCGGCTGGACTTCGCGTGCGTTCGAATAGACTTTGTCAAGTGGCGATATCGACAGCACGCCAGCTATGCAAATATTCGGGGGAAGCATGCTCAAGGAATTCAAAGAGTTCGCGATGCGCGGCAATGTCATCGACATGGCCGTCGGCATCATTCTCGGTGTTGCCTTCGGCAAGATCGTGGCGTCCCTGGTCAAGGACGTCATCATGCCACCGATCGGGATGCTCCTGGGCGGCACCGATTTCTCGGCCATCATGATCACGCTGCAGACCGTGCCGAAACCGGTGACGGTGAATATCGGCGTCTTCATCAACACCGTCATCGAGTTCGTGATCGTCGCCTTCGCGCTCTTCCTGGTCATCAAAGGGATGAACAGCCTGAAGCGGAAGCAGGAAGAGACGCCCGAGGAGGCGCCGCCGCCGCCCCAGGACGTCCAGCTCCTGACCGAGATCCGCGACCTGCTGCGCCAACAGGGCGGCAAGCCGCCGGCTTCCGGCGCCTAGCCGGACTCTCGCATGCGCTAGCGCCGTGGGCGCCATCGGTTGCCACCGGTGGCGCCCCGGAGCGCCTTGCTGTAATCCATGTCTGCCCCTTGGGGGCGTAACGGATTGATGGCCGGGGGGGACGGCATGCGCTTCTCGCGTGCACAGAATATCGCGGATCTGAGGCTGGTCGCCCGGCGGCGGCTGCCGCGCGTGGTCTTCGATTACATCGACGGCGCGGTCGAGGACGAGCGGGGACTGGCCCACAACCGGGCAGCCTTCGACCGGATCCGGATCGTGCCCCGGTATCTGGTCGATATCGGCACGCGCGATCTCTCAACGACACTGTTCGGGCGGCGCTACGCGCTGCCGTTCGGCATCGGCCCGACCGGGCTCGCCAACCTGGCCTGGCCGAATGCCGACAGCGCGATGGCGCGGGCCGCGGTCGCCGCGGATATTCCCTATGTCCTCAGCACCGCGGGCACGACCTCGATCGAGACGATCATGGAGGTCGCGCCGGAGCACGGCTGGTTCCAGCTCTACATGCCCAAGGAACAGAAGGCGCGCGAGGATCTGGTCCGGCGGGCGGACGCCGCGGGCGCCCATGCCCTCATGGTCACGGTCGACGTACCGGCCTCGTCGAAGCGGGAGCGGGACCTTCGCAACGGCTTCATGCTGCCGCTCAAGCCCAGCCTGTCGCTCGCCCTCGACGGCGCGACCCATCCCGGCTGGTCGTTGAAGCTCGCCCGCCACGGCATGCCCAATTTCGAGAACCTGAAGCCCTATTCGACGCCCGGCGCCAAGGTCGCGACCCTGGCGGGCTACATCTCCTCGCAGCTCACCGGCGCGGTGACCTGGGAGATGATCGACGGCATCCGCAAGACCTGGAAGCGGCCCCTGCTGATCAAGGGCATCCAGTCGGTCGAGGATGCGAAGCTGGCCGTCGAGCACGGTGTCGACGGCATCGTCATCTCCAACCACGGCGGCCGCCAGCTCGACGCGGCGCCTGCGCCGATCGAGGTGCTGCCGGCCATCCGGGCGGCCGTGGGGGGCAAGATCATGCTGGCGCTCGACAGCGGCGTCCGAAGGGGGGCCGACATCGCCAAGGCGCTGGCGCTGGGCGCCGACTATGTCTTCATCGGCCGGGCGACCTTCTATGGGGTCGGCGCGGCCGGTCTCGCGGGCGCGACCAAGGCCGTCGACATCCTGCACGACGAGCTTGACCGGTGCCTGGCCCAGATCGGCTGTCCGACGGTCGAAGGGCTGAAGACTGTCGACGTGCGGTTCGATACGGCCTTTGCCGATCCGGCCGCGGCGGCGGGAGCCTAGGACCGGGCAGGGCTGGCGGGGTCAGCCGCCCGCGGCGACCCGGCGGCCTGCTTCGGTCAGCTTGCAGACTTCCCAGTCGGGCTTGAGCGGGTTGGCGAACCAGGGTTCCGCCCAGCCGGCCCTGATGCAGGCCTTCACGGTCCTCGAAGAGACCCGCTTGCCGTTGCCGTCGAACAGGGGAAGCTTGCCGCCCGGCTGATCAAGCCCGCGCGCGAGCCATGTCAGCTGCTGGCGCGTCGGCCGGGGCTCGGCGTGCTCGCGCGGTCCCGCCGGCCCCCGCGGCTGTCCCGTCATTCCGTTTCCCTCGCAGTTGCCGGTCTGATGCCGGCGGGCCGACCTTTGCGGTTGGCCTTTGCGGCAACGCTAGTGTATCCCGCCCGCCAAGTCGATCCGGATGGAGGAGGGCATGGACCCGCGTCTGATCTATATGACCGCCGCAAGCCTGGAGGAGGCCAAGTCTCTCGCCCGTATGCTGGTCGAGGAGCGGCTGGCGGCCTGTGTCAACCTGCTGCCCGGCATGACCTCGGTCTACCGGTGGGAAGGGACCGTGCAGTTCGGCGACGAGATCGTCGTCATCGCCAAGACCCGGGCCGACCTGGTCGACGCCGTCACCGCCCGGGTCCGCGAGCTGCATTCCTACAACTGCCCCTGCGTGGTGGCGGTGCCGATCGACGGAGGCAATCCGGACTTCCTGCAATGGATCGTCGACGAGACGATCGAGGAGCCTCCCACCGTGGCCTGACGCTATGCGGCCGCCGTCAGTGCCCGGTCGAGATCGGCGATGATGTCGTCGACCGTCTCGATCCCGATCGACAGGCGAATCACGTCCGGCCCGGCGCCCGCGGCGACGAGCTGTTCCTCGGTCAACTGCCGGTGCGTGGTCGAGGCGGGGTGGATGATCAGCGACCGGGTGTCGCCGATGTTGGCCAGATGGCTGAACAGCTCGACGCCTTCCACGACCTTGATGCCCATGTCGTAGCCGCCGGTCACTCCGAACGTGAAGACCGAGCCGGCGCCCGCCGGCATGTATTTGCGGGCCTGGGCCTGGAAGGGGCTGGACTCGAGTCCGGCATAAGAGACCCAGGCGACCTGGGGATGCGATTCGAGGAACCGGGCGACCGTCAGCGCATTGTCGCAGTGGCGCTGCATGCGCAGGCCCAGGGTTTCGATGCCCTGGAGCGTGATCCAGGCGTTCATCGGGCTCTGGCTCGCACCGAGATCGCGCAGGCCGACCGCGTGGCCGTAGACGGTATAGGCGAGTTCGCCGAAGGTCTCGGCGAAGGTCAGGCCGTGATATTCGGGCGCCGGCTGGGCCAGGCTTGGATACTTGTCGCGGTGGGTCAGCCAGTCGAAGCGGGCGCCGTCGACCACGACGCCGCCGACCGCGCTGCCGTTGCCGGACAGGAACTTGGTCGTCGAGTGGACGACGATGTCGGCGCCCCAGTCGATCGGCTTGCTCAGGTAGGGCGTGGCCATGGTGCTGTCGACGATCAGCGGAACGCCCGCCTCGTGGGCGATGTCGGCGACCGCTTCCACGTCGACGATGACGCCGCCGGGATTGGCCAGGTTCTCGATGAAGATGGCGCGGGTCTTGTCGGTGACGGCTCTGCGGAAGTTCGCCGGGGCCTCGGGCTCGACGAACACGGCGTTCCAGCCGAACTTCCTGTAACTGTGGCCCATCTGGTTGAGCGAGCCGCCGTAGAGCTTCTTCGAGGCGATGACCTCGGCGCCGGGGCTCATAAGGGGGAACAGGGCGAGGATCTGGGCGGCATGGCCCGAGGCCGTCGCGGTCGCGCCGACGCCCCCTTCCAGGGCCGCGATCCGTTCCTCGAGCACCGACACCGTCGGGTTGGTCAGCCGCGAGTAGATGAAGCCCGGCTGCTGCAGGTTGAACAGGGCGGCGGCATGGTCGGCATCGTCGAAGACGAAGGACGTGGTCTGGTAGATCGGTGTCTGCCGGGCGCCGGTCGCGGGATCCGGGGCGCCGCCGGCGTGGACGGCGAGGGTGTCGAAACCGGGGGCTTGGTCATCGGCCATGGTCTTGGTCCTCGATAGGGTTTGAGGCGCGCGCGGTCAGAGCTTGCGCCGCTTGCTCGAGATCACGCGCGAATTGAAGCCGCCCCAGCTCAACTCGCCGTGGAGGCGCGAATATTCGATCTTGGGACAGCGGTTCATCACGACCTTGAGCCCCGCATCCTCGGCCCGTGCGGCGGCTTCGTCGTTGCGCACGCCGATCTGCATCCACACCGACTTGGCGCCGATCGCGATCGCCTCGTCGGTGATCGCCCCGGCGGCCTCGGAATTGCGGAAGACGTCGACCATGTCGACGGGATCGGGCACGTCCTTCAACTCGGCATGGACCGTCTCCCCGAGGATCTCCTTGCCCGCCTCGCGCGGGTTCACCGGGATCACCCGAAAGCCCTTCTGCTGCAGATACTTCATGACGAAATAGCTGGGCCGGTTCCAGTTGGCGCTGGCGCCCACCATCGCCACGGTCCGGGTTCCGCCGAGCAGATCGCGGAGAAAGTCGTCGGTGTAGGCGTCGTGGTTCATGGCAGCCGTTGATCGCGGGGTCCGGACTTCAGGGGCATCGTGCCGGATCCATACTATCCGGGCGGATGTCATCATTTGTCATCATTTGTCGGCTTAAGCAGGCGCGGGCGGGTCACGGGGGTCGGGAACGGTCAGGAAAAGTAAGGGTCCTGGCGGGACAGGATGGCCAAAGGAATTTAGTCATTGAGTGGAAGTCCTTCAAGCCGGTTCGCCGCCCGTCCGCGCCTCCAGGACGGTGCCGCGGCACCCCGGTGCCAACCGACGAACCACCGCGATCTTCCGCGGGCCGCCGACCGACGGCGCTACTCTCCCCGCCAGACCGGCTTGCGCTTTTCGATGAAGGCGTCGATGCCCTCGCCGGCGTCCCCGCTCATCATGTCGCAGGCCATGGTCTCGGCAGCGAAGGCGTAGGCCTCGTCGAGCTCCATGCCGAGCTGCTTGTAGAACATCGCCTTGCCGCTGCGCACCGTGACCGGTGATTTCTCGGCGATCGACCGGGCGAGGGCGAGGGCGCCGTCGACGAGGTCCGATTCGGGGACGACCCGATTGACCAGGCCGATCGACCGCGCCGTCTCGGCGTCGACGAATTCCCCGGTGAACAGCATCTCGAAGGCCTGCTTGGGGGCGACATTGCGCGACAGGGCCACCGACGGGGTCGAGCAGAACAGGCCGTTGGAGATGCCGTTGGTGGCCAGCCGGGCGCTGTCCGCCGCCACGGCGAGGTCGCAGCTCGCGACGATCTGGCAACCGGCGGCGGTGGCGATGCCGTGGACCCGGGCGATGACCGGCTGGGGCAGGGCGACGATCGCGGTCATCATCCGGCTGCACTTGGCGAACAGGGCCCGGTAATAGTCCCGGTCGGGGCTGGCCCGCATCTCCTTGAGGTCGTGGCCGGCGCAGAAGGCCTTGCCCGCGGCGCCGAGGATCACGACGCGCACGCTGTCGTCCCGGGCGATCTCGTCGAGGGCTGCCTGCAGGGCGTCGATAAGGGCTTCCGACAGCGCGTTGAAGGATCGCGGCCGGTTCAAGGTCAGGGTGGCGATGCCGTCGGCGTCGTCACGCAGCAACACGGGTTCGTTTGCCGGTGCCGGGGCGTTGGGAGTGTCGGACGGCTGCGCGGGCATGGGCACTCTCCGGATCGCGGGGATACCTGAAAATAGGTGCGGAGCGGGGCGTTTGGAACCACGGAGGTCAGCCGGCGGGTTGGTTCATCGACAGCCGGTTCCAGGTCGGGCTGACGACGATCTCGTTGAGGCAGACGCGCGGCGGCATCGTGGCGACGAAGCGGATGGTCTCGCCCAGGTCCTCGGCCTGGAGCATCCGGGCCTTCTCTTCGTCGGGCACCGGGATCGGCCGCTTGTCGATGATCGGCGTGTTGACCTCGCCGGGGCAGATCACGCAGGCGCGGATGCCGTTTCGGCCTTCCTCCAGGTTGAGCTGGGCGTTCATGGCAACCATCGCGTGCTTGGACGCGTTGTAGGCGGGCCCGGTCAGCAACGTGTCGTATTTGCCGGCCCAGGAGGAAATATTGACGATCAGGCCGTCTCCCTGCGCGCGCATCGTCGGCAGCACGGCGTGGATCGCGTAGAAGGCGCCATTCAGGTTGACGGCGACCACCCGGTCCCAGGCCTCGGGCGTCAGGTCGTCCCAGTGGCGGTTGGCCGCGTTCAGGCCGGCGCTGTTGACGAGGATGTCGATACGCCCGTGACGGGCCGCGATATCCGCGCCGAGCGCCGCGATCGCGCTGGCGTCGGCCACGTCGGCGGGCGCCGGTTCGGCCGCG
>CAMYMQ010000124.1 GCA_947259335.1 uncultured Alphaproteobacteria bacterium | reverse complement strand
GGCGGCGCCATCGAGGGTCGCCAGCGTCCCGGTGGTACGCCGCGCCGCCGGCTGGGCGCGCCGGGCCTGCGGCTTGACCGGCGCGATTTTCTTGGTCGCAGCCGGCGCCGGCTTCGGGCTGATCCGAATCACCTGTGCCTTTCGTGGGGCCTTTTGCACGGACTTGCGCACGACGCGCTTGCGCGCAGACAACCGGCGCACCACGCGCTTGGACTTGACCGCGCGGCGTGCCCGCTTCCGGACCGGCTTGGTGTCGGTCATGAGGACCTTGATGAAGTCCCGGTCGGCGGAATAAGCGTCATCGATCTGTCCGGGCCGGCGGCCGGGGCCGGCCGCGGGCGCGATCTTGTCGAGTTCGAAATGGTTCGGGTCGGCGGCAGCGGGCTTCTTGGCCGCCGCCGTCCGAAGCGCCGGAGGCGTGGCCGTCTTCTTGCCGTTGAGGTAGTTGACGAAATCCTCGTCGGCCTTCGGCGTCTCGCCGGCGTCGGGCTCCGCAGCGGGCTCCTGATCGGGGACAACGTCGACGCGCGCCGCGGGCGCGATCCTGCTGAGAACCGTCGGATCGGCCTTGGGGGCCTGTTCGAGGCGCGCGATGACCACCCGCTTGGGCGCCGTCGCCGCCGGCGCCTTGGAATCCGCCGTCGACGTATCGCTCCCAAACGGATTGAGATCGGAACACCCGCCCAGTAGTGCAGCAATGACGGCAATGGCAAAAATCTGTTTCATGGTCCGGCCAATGCGAGAGTCGCGTATATGGTTAATATTTTGGAATAATATTGGCACAAAGGCAACAAGTGATGCAGTTTTGTTTCCGCTAGTCTTAGGCCGCCAAAGGACCGGTGCCAATTGGTCTCGGCCATTACTGCATCAAATCTTCCCTGCGTGGTTCATGCCCATGCCAAGCGCCCAACAGGCTGCCCTTGCCAGCGCCGACACCGGCCGGCATAGGATTGACGCCACCCCATGACCGACCGTCGCGCCACCCTCTCCGCCCTGCTCGATACCGTCGCCGCGCGTGCGCCCGGCGCGGTCGCGCTGATCGGGCGGAACGAGGCGATCACCTATGGCAATCTGGCCCGGCGGTCGCGCGCGGCTGCGGCCGGTCTCGCCGCACGGGGCGTCGGTCCCGGCGACTCGGTCGCCTTGTGGCTTCCCAATGGCGCTCCCTGTTTCGAGCTTCTGTTCGCCTGCGCGCGCCTCGGCGCAACCGTGGTCGCCGTGAACACGCGCTTCCGCAGTGCGGAGGTCGCCGACCTTCTCCATCGATCCGGGGCAAGGCTTCTCGCCCTCGACAGCGGGTTTCGCGGTATAGACTTCGCCGGCATCCTCGCGGACGTCGATCCGGCGGCGCTCGAGGCGCTCGACACCATCGTCGATTGCGGAGACGCGCGCGCACCGGCCGGGCTTCCCGGCAAAACAGCCATTTCCATGGATACGCTGCGCGAACGCGGGCTGACCGAGCGGGACCGCGGCAGCGGTTCTGCCGGCGCGGTCGTGTTCACGACGAGCGGCACCACCGCCGCGCCCAAGCTGGTCCTGCACCGGCAGGCGGGACTGACCCGGCACGCCCTCGACGTTGCCGCCGGATTCGGCTTCGACGCACCCGACGCGGTCATCCTCCAGATGCTGCCCCTGTGCGGCACCTTCGGGCTGACCCAGGCGCTGGGGACCATCGCGGCCGGACGGCCGATTGTGCTCCAGGCGGCCTTCGACCCCGACGCCGCGGTCGATCTGATCCCGCGCCACGCCATCACCCACACGAACGCAACCGACGACATGTTCGACCGTCTGCTCAGCGCAGCCGGCGGCGGAGAACCTTTCGGCACCCTGCGGCTGTGCGGTTACGCCGCCTTCAACGCGGCGCTCGACGCCCTCCCCCGCAAGGCGCGCGACGCGGGCCTGCCGCTAGTCGGCCTCTATGGCATGAGCGAGGTCCACGCCCTGTTCGCCCGGCGCGATCCGGCGGACCCCGAGCCCCTACGGACCACAGCCGGCGGCAGACCGGTCAATCCGGCCGCCCGGGTCCGCATCGTCAACGACACCGGCGACCGGGCGCCGGTCGGCGTCTCGGGTGCGTTGGAGATCGCCTCATCCACGGGCTTCGCCGAGTATCTGGGCAATCCCGAAGCCACCGCCGACGCCTTCACAACAGAAGGCTACTTCCGGACCGGCGACGTGGGCCGGCTGACCGAGGACGGCGGCTTCGCTTTCGAGGCGCGCGGCGGCGACGTGTTGCGGCTGGGCGGGTTCCTCGTCAATCCCAAGGAGATCGAGGCGGTCGTCGAGGCCTTGGACGGCGTCTCGGGAGCGCAGGTGGTCAGCGTCGACACTCCCGGCGGCGCGCGGCCGGTCGCCTTCGTCACCCTGTCAGGCGATATTCGGTTCGACGAAGGTGCGCTCGCAGAGGCCTGCGCGCGTCAGCTCGCCCGCTTCAAGGTTCCCGCCCGCGTGGTCGCCCTCGATGCCTTTCCGGTCACCGAGGGCGCCAACGGCACCAAGATCCAGCGTCAGAAGCTGCGCGAGATGGCAGCGGAACTGCTGAAGGCGGCCGCTACTTCCGCGACTCGTAGAACTTGATCAGCCGGACCACGTCGACCGCTTCGATCCGCCCGAGCGGGCCGTCGCTGTAGCTCGACACCATGACCTTGCCCTCGGCGTTCACGACGAACTCGGACGGCTGGATGATCTGGCGACGGTCTTCCCACCATGCCCCGATCCTGTCCGCGATCTCGCGGGTCACGCCGTAGCCGATCCGGAAGGACAGGTTGGCGGCCACCTCTTCGGCCTTGTCGAGGGGATCGACGCTGGACGAGATGACCTGTACGCCGAGGGCGTCGAGGTCCGCCTTATGCTCTTCGAAGCCGTCTAACTGACGGCGGCAGTAGGGTCACCAATGACCCCGATAGAACAGGATCACGCGATACTTCGCGTCGAGCCCGTCCGGCAGATCGACCGTCCCGCCACCGACCAGATCGAGGGTCATGGTCGGAAAGACGGCGCCGATGCCAAGTTTGTCAGACATGCACGCTCTCTTTCGGGTGAAGCGGATTTCGATCGCTGCGAGTGTGCACACCGAACCCGGGCCGCGCAAGGGGCGTCGGTCCCGGCGGCCGGTTCCAGTCAGCTCGGACGGGGCTTGAACGCGACGGCGACCAGCGGCAGCACCGCCAGCACGATGGCCGCTCCGCCGAAGAAGACCGCGGTCATGCCGCCGAAGGCGAGGAACAGACCCATCAGTAGCGGGCCGCAGGTCTGGCCGAGGCGAATCATCATTCCGTTGAGGGCGAGGAGCGCGCCGCGCTGTTCCTCCGGCGCCCGGTTTGCGACCATCGTCTGCATCAGCGTCAAGAACAGCCCGATGGCCACGCCGATCACCGCCGAGATCAGGATCATCATCCACAGGTCGGGAGCGTACGCCAGCGTGGCCGTGGCGACCGCCAGGACGCACAGCATCGACAGGGCGATGGCGCGCGCGGGAATGTTGTGACGTTTGAGCGTGCTGAGCATGATCGAGCCGCCGACGCTGCCGACGGCGTTGGCGGCCATGACGAGACCATAATCAATCGCTGTCCCACCCAGGTCCTGCTCTATCCGGAACGGCAGGAAGGTGATCAGGGCGCCGTAGATCAGCGTGAAAACGGCGAAGGTCGCCAGGAACAACGCGCCGATGTCCAGCCGGCGCAACGCCGTCGCGAGGTTCCGGAAATACAGCGCGAGTTTCTGACTTCGGCCGGGTGGCGAATTGTCCAGCACGAAGCTCACCAGCACGGCGACGGGCAACCCGATCAGGGCGAGAATGAAGGGATACTGCCAGCCGAGCAGGACCAGCGCGCCCCCGATCAGCGGATAGCCGGCGGCGGCGGCGGAAATCACGGCGGTGTTGTAGCCGAAGGCCGAGATCCGCTCGTCGCCGCTGTAGAGGTCGCCGATCAGCGCGAGATTGAGCGCGCCGATCGCCGCCGCGCCGATACCCTGGAGAAAGCGCAGGATCAGAAGGTGCGTGAAATCGTCGACCAGCGTGCAGGCGCTGCCGGCGACGGCGAAAAGGATCAAGGCCGGCACCAGCACCCGCTTGCGCCCTAGCCGGTCACCCGCCAGGCCCATCAGCGGCGTGAACACGATGCCCGGGATGGTGAAGATCGAGATCAGCCAGCCGACCTGCCCCGCCGTGATGTCGAACTTGCGCGAGACGGTCGGCAACGCCGGCGCAATGCTGGAGACGCCGGCCAGAGCAACCAGCGTGATCGTGAAGATCACCAGCATGTTTCGGTCGAGATAGAGACGCCGCCGCCGTTGGCCGATCGCCGTCTCGTCGCCTTGCGTCACTGTCGGCTCCCCCTGGGACAGGCCGCATGATGCCCTGCCGGACGGGTCCGGCGAAAGGCGTTTGCGCCTGCGGCGCGGGAATGTCCCGGCTGCGCGCGGATAGGAGTCCCCTTTTTCGCGGTTTTCGGTCTATATCCGCCGAAACGGCGACGGTGGAGGCATCAATGCGGCGACTCGCGTGGGCACTTGTGATTGTGGCGGCGGCGATCGCCCCGAGCGCCAGGGCGGCGGAGCCCTTTCGGGATTGCCCGGAGTGTCCGGAAATGATCGCGGTCCCCGCCGGCAGCTTCACGATGGGCGCGACCAAGGCGACCGACGGCGAGGCCAAGCGCTACGAGGGGCCGACCCGCACGGTTGCCGTGGCCCGCTTCGCGATCGGCCGCTACGAAGTGACCTTCGCCGAATGGGACGCCTGCGTCGCCGCCAAGGGCTGTACGCATCGGGCGGATGACCGCGGCTGGGGCCGGGGCCGGCGTCCCGTCGTCAACGTCTCCTGGCAGGACGCCAACCAATATGTCCGCTGGCTCGCCCGCAAGACGGGCAAACCCTATCGGCTGCCCAGCGAGGCCGAATGGGAATACGCCGCCCGAGCCGGCACCGGGACACCCTTCTGGTGGGGCGCCGATGCCGGCAGCAGCCTGGCCAACTGCCTAGTCTGCGGCGGCGCTTTCGGCGGCAGCAAGACCGCGCCGGTCGGCCATTTCAAGCCCAACGCCTTCGGACTGTTCGACGTTCACGGCAACGCCTGGGAATGGGTCGCGGACTGCTGGCATGACGGCTATTCAGGCGCGCCGGCGGACGCCAGGGCCTGGGTCGACGGCGGCAATTGCAAGCTCCGCATCCTGCGCGGCGGCTCGTGGATCAGCGTGGCCCGGGCGCTCCGGGTCAGCCACCGCGAAGGCTACGACCCGACCTTCCGTTATGCCAGCAACGGCTTCCGGGTGGCGCGGGACCTGCCCTGACCCGGCCGGAGGCCCCGGACAGCGCCCGGGCGCCAGCCGGTTTCAAAATGTCGGGCCGCGGTCAGTCGCCTGGCGGGGACAGGGGATCGCCGCCGGGAGCCTCGACCTCGAACACGTTGAGCGTCATCGATACCAGCGCGTAGTAGCCGAGCACGCCGACCAGTTCGACCGCCCCCTTGTCGCCGACATGGGCCGCGACCGCCTTGTAGGTCGCCTCGCTCACCCGCCGGTTCGCATAGAGCTCGCTGCAGAAGGCATAGATCGCGGCCTCGTCCTCGGCCTCGAACGTCGGCGTCTCGCGATTGGCGATCGCCGCGACCACGCTCTCAGGCAACCCGGCCTCGATCGCAAGCGGCGCGTGGGCCCACCACTCGAACTGGGCCGCCCAGTGGCGGGCGGTCACCAGGATCGCCAACTCCTTCAGCCGCTCGGGCAGGCTGGTGTGGTAGCGGGCGAACTCGCCGAGCCGCTGGGCCCGGCCCGCCAGCTCGGGACTGTTGAGCCAGGGCACGAAAGGCCCCCGAATCGAGCCGCGCGGTCCGGAGACGATGTCATCGGCGGCCTTCTGCTGATCCGGGGTGAGATTGTCGAGGTCAATTTCGGCGCGGCGGGACATGGGAATATCCTTGGTCTTCAGTGAGAGGCCCGGAGCTTCGGCAGGCCCGGGGCCGAAGGCAACCGATTTCCGCGGCTTGTCCGAATCAGGCCCCTGCCCCAGGTGCCGGCACCCCGTCCTGTTGGGACAGAAGGGCCGCCGTCCCGCGGCCTGCCTCGATCGCACCGTCGGTCTGAATGCCGGTGTCGATCCCCATGTCGGTGAGCGTGTCGACCAGCATTTCCAGCGAGAGGTTGCCGCCCACGCCGGGGGTGAAGGGCGATCCGCCGAGACCCGCGAGCGAGGCGTCGAGCCAGTCCGCTCCGGCGGCGACGGCGGCGAGCGCGTTCACCAGCCCCCGACCCTTGGTGTCGTGAAGATGGGCGCCGAGCCGCAGGTCCGGATAGGCCACCCGGACCGCCGCGAACAGCGCGCTGACATGATCTGGCGCCGCATGCCCGGTGGTATCCGCAAGGCTGATCTCGGCGATGCCCACCGCGGCCATCCGACCGACCATGGCCATGACGGTGTCCTCGCCGATCCGGCCCTCAAGCCTGCAGTGGAACGCGTTGGCGACCACGGCGCTGAGGTGGGCGCCGCTTGTGCCGGCGTCGGCCGCCATCGCGTCGAGCTCGCACAGGGACTCCTCTGGCGTCCGGCGCACGTTGATCCGGTTGTAGGCGGCGCTCGCGGAGATCACGACCTCCATGTCCAACGCGCCCGCCGCCACCGCCCGGTCGAAGCCCCGGCGGTTGGCGACCAGAACGTTGTGGCGGCCGGCGCGGCCGGCAAGCTCGGACCAGAGATCTTCGGCATCGGCCAGCTGCGGGATCCGGTCGGGATTGACGAAGGAGGTGACCTGGAAGTCGCGGACCCCGGCCTCCGCCAGCAGGGCGTAGATCGCCAGCTTGTCCGCCAGGGGCACGACCCGGGGCAGGCTCTGAAGCCCGTCGCGCAGCGTCATGTCGCGGACGTGCACGCGGCGCGGCAGGTCGACCAGGTCCGTCAAATCACCCCCCGCTCAGTCAGGCCGGCCAGCTCGGCATCCGACATGCCGAGGAGGTCACCGTAGACCGCCTGGTTGTGTTCGCCCAGGGCCGGCCCCGTCCATCGCACCGAGCCGGGAGCATCCGACAGTCTCGGCACGATTCCCTGCATCAGGATCGGACCCGCAAAGGCGGTCTCGGCCTCGACGATGGCGCCGCGCGCGCGCAAGTTGGGATCGGCGCAAATGTCAGCGGCGTCGTAGACCGGGCCCACGGGAACCCCGCGCTCGTTGAGGGTCGCCAGAAGCTCGTCGCGGGACAGCGTCTCCGACCAATCCGCGATCAGCCCGTCGAGCTCGGCTTGGTGCTCGCCCCGGGCGCGATGGCTGCAAAAGCGGGGGTCGCAGGCCAGCTCCGGCCGTCCCATGGCGTCGGCGAGACGGCGGAACAGGGTGTCCGCATTGGCGGCGATCACGACCAGATCGCCGTCGGCCGTGGGATAGAGGTTCGACGGCGCGATCTTGGGCAGGGCCGTGCCCGTCCGCTCGCGGAGGGCGCCGGCGGCGCTGTATTCGCTGATGACGCTCTCCATGACGGCCAGCACCGAATCGACGATCGCGACGTCCACCGTCCGGCCGGCGTCCGGCGCCTGGCGCAGGCGTCCGACCAGCGAGGCCAGCACGCCGATGGCGGCGAACATGCCGGCCAGCGTGTCGCCGATCGATATTCCGACCCTCGCCGGCGGTCGGTCGGGAAAGCCGGTCAGGGCGCGCAACCCGCCCATCGCCTCGGCGATCGCGGCGAAGCCCGCCCGGTCCCGGTAGGGCCCGGTCTGCCCGAAGCCGGAGACCTGGGCGAGGATCAGCCCCGGCTTTTCCGCCCGCAGCCCGTCCGGATCGAGATTCCACTTGGCGAGCGTGCCCGGCCGGAAATTCTCGACCAGCACATCTGCGCCCATGACCAGGTCGCGCGCGATCCGCTGTCCCTCGTCGGTCCGCAGGTCGAGAGTCACGCAGCGCTTGTTGCGCGCGATGACCGGCCACCACAGGGACTGGCCCTTGACCGTGGCCTGGCCCCACTGGCGCATCGGGTCGCCGGTGCGGGGCGGCTCGACCTTGATGACGTCGGCGCCCAGGTCGGCGAGCAGCTGCCCGCAATAGGGGCCGGCGATGAAGGCGCCCATCTCGATGACGCGAAGGCCGTCGAGCGGCGCGGTGGGCGTGGGATCGCTCATGCCGGGTGTAAAGGTCCGAGTGGGAGGGTTGGCCGCAGGGTCGAAAGACCGCCATCCTATCCCCAATCAGGAACAAATTTTTGCCAAATTCGGCTCGAATATGAGCCCGCATTGGTGATATTCACCAATCCTTGGCCGAAACAGGCAGGCAATCGTGCGCACTCTCGACGACCTCGATCGAAAGATCCTCTCCGTCCTCCAGGGCGAGGGGCGGCTGTCCATCCAGGACCTGTCCGACCGTGTGGGCCTGTCGGCCACGCCCTGCCTGCGCCGGATGCGGCGGCTGGAGGCCGAGGGCGTGATCGTCCGCTACACGGCCATGGTCGATCAGGCCAAGGTCGGCCTGCCCGTCAGCGTCTTTGTGTCGATCAAGCTGGAGCGGCAGAACGTCGAGAAGCTCGACGCCTTCAAGGCCGCGATGGCGCGGTGGCCCGAGGTCGTCGAGTGCTATCTGATGACCGGCCCGCGCGACTACTGGCTGCGCGTGGTCGTACCCGACCTCGTCGCCTACGAACGGTTCCTCAAGGAAAAGCTCACCCGCCTCGACGGCATCGCCTCGATCGAATCGAGCTTCGCGCTGGAACAGGTCAAATACGAAAGCCGCCTGCCGATCTGAGCGGCGAGCCGCGCCGCTCAGGCGTTGAGCGCATAGATCGACGCATTGAGCGCCGAGGCGAAGGCGACCCACAGCGCATAGGGCACGAACAGCCCGGCCGACACCCGGTCCCGCCGCCAGACCGCGACTGTGAAAGCGACGACCACGGCGAGCAGGACAAGGATGACGATGAGCGCGAGGTCCACGCGGTGGGCGGCGAAGAAGACCGGCGACCACAGAAAGTTGAGGATCAGTTGCGCCACCCAAAGCGTCATCGCCAGGCGCGCGCCGTCCCGCCCCCAGACCCGCCACCCGGCGACGGCGATCATGACGTAAAGAACCGTCCACACGGGCCCGAAGATCCAGCTCGGCGGATTGAAGGACGGCTTGGCCAGCTGGACGTACCAGGCGCCCGGCGCCGTCAGGTAGCCGATGACCAGACCCCCGCCGACGACAACGAGAAGAAAGGCGATCAGGGAGGTCAGGGAGGCACGGGTCATGGCTGCAATGACACATCCGGTGGGGTGAGCGCTGACGCAGGGATCCGGCACAGAGTAACGGAACGTGCGGCCACGGCGAGCCTACCCGAAGTGCCGCGGCCGATCAGCCTCCAGACCGATATCAACAAGGGAAAGCTTACGTGGGCCGGCTTGCTCTGCGCCACCGGATTTCGAGCCAACCCATTGAAAAAATTGGTGCGCCCACCAGGATTCGAACCTGGGACCCACTGATTAAAAGTCAGTTGCTCTACCAACTGAGCTATGGGCGCGCTCGGTCCGCGGGGGACCGTCCGGGGCGGACGGCGGGGGCCGTCCGAACGGGAACGGGCGGAACATAGGGGGGGGCTTGCGGAGGGTCAAGAAACGCTCTGCCGCGGATTTGGGCCGGGCCGCTTCGCGGAGGGCTTTGATCCCGGCGAGCTTGGGGTCCCGGCGAGCTTGGGGACCCGGCGAATTTGGGGATCAGGCGACTTTGGGGATCAGGCGACTTTGGCGTCTGGCCAATTCGGGCGTCAGACGAACTTGGCCTCCAGCCGCTCGGCGACGTTGCCAGGGACGAAGCTGCGGATGTCGCCACCCAGCGCCGCGATTTCGCGGACCAGCCGCGCGGCGATGAACTGCTGGTGCTCCGAGGCCATCAGGTAGACCATCTCGATGTCCGGGTTGAGCCGGGAGTTCATCCCGGCCATCTGGAACTCGTAGTCGAAGTCCGACACGGCGCGCAGTCCGCGGATGATCATGGCCGCGCCGCAATTCTCGACAAAATGCATCAGCAGGCCGTCGAAGGTGCGGACCTCGGCCTTGCCGTCGCCGTTTTCCGCGTTGATCCGGCCGACCTCGTATTCGACCATCTCCATCCGCTCGTCGAGCGAGAACAGCGGCGACTTGCCCGGATTGGTGGCGACCCCGACGATCAGCCGGTCGCAGATGCGCAAGGCGCGCCGGATGATGTCCAGATGGCCGTTGGTCAACGGATCGAACGTGCCCGGATAGACGCCGATATGGTCGGCTGCCATGCCCCCTCCCAGAATTAGCTAAGGCGGGGCAACGGTTAGTCGGTTCGGCCGATCAATGCAATGGCCTCAAGGCGCGCCGGCGCCGCGCCATCCGCAATCTTGCCGCATTCCGAGCCCCAACCTTGGGGATCGGCGCCCGGCGCTTCCCGTCCCCTCCTCCAAGGTGTTCGCCCCCGACATGCCCGATATCGCCTGGTCCCATCCCCTCGTCGTCGCCGCCCTGGTGCTGGCCTTCGGCGCCGTCCTGAGCGGCCTGTTCGGGTGGCGCGCCGCAGTCCAGTCGCGCCGCGCGGCGCGGGCCGCCGTG
>CAMYMQ010000123.1 GCA_947259335.1 uncultured Alphaproteobacteria bacterium | reverse complement strand
CGCTGCCGGCGTCCAACCGGGCCGCCGCGCCGGCAGGACGAAGGTGTCGGTCGGTGTGGTGTGCACGGCGCACCGATGCTAAAAGCCACCCCCGCGCCGCTCAGGCGGCGCAGCCCCGTCTCACTCTAGTCGAATCCGGCCCGCATGTCCGTCGTCACCCGCTTTGCCCCCTCGCCGACCGGCTTCCTCCATATCGGCGGCGCCCGGACGGCGCTGTTCAACTGGCTCTACGCCCGCCATTGCGGGGGCAGATTCCTGTTGCGGATCGAGGACACCGACCGGGCGCGGTCGACCGACGAGGCCAAGGCGGCCATCCTCGACGGGCTCGCCTGGCTGGGCCTC
The DNA here is from genome assembly GCA_947259335.1 of uncultured Alphaproteobacteria bacterium. Lineage (GTDB taxonomy): Bacteria > Pseudomonadota > Alphaproteobacteria > Bin65 > Bin65 > CAMYMQ01. The sequence goes on along the minus strand of CAMYMQ010000123.1, from coordinate 11,861 downwards.
GATTGGGACGGCGACGTGGTCTACCAGTCCGAGCGGGCCGCGATTCACGCCGCCGCCGCCCAGGCCCTGCTCGACAAGGGCCTGGCCTACCGCTGCTACGCGAGCCCGGATGAGTTGACCGCCATGCGCGAGGAAGCCCGCTCGGCGGGCCGTGCACGCCTCTACGACGGCCGCTGGCGGGATCGCGATCCCTCAGAGGCGCCCGCCGGCGTCGATCCCGTGATCCGCCTGAAGGCGCCGCTCGAGGGCGAGACCGTGATCGCCGACGCGGTCCAGGGCGAGGTCAGGGTCGCCAACGACCAGCTCGACGACATGGTGCTGCTGCGCGCCGACGGCAGTCCGACCTACATGCTGTCGGTCGTCGTCGACGACCACGACATGGGCGTGACCCAGATCATCCGCGGCGACGACCATCTGACCAACAGCTTCCGCCAGACCCTGCTGTACCGGGCGCTCGGCTGGGAATCGCCGAAATTCGCCCATATTCCCCTGATCCACGGACCCGACGGCGCCAAGATGTCCAAGCGGCACGGCGCGCTCGGCGTCGAGGCCTATCGCGACATGGGGTTCCTGCCCGAAGCGGTGCGCAACTATCTGCTCCGTCTGGGCTGGTCCCACGGCGACGAGGAAGTCATTTCGACCGAGCAGGCGATCGAATGGTTCGACCTGGACGCCATCGGCCGGTCGCCGTCGCGCTTCGACATGGCCAAGCTGAGCAATCTCAACGGCCACTATATCCGCGAAGCGGAGGACGCCCGCCTGGTCGAGGCCGTCGCGCCCTTCCTGGCGGCTCTCGGGGTCGAGGCCGGTGCCGTCTGCCGAGCGCGGCTCGAGGCCGGCATGGCGGGCCTCAAGGAACGCGCCAAGACCCTGATCGAGCTGGCGGAAAGCGCCGCCTTCTATTGCCGGGCGCGTCCCCTGCCCCTGTCCGACAAGGCCGCATCCCTGCTGGACGGCGAGGCGCCGGCGATTCTGGCCGGGTGCCTGGGGCACCTGGAAGCCGTCGGCGACTGGTCGGCCGAGCCGCTGGAGGCCGCCGTCCGCGCGTTCGCGGCGGCCGGGGACCTCAAGCTCGGCAAGGTGGCCCAGCCGTTGCGCGCGGCGCTGACGGGTTCGAACGCCTCGCCGGGCATCTTCGAGGTTATGGCCGTTCTGGGCCGCGACGAGAGCCTCGCCCGCATCGCCGATCACGCAGGGTAGCCCTGCCCGCTGCGGATTGCTCTTTGAAGACCGCCATAGTAGTGTGCGCCGCACAATCGGCGTCGTCGCAACCGCGGCGCAATCCACCGGCATATCCAGGCTGACGACGCTGTCTCGGGGGAGCATCCATGAGCGAGAGGTCCATGGCGAGCGAAAAAGCGCAAACGAACGAAACCGCAACGCTTACCGACAATCAGACAGGGGAATCCCTGACTCTGCCGGTTCTGCATCCGACGATCGGACCGCGGGTTATCGATATCCGTCGGCTTTATGCCGAGATGGGGATGTTCACCTACGATCCGGGCTTCACGTCGACGGCGAGCTGCGAATCGGACATCACCTTCATCGACGGCGAGGAAGGGGTCCTGCTCCATCGCGGCTATTCCATCGAGGATCTGGCCGAGAAGAGCGACTTTCTCGAGGTTTGCTACCTGCTGCTCTACGACAAGCTGCCGAACAAGCAGCAGAAGGTCGACTTCGAGAACACGATCACCCTGCACACGATGTTGCACGAGCAGATGACCTCGTTCTTCCGGGGCTTCCGCCGCGACGCGCATCCGATGGCGATCATGGTCGGCGTCGTCGGCGCCATGTCGGCCTTCTATCACGACAGCACCGACATCAACGACCCGTACCAGCGGATGGTCGCCTCGCACCGCCTGATCGCGAAGATGCCGACCATTTCGGCGATGGCCTACAAGTACTCGATCGGCCAGCCCTTCGTGTATCCGCGCAACGACCTGAGCTATGCCGAGAACTTCCTGCACATGATGTTCTCGGTGCCCTGCGAGGAGTATAAGGTCAGCCCGACCCTCGCCAAGGCGATGGACCGGATCTTCATCCTCCACGCCGACCACGAGCAGAACGCGTCGACCTCGACCGTCCGCCTGGCCGGCTCGTCGGGGGCCAATCCTTTTGCCTGTATCGCGGCCGGCATTGCCTCGCTCTGGGGTCCCGCCCACGGCGGCGCCAACGAGGCGGTGCTGACCATGCTCCAGGAGATCGGCTCGAAGGAGCGGATCCCGGAGTTCATCAAGCGCGCCAAGGACAAGGACGATCCGTTCCGCCTGATGGGCTTCGGCCACCGGGTCTACAAGAACTACGATCCCCGCGCCTCGGTGCTGCGCCAGTCCGCCCACGACGTGCTCGACGAGCTCGGCAAGCGCGACGAGCCGCTGCTCGAGCTGGCCATGGAGCTGGAGCGGATCGCGCTCGAGGACGAGTATTTCACCGACAAGAAGCTGTTCCCGAATGTCGACTTCTATTCGGGCATCATTCTCCAGGCGATGGGCTTCCCGACCTCGATGTTCACGGTGCTGTTCGCCCTGGCGCGCACGGTCGGCTGGATCGCCCAGTGGCGCGAGATGATCGAGGATCCGGTCCAGAAGATCGGACGTCCCCGCCAGCTTTACACCGGCGAGCCCAAGCGGCCCTATGTTCCGATCGAGGAGCGCAGCTAGACGCCTTCGCGCCGCGAGCATTCACGGAAAAGGCCCCGCCATTGTGCGGGGCCTTTTTCATTCGGGGCGGTGTTGGCTAGGAACGCTCGATCAGCTCGACCTTGTAGCCGTCGGGGTCCTCGATGAAAGCGATCACGCTGCCGCCGTGCGCCATGGGACCCGGGGGTCGCGGGATGGAAACGCCGTCCTTCGCCAATTTCTCGCACGCGCCATAGATGTCCGGCACGCCGATGGCGATATGGCCGTAGGCATTGCCCATGTCGTACGGCTCCTTCTGGCCCCAGTTGTGGGTCAGTTCGAGCACCGTGTGATCGGCCTCGTCGCCATAGCCGAGAAACGTCAGGGTGAACTCGCCACCGGGAAAATCCTTCCGGCGCAGTACCTTCATGCCGAGGTGGCGGGTGTAGAAGTCGACCGACGCATCGAGATCCTTCACCCGCAGCATGGTATGGAGCAGCCTGAACTGGCCGTTCGAAGCAGTCTGTTCGCTCATGTGGTCTGGGCCTTGTTCCCGTTGTTCCGGATCAGCGACACGATGGTGCGCGCGGCGATGGCGCTGGGCTTCTCGGTTCCGGCCCGCAGGCGCTGCCGCGCCTCGCCAAGATAGCGGCGCTGAACCATGACTGTCGACCGGTCGGTCAGCAGCGCCGTGACCGCGTCGGCGATGCCGGCCGGATCGCAGCGATCGAGGACGAACTCCGGCATGACCTCCCGGTTCATGACCACGTTCACCGCGCACACGAAGGGCGTCTTCAGGATCATCCGGCCCACCTGGGCGGCGTGCCAGCGCAGCTTGTAGGCGACCACGGTGGGGACGTCGGCGAAGGCCAGTTCGACCGTTGCCGTGCCGGAGGCGGCCAGCGCCGCGTCCGCCGCGGCAAAGGCCTGGTACTTTTCCGATGGCTCCCGGATCAGGGTGACCGGAACCGGCCAGCTGCGCGCCGCCTCCTCGACCATGTCGGCCACGTTGGGCACGGTCGGCACCAGGCAATGCAGGCCCGGCACGGCCTTCGCGACGGGCGCCAGCGCCTGGGCGAAGAGCGGCCCGTGGCGGCGGATCTCGCTGTGGCGGCTGCCCGGCAGCACGCACAGCACCGGGGTTTCAGTGTCCAGTCCCAGGCGGCGGCGTAGGCCACGGCCGTCGACCGAAGTGTCGGCGTGTTCCGCCGCGGGGTGGCCGACGAAGGTCGTGGCCAGGCCGTGGCGTTCGAAATACGGCGCCTCGAACGGAAAGATCGTCAGCAGGTGGTCGAGACATTTCGCGACCCGCGCCGCCCGGCGTTCGTTCCAGGCCCAGACCGTCGGGGCGACATATTGGATGACCGGGATGCCCGAATCCCGCAGCCGTTTGGCGACGCGGTAGGAAAATCCCTGGGAATCGATGAGAATCACGCAGTCCGGACGCACGGTCCGGGCGTCGTCGGCCACTTCCCGGATCCGGCCGAGGATCAGGCGCAGCTTGGGCAGAAACTCGAGGCCCATGACCGACAGGTCGTCGATCGGAAACAGCGACTCGAGGCCCAGCGCGGCCATGCGCGGCCCGGCCAGGCCGGCGAAGCGCACCGCGCCGCCGGTCTGTTCCCGCAGCGCCGTCACGAGATGCGAACCGAGCTGATCGCCCGAGGGTTCGCCGACGCCGATATAGATCAGCGGGCCGTCCGGTGAGGAGGCGCCAGGAGCCATCGCTCAACTCGGCCTGACGCCGACCAGGAACAGGCCGGCGGCGTCCGCCGCGTCCGTCACCGCGGCGCGGTCGATGATCTGGGTTCCCCCCGCCTCCACGGCGATGCCGCGCAACCCGGCGGCGTGCGCCCCGCGCACGGTGTCCAGGCCGATGGTCGGCAGGTCCACCCGCCGGTCCTGACCGGGCTTGGCCAGTTTGACCAGCACGCCCCCGGGGCCCTCGCGGCGCAGGGCGCCGCACCGCTCGATCAGCGCGTCGGTGCCCTCGATCGCCTCGACGCCGAGAACGATGCCTTGCTGGACGACGACGGACTGGCCAACGTCGAGCGCTCCCAATCCCCGGGCGACCTCGATACCGCGCGCGATGTCCGTCTCGGCCTCGGCATCGGGCTTGTGCCGGCCGATCTGCCCTTCCGGCGCGAGCAGGTCATCGAGGATCGCCTCGACCCCCACGACGCGGAAGCCTGACTTCTCGAATTCCCGGATGATCGCGCTGAGCAGGCCGTCGTCACCCCACGCCTTCATCGACGCCTTCATCAGGACCTTCGCCGCGCGGGCGTCGGGCCGGATTTCCCGCAGCGAGGGGCGCCGGACGTGGCCTGCCAGGATCACGTCCTCGCAGCCTTCCTCCCGCAGCACGCGCTCGGCCTCGCCGGCAGCGCCGAGCCGAATGCGGGTATGGGGGACGGACTCGATGGCGGGATGATCGGCCTGACCTTCCAGCGCGAGGACATGGAAGGGACGCCCCTGTTGCTGACAGGCGGCGATGATCTGTGCGGGATAGGCGCCGCCCCCGGCGATGATGCCGAGCTTAGGCGCTCTTGCCATAAGCGGGCTGCATGATCGGCCGGGAGGCGTCGGCGCGGATGAAGTCGATCACCTCCATGACCAGGGCGGAGCCGGAGAACATCTCGGCGACGTCGTTGACCCGTTCGGTCAGCGTGCCCTCGGCGGCGAACATCATGCGGTAGGCGCGGCGCAGATTGTGGATCTCCTCGCGGGTGAATCCGCGCCGGCGCAAGCCGATCAGGTTGAGGCCGGCCAGGCCTTCACGCAGGCCGGCGACGGAACTGTAGGGGATCACATCCGAGTCGCAGCCGCACATGCCGCCGATCATGCAGTGCTTACCGATCCGGACGAACTGCTGGACCGCCGAGTTGCCGCCGATGATGGCGAAGTCGTCGATCGAGGCGTGACCGCCCATGACGGCGTTGTTCGCCATGATGACGTTGTTGCCGACGCGGCTGTCATGGGCAACATGGGTATTGACCATGAACAGGCAGTTGTCGCCGACCCGGGTTTCGCCCTTGCCGCTCGCCGTGCCCGGATGGAGCGTGGCGTGTTCGCGGATGATGTTGTTCGAGCCGATAACCAGGGAGGTCTTCTCGCCCTTGTACTTAAGGTCCTGAGGCGGCAGCCCGATGCAGGCATGGGGAAAGATGCGGGTGCCCGGGCCGATACTGGTATGGCCGGCGATGACGACGTGGGACATAAGCTCCACGCCCGCGGCGAGTTCGACGTTCGGACCCAGGATGCAGTACGGCCCGACGACGGCGTTGTCGTCGATCCTGGCGCCGTCCTCCACGATCGCGGTCGGGTGAACGTTCCCCATCTAGCGGTCGACGATCATGGCGCAGAACACGGCCTCGGCGGCGACGTCATCGCCGACCTTGCATTCGCCGTTGAATTTCCAGGCGCGGCCGCGCGCGTGCTTGCGGGAGGTATGGACCATGACCTGGTCGCCCGGAAAGACCGGCTTGCGGAAGCGCGCGTTTTCCACCGACATGAAATAGACCAGCTTGCCTTCCATGTCGGGGCCCAGCGATTCGACAACCAGGGCGGCCGCCGTCTGCGCCATCGCTTCGATCAGCAACACCCCGGGCAGGATGGGCGCGCCGGGAAAGTGACCTTGGAAAAAGGGCTCGTTGATCGAGACATTCTTGACGCCGGTCGCGCTCTCGCCCTTCCGGATGTCGATCAGCTTGTCGATCATCAGGAACGGGTAGCGATGCGGCAGGACCTCCATGATCCGCCGGACATCGATTTCATAGGGCGCTGTGTGAACCGTCGCCGCGGTGATGGCCATCATTCAACCTCGCCGGCGCGCTCGCCGAACCAAATTATCCGTGCCGCGGTCGATGCCCGGATTTCGGGTTTCGCGAAACCGGCGAAATGCCGGCCCGCTCACTACTTCTTGTTGTTGCGCTTGGGCGCCGCTTTCTTGGCGTTGACGCCTTCGACCTTGAAGTCGATTTTCGGCAGCCGCTTGTTCAGGCGCGCGAGTACCGTGTCGGTGATGTCGAACTGAGGCGCGACGTGGATGGTCGTCGCCTGGTTGAGAACAAGCGTATAGCCCGCTTCCACCGACAAGGCCTTGACGACGATGACGATTTCCTCGCGGAACCGGCCCAGCGCCTTCTGATAGGCGGCATTGAGCAGCCGGCCCTGGAGCTGGCGCTTGCGCTGCAGGGCGACATACTGACGGCCCAGCCCTTGGCGGCGACGCTCGAACTGCGCCCCGGTAATGTTGGGTTGTTCCTTGCGCAGCTTTTGCTCTTCGGCCTGAAGCTGTTTGACGTCGTCCGAGTAGTCGGCCTTGAACTTTTTCTGAATCTTTTCCGCCTCGTCGCGGACGGCCTTCATGCCCTTGGAGTCTCGCAAGAGTTTGGTGACGTCGACGACCGCGATCGACAGAGCGGGTTTCTTGCTCTGTGCGACGCCGCTTGCCGGCAAGAAAAGAAGCCCCGGCGCCGCTATCAGCACCGCCAGGGCACGAAGCCTGGTCATGTTCATGTGTTAGAACCTGGTTCCGAACCTGAAGTTGATGAGCTGCGTACGATCCCCCTCTTGCTTGAAGATCGGGAAGCCGAGATCGAAGCGAAGCGGTCCGAGCGGAGACCGCCAGGAGACGCCGACGCCGACCGATACGCGCGGTGAAGACGAATCCATCAGTCGCGGGCCGCTGACGTCGATTCCGAAGGCGCTGCCAACGTCTGTGAACACACGCCCGTTGATGCCGAATTCCTTCGGCAGGCCGAGGGGGAAGGCCATTTCCGCAGTGACGATCCAGTAGTGGTTGGCACCCAGCGCATCACCGGTCAGGCGATCGCGCGGGCCGATGCCGCCGAATTTGAAGCCACGGAAGTTGTTACCGCCGACGAAGAAGCGGTTCTGCAGGTGAACGTCCTCGCCCATGCCGAAGATGTTGCCGGCTTCACCCAGGACGTTGAACACCCAGCCCGGTGACACCGAATACCAGTAGCCGGCCTTGGCGACGGTCTGGAAGAAACGCTCGGATCCGCCCAGGCCCGCGACCGAGTTGCTCACCGAGATGACATAGCCGTCGGTCGGGTCGAACCGGTTGTCGCGGGTATCGTGGACCAGGCCCATCGTCACTGAGGACGTCGTGGTCGAGCCGACCTCGCGAATGATGAAGGGCGAGGCGGTGGCCGGCACGTTGGTGATGGACTTGTGCTCGAGCGCATAGGTCCAGTTCTGCTTCAGATACTCGGTGATCCGGTACGAGAAACGCAACCTGGCGCCGACTTCGCGCGTGTCGAAGTTGCTTTCGTCGGAATAGTTGCTGGTCTTGCGGAACAGGTCGAAGCCCGCCGAGAGGTTCCTGTTGAGGAAGTAGGGCTCGGTGAAGCTCAGGTTCAGGTTGGTCTGCCGGAACGATATCAGGAACGACAGGCTGAGATCCTGGCCGCGCCCCATGAAGTTCTTCTCGCGCATGCCGATCGTGCCCAGAGGACCGTCCTGGGTCGAGAAGCCGGCACCCAGCGACAACTCGCCGGTCGCCTTCTCGTCGACCTTGATCGTGAGGATCATCTGGTCCGGCGCCGAGCCGACCCGGTTCGAAATCTCGACCTTCTCGAAGAAGCCGAGGTTGACGAGCCGCCGCCGCGACAGGCGGATCTTGGTCGTGTTGAAGGCGTCGCCTTCGGCAATCAGGATTTCACGCCGGATTACCGCATCGCGGGTCCGGATGTTGCCGACGATCTCGATCCTCTCCACGAAGACCTTGGGGCCTTCCTGGACGGTGAAGGTGACGTCGACGGTACGGGTCTCGCGATTGACCCGGGTGCGCGGTACGACCCGCACGAAGGCATAGCCGTGGTTGCCGGCCACGTTGGTCAGCGCGACCACGGTGTCCTGAACCTTCTCGGCATTGAACCGGGCGCCGCTGCTGACTTTCAGCTCGCTGCGCAGGGTGTTGACCTGGACCCGCCGCAGTTCGGTGACGACCTCGATCTTGCCGAACCGGTACCGCGGACCCTCGCTCACCGTGAAGGTTACGAAGAAACCCTGGCGGTCGGGCGAGAGCTCGGCGACGGCCGAGAGGACGCGGAACTCGGCGAAGCCGCGCTCGAAGTAGAAGCGGCGCAGGAGCTCCTGGTCGCGCTTCAGCTTGGCCGGGTCATAGACGTCGGACGACCCCAACAGCCGCCACAGCGCCGTTTCCTTGGTGCTGACGGACTCGCGCAGGGTGGAGTCCGAATAGGTCCGGTTGCCGATGAAGCTGACGCGCTGAACGAGGGTCTTGGGACCTTCGCTGATCTCGAAGACGAGATCGACGCGGTTCTGGGTCCGCGCGATGACCTTGGGATTGACCGTGGCGGCAAAGCGCCCGCGGGCCCGATAGGCGGCCAGGATCTTCCGGACCGCGTCCTGGATCTTCTGCCGCGAATAGACGGAGCGTGGGCGCAGGTCGATTTCACCGCGCAGTTCGCCGTCGTCCAGCTTCCGGTTGCCCTCGAAGGCGACGCGGTTGATGACGGGGTTTTCAACGATGCGAATGACCAGCGTGCCGCCTTCGCGCCGGAAACTGACGTCTCGGAAAAGGCCGCTCGCGTAGAGCGCCTTCAGCGAATCGTCGAGTTTACCCTGGTCGAAACGGTCACCGACGCGGACTTTCAGGTACGTGCCGATCGTCTGCGGATCGATTCGGCGCGTGCCTTCCACCACGATATTCTGGATGACGACGCCTCGGCCCTGCGCTTCTGCCTGCCCGGTCGGCCATACGCCGAACGCTGCGATAATCGCAATCAGTCCGACAATCCAAGCCCGCACGTGTACCCCCCTCCCTGCCTCGCCTGAAACCTCTCCCCAAGGTTCAAACGCGACTTAGGTGATGAGACTCTTGATGAAATCGACCACTCGAAGATGAACCAAATCATTCCAAGTGACGACGACCATGAGCGTTAATACCAGAGCCAGACCAATTCGAAAACCATATTCCTGCGCTTTTGGACCGAGCGGTCTGCCCCGAACCGCTTCAAAACCGTAGAAAAGCAGATGGCCGCCATCGAGCATCGGCACGGGCAACAGGTTGATCAGGCAAAGGTGGAGCGAAAGCACGCCCAGGAACCAGATAAACGCATAGAGACCGTTCTGCGCCATGTTGCCCGACATCTCGGCAATGCGCAGCGGACCGCCCAGGTCGCGCACCGTCCGGCTGCCGGAAACCATCTGGCCGATCGCCTTGCCGGTGGCCAACGTGATCGCGTAGGTCTCCTTGAGGGCCTGCCAGGCCGCCGTCGCGGGATCGAAGCGCTGCCGCGGTGCCTGCACCGCGCCGACGCCGATCAATCCCGTGCGCTTGACCGCTCCGGTCTTGTCCTTGGTTTCGCGGACCGCCGGGGTGACCCTAAGCGGGATACGCTGCCCTTCCCGCTCGACGACGATCGACGTATCGACCCCCGGACGGGCCAGAATCATCCGGTGGACGTCCTGGAAACTGTAGATCTTCTTGCCGTCGATCTCGACGAAGCGGTCCCCCGGCTTGAGCCCGCCCTTGGCGGCGGCACTGTCCTCGAGCACGCGGCCGGCAACCGGTTCGACCATGCGCCAGGCGCCGAGGTCGCCGATGATCCGGACGTTGCCGTGGCCGTCCTTGAACTCCCGGCTGCCCGCGGTCAACGTCATGGTCTGCAAAGCGCCGTCGCGTTCGATGCGCAGGCTGACGGACTCGCCGGGCCGGAGCGCGATGAACTGGAGGACCTCCTCGAAGCGTTCGACCGACCGGCCGTTGACCGCCACGATCTTGTCGCCCGGCTTGAGCCCGGCCTGGGCCGCGGCCTTGTCCTCGAACACGGTGCCGATCACCGCCGGGGTATAGGGCTGGCCAAAGGTCGAGAACAGCGCCGTCAGAACGATGATCGCGAACAGGAAGTTGACGAACGGGCCGGCGAAGACGATCGCGGCGCGTTGGCCCAAGGGCTTGTGATAAAAGGATAGTTTCCGCTCTTCGGCGGTAAGCTTGAAGGTATCCTTGTTGGGCGAACTGGCCGCGTCGGCATCGCCGAACATCTTCACGTAGCCGCCCAGCGGAATCATGCTGAACTTCCAGCGGGTCCCATTCTTGTCGTTCCAGCCGAACAGTTCGGGGCCGAAGCCGATCGAGAAGGTCTCGATCTTAACGCCGCAGCGCCGTGCGACCAGATAGTGCCCCGCCTCGTGAACGAACACGAGGATCGTCAAGATGACGAGAAAGGGAAGCACATAGTTCCAAAGAGGAGACAGGAATTCCATCTGCTGCACCGCGCCCGGAGTTTACAGTTATGCTTAATAAGTCACGGAAACTAGTTGATAATTTCCTAACTACACCTTGCGCTCGAGTAGGGCAACCACCTCTTCTGCCTTTACCCGCGCCGCCTCGTCTACGGCCGCCACGTCGTCGAGGCAGACGATCGGCGGCGCATTCGAGGATTCCAGCGTCCGTTCGACGGCCGCGGCGATGTCCAGGAAGCCGATGCGGCCGCCGAGGAAGGCCTGGACGGCGATCTCGTTGGCCGCGTTGAGGACGGTCGGGGCCGATCCGCCGGCCTTGAGCGCATCCAGGGCCAGGCGCAGCGCCGGAAACCGCTCCAGATCGGGCGCTTCGAAGGTGAGCGCGCCCAGCGTCCCGAAATCGAGCCGCTCCGACGGCGCGGGCAGCCGCTTCGGCCAGCCCATGGCGTAGGCGATCGGGGTGCGCATGTCCGGCGAGCCGAGCTGAGCCAGGACCGATCCGTCGACATATTCCACCATGCTGTGGATGACGGACTGCGGATGGACGACGACGTCGATCTGCTCGCGGGTCACGGGAAACAGGTAGAAGGCCTCGATGACCTCGAGCCCCTTGTTCATCAGGGTCGCCGAATCGACCGAAATCTTCGCGCCCATCGACCAGTTCGGGTGGGCGACGGCCTGTTCCGGGGACGCCGCCGCCATCTCTTCCCGGCTCCAGGCCCGGAACGGACCGCCCGAGGCGGTGAGGATGATCCGCGACACACGGTCCGCCTGATCGAAATCGAAGACCTGGAAGATGGCGTTGTGTTCGGAATCGACCGGCAACAGGGTCGCACCGTGCTGCCGGATCTCGTCGAGCACCAGTTCGCCGGCACAGACGAGGGTCTCCTTGTTGGCCAGTGCGACCACGGCGCCCTGTCGGATCGCTTCGAGGGTCGGCGCCAGGCCGGCGGCGCCCACGATGCCGGCCATGACCAGGTCGACCGGCCGGGCCGCGGCGTCCTT
>CAMYMQ010000122.1 GCA_947259335.1 uncultured Alphaproteobacteria bacterium | reverse complement strand
GTCGCCGCGCCAATGGACGATCTGGTCCGGTCCGACGAGCGCGAGATCCCGGCCATAGAGAGCGCGGACGGCGGGATCGCCGAGCTCGAGCACGGCGAGTGGCACGCCGCGCGCCGCGAAGCCCGCGCGGATCGCCTCGACGGGCGCCGCGTTTCCGCCCAGGTTCAGCAGGGTAAAGTCCTCGCCCAACCGGTCGAACAAGGCGGTATCGCCGTCCAGCCAGACATGGGGCGCGCGATGGCCGGGTCGCGCCGTCTGCTCGTAGGTCGCGGCGGGATCGGGCGGCTCGGGCGTGCCGTCGGCCCAGACCAGCGGCGAGCCCTCGTAGCGGAAGCCCAGATGGATGCCGGGAATCAAGAATTCGTACCGCGCATGCTCGACCAGCTTGGCGCCGACCGCCGCCCTCTCCTCGGCCGCGGCCTCGGTATCGGCCTCGAACCCGGCGCTGACCGTGGTGCCGCCGACCGAATCGGCGAACCGCTTGGACCAGTCGAGATTGCGGGCGCCGATCGCCCGGCGGTCGGTCTCGTAGCTGTCGAGCAGGTGCGGGCCGGCCCAGCCCCGGGCAACGGCCGCCAGCTTCCAGGCGAGGTTCACCGCGTCGTCGAGCCCCGTGTTCATGCCCAGCCCGCCGGTCGGCGTGAACAGGTGGACGGCATCGCCGGCGAGCCACACCCGCCCCTTGCCGTAATGCTGCGCGAGCAGCCGGTAGCCGGCGGTCCAGGGCACGAAGGAGATCACCTCGCGCAGCGCCGGCCCGCCCAGCGCGCGCTCCACCATCTCGCGGACATAGGCCTCGTCGAGCGGCCGCTCCTGGGGCAGCTGGATCTGCCAGACATAGCGGTCGCCGCCGTCGATCGCGCAGCACAGGGCGCGGATCTCGGGCGTGACGATCCAGTACTGCCACGACCGGTCCGGCCAGCCCATGCCATCGATCGGGCCCTGCCGGACGAAGGCCGAGACCATCGAGCCGCCGAAGAAGGGCCGCACGACCCCGGCGTCGCCCTCCAGCTCGATGCCCAGCGCCTTGCGCACGCGGCTGCCGCCGCCGTCGCAGCCGACCAGATAGTCGGCCTCGATGACTTGCTCCTGGCCCGAGGCGATCTCGATCGCGCGCGCCTCGACCCCGTCGCCGCGATCGGTAAAGCCCTCCAGCCGCCAGCCGAAGCGGACGTCGATCTCCGGGAAATCGGCCAGCCGGTCGAACAGCGCCTGTTCCAGGAACAGTTGCGAGCCCCTGTTGGCGGGCTCCGGTCCCGGCCAGGGCCCCTCGCCCCGCCTCGTCTGCTCGACCGCCGCGCCCCAACCCGGCATCCGCAGCCGGCCGAGCTCATGGCCGGAGAAACGGGTGAAATAGGTCACGTCGCAGGGATAGTCGGCCGGCAGCGCCATGCGGCGGAACCGTTCGGCGACGCCGAGCCGCCGCAGGTGCTCCATCGACCGCGGGCTGGTCGCGTTGGCCTTGGGCCATTCGGTCGGCCCGGGCCGGTCGTTCAGCAAGACGCTGCGGATGCCGCGCCGGGCCAGTTCCAGCGCAATGACCATGCCGACCGGGCCACCCCCGCCAATGATCGCGAAGGGCCTCGCGCCGGTGTCCCTGGTGACTGTCATCCGTTCAAACGCTCCGAGCCGGCGCCTTACCGGGCCGCCGGCAATTTCTGTCGATGCTCAGGTTTTCCCCATGCCGCCGGGGCGATGGGGCGATGGGGCGATGGGGCGATGGGGCGATGGGGCTCACCCCCAGACGTCTGCCGCGACTTCGACGACGCGGGCGAGCTTGGCGCGCTGATCGTCCGGGGTCAACGGATTGCCCCGGATCGAGCTTGCAAAGCCGCATTGCGGACTGAGCCGAAGCTGGTCGAGCGGCGCATGGCGCGCCGCCTCGTCGATCCGGCGCCTGAGCAGGTCGGCCGGCTCCAGCTCCGGCGTCTTGGTCGAGACGAGCCCGAGGACCACCGCCTTGTCGCCTTTCGGCAATTGGCGCAGCGGCTCGAACCCGCCGGCGCGGTCGGTGTCGTATTCCAGGAAATAGCCGTCGACGTCGATCCCGTTGAACAGGACGTCGGCGACCGCTTCGTAGCCGCCCTTGGCGGCCCAGTTGCCCTCGCGGTTGCCGCGGCATTGGTGCATCGTGACGGTGACGCCTTCGGGCCGGCCGTCGAGCACGGCATTGATGCGCCGGGCATAGTCGCGCAACTGGGCGTCCGGGTCGTGGCCCCAGCTCCGCACCGTGGCCCGGTGGGTCTCGTCGCACAGGAAGGCGATCGAGGTGTCGTCGAGCTGGATGTAGCGCGCGCCGGCCTCGACCAGGGCCGCGATCTCCTGGCGGTAGGCAGCGGTCAGGTCGGCCCAGAACTCCTCGATATCGTCGTAGTGGCCTTCGCGAATACCGGCGTCGCCGCCGCCATACATGTGCAGGATGATCGGCGCCGGCAGGGTCACCTTGGGCGTGACGCTCGTGGTGTCCCGCAGGAACTCGAAGGCGCGCACGACCGAGCTTTCCCGCCACCGGATCGGACCGTCGACCCAGAAGCGCGAGAACGGCGCCTCGCTGCCGTCCTTCATCTTCCAGGTGAAATCCGTCGTCCCGGTGCGGTGGGCGGAAGTCCCCTCCCAGCCGAGCAGCAGCTCCAGCCACCAGCTCCGCCGGCGGAACTCGCCGTCGGTCACGACCTTCAGGCCGACATCCTCCTGCAGCGCCACCACCTCCCGGATACAGGCATCCTCGACGGCCCGCAGGTCGGCGTTGTCGTGGGGCCCGAGGTGGGAGTCGGCGGTCTGGACGCCGAGGAAACGCTCGCGCGCATCCTTCAGGGCGTCGGGGCGCAGAAGGCTGCCCACATGGTCGGCGGGAAACGGCGGCATCGGGGATCCTTTCAGGCTGAAACAGGCCGACCCTAGCCCTTCGTTGCCGTCAGGGGCAATTGCGTTGCGCCGCACCCACGGCGATCCGGACGAGCGGCATCCCGATCCGGCCGCAGGCGCAGTCGAAGGGCCGGTCCGACAGACGCGCGAGGGCTCCCGTGCGGAACCGGACGAGGGGCGACGCCTCCTTGTCCAGGGTCGTCACCACGAGTTCACCCTCCTCGCCGGGGCCCGCAGGGGTTCGCCCATCCGGCGTCAGGATCTCGGTGACGATGCTGTCCTCGTTGAACAGATGCATCTCGCCTTCGGACCGGGCGTGCGGACAGGCCACCGTGAGGACCGGTCCGCCCAGCTCCGTCCGGCCCCAGACGGCGTGGGCCGCGAAGCCGGCAGGCAGGGCCTCAAGGAAATCATCCCGATCGGGCACGGCGCCGGCCTCGAGAACCGACAGGGTCCGCCGCAAGCGCCAGTCCCGGCCCGGGTCGACACCCTGCCTCCGCGCGGTCCGGATCAGGTCCGAAAGCCCGGCCAGCGGCAGCGCCGCGACGGTCCATTCCAGGTCCCTCATCCACTGCGCCGCCAGATCCTCCCGGCCCGGCCCGACCGGAAAGACGGTCGCGCCGAGCGCGCGGAACCCGGCATCGAAAGCCGCGCCCTCGATATCGAGGGCATAGCCGTAGCCTTGATAGGCCCGGTCCCCCGGCCGCACGCCGACGCAATGGAGCAGCCGCGCCATCTGCCGGGCGAGCGTCCGGTCGTGATCCCTCTCGGTGTAGCCGGACAGCACGGGCGCGCCTGCCCCGCCAAAGGCGGCGAAGAAACGCGCGACCTGGTGCGGCTGCGCGGTGAGCATCGGGAAAGGCGCACGCGCCTCCAGGTCACCCGCGGTCAGCATCGGCGCCGCGGCGAAGCCCTGCGGATCGCCCAGATCGCGCGGGTTCATGCCGTGGGCCCGGAAATGGGCGGACCATTCCAGCGAGCCGGCCAGGCGCTTGCCCAGCCGAACCAGCTTGTCTCGCTGGATTTCCAGGATGTCGTCGCGGTCGAGACGCTCGATCTCGGGATGGAGCATCCCCGCTTCGCTCACTGTCACGGCCCCTCCCCTGGGCAGTACCGTGGGGCAGGCGTCGCTTCAGGGTGCCGCCTGCCGGCGGCACCCTGCCCGTCGCCGGGCGCGTTCTCGCTTTACTTGCCGGCGACCGCCTTGGCCTGCGCCCGGAAATAGCCGAGCACGGCGGCCCCGTCGAGCCCGAGCTTGGCGGCGTCCGCGATATACGCCTTCTCGAGCCGGTCGTTGACCTGCTTCACGGCGGCAACCACCGGAGCGGGTGCGTCGATGATCTTGGAACCGGCTTTCAGGGCCACCGCCCGTCCTCGGGCGTTGACCTTGTTCCAGGCCGCCCCGGCATGCCGCGAGTAGTTCTCGCCCATGAACGGCGCCATCGCCTTCTTGTCGGCGTCCGACAGGCCGTCGTACTTCTTCTCGCTCAGGATCAGGTACATGCTGGCGCTGTAGAGCCCGCCCGGAACTTCCGTTGCGAAGGGCACCAGCTTGGTGATCCGGAAGCTGGTCACCGATTCCCAGGGAAAGGTGATGCCGTCGACCACGCCCTGCGCGAGCAGTTCGTAGGCCTTGGTCACCGGCTGGCGCACCGATACGGCCCCCATGTGCTCGACCATCGCCAGCGGCACCGGCCCGCCGGTGCGGATCTTCACGCCCTTGAGGTCGGCGGGGGTCGTGACGTGCTTGGTCCGCATGTAGAAGTGGCCCGGACCGTGGGTGTGCAGGCCGACCAGCTTGACGCCCTTGTAGTAGCCCTTGCCCGCGAAGAACTTGTCGTGGGTCCGCTGGAGGGCGACCGAAGCGATCACGGCGTCGTCGCCGAGGAACGGGAAGCTGGCGAACTGATAGGCCGCGAACCGCTTGGCGAGATAGCCGTGAACCATGAAGGCGGCATCGGCCTGTCCGGTCCGCACCGCATCGTGGTGTCCGCGCGGCGCGGTTACGGGCTTGGGCAGCCGGTTGAACTTCACGCGGCCCTCGGTCGCCTTCTCGACCGCCTCGATCCACGGAATGTAGAGCGCCTTGTTGACCGGATGGACCCAGGGGATGAAGGACGACCAGTTGAACACGGTCTCCGCGCCCATCGCGGGCGCGGTGCCCGAAAGGGCGGTGAGCGCCACCGTTGCCACTGCAATTCGTTTCATGATTGCTCTCCCAGTTTGGTCTGAACTTGGACTATTTGCGCGCGAATTCGGCCGGCGCGCAACTCCGGTCTCCCGGATTATTCCGCAGCCGCCACTCGGGCGTCGGTGCGTTTCGCCAGCAGTTTTTGGGACAGTAGCCGCCCCCGCCCCGGCTCGGACCACGGGCAGACTTCGAGGCACACGCCGCAGCCGTGGGTGTGGGTGAAGTACGGAATGCACTTGTCGAAATCGACGTACCACTTCTCCACGCCGCGGACCCATTGCTTGGAATCCGAGATCGCCGCCGGCGGGCAGTCGGTCGTGCAGCGCCGGCAGGTCGCGCACAGGTCCTCGACGCCGATGTCGACCGGTTCGTCCAGCGCCAGCGGCAGGTCGGTCAGCACGCAGGTCAGCCGGAAGTTCGAGCCATGCTCCATCGAGATGACCGAGCCGTGCTTGCCGAGCTGGCCGAGTCCGGCGCGGATCGCCTGCGGAATCTGCATCAGGTCCTCGCCGATGCCGTAGGCCTCCGCCTGCCAGCCCAGCGAGCGAACGTATTTGGCGAGCTTGTTGGCCATCTCGTTGCCGACCCGGTAGGTGCGCATCACCTCGGTCGCGCCCCGCTTGTAGGGCACGTAGAGCGCCTCCTCCCGGTCCATCGCGTGGCCCAGGCAGATGGCGTACTTGTACGGGAAGGTGATGCCGGCGAGCTGATCCTCGTCGCGATATTCCGCGACCCCGACCAGATCGATGCCGATCTCGCGCGCCTTCGCCTTGACCCGGTCGGCCATGGCCTTGGGATCGTCGACCGCGATGGGCTCGCCCGTCACCGGCCCGGCGGCCTTGCGCCGCTCCCAAACCGCCTTGAGGTTCTCCCAGAACATCGCCCAGGGGTTGGTCAGGTTGAAGAACATGTCCATCGCCGCCCAGTCGAGCTCGTGGCGGCCGGTTCCGCGTCCGGTGTTGTGGAACACCTGCTCGGGCTGGAAGAAGTCGCGCCGCCCCCGCCCGTTGATCTCGTTGCCCGAGCGGCGGGGCGGCACCTTGTAGGCGAAGGGATAGTCGGCCGGCGGCGGCGTGCGCTTGAGCTTGCTCATGTGTTGCCGCCCCCCATCAGGGTGTCGAGGTAGAGCACGCGCCCCTCGCGCTGGGCCTTGCGCTTTTCCCGCCGGAGTTTTCCGCCGACGGTCAGCCAGAGCCAGGTGATGCGCCAGAGATAGCGGAGGACGAACCAGTCCCGTGCCAGGCGTTTGAGGAAACCGCGCTCGTACAGGCGGAACTGCTTTTCGCTGGTTGTCTGCTGGCGTGCCATGCTAGCCCCTCACCAAGCGTTAACGTATGCAAATGCATAGAAATGGTATGCTTGAGGGGATGGTCCGTCAATGCCAGAAATCCACGCCCCCGCCGCGGCCCGCCGCACCGATACAAGGCCTGCACAAGTGACGAAGACACCAACGCTGCACGACCGGTTGCTTCCCTACCTGCTGGCGCGGGCGAGCCACATCATCAGCGCCGAATTTTACGACAACCTGCGGCGGCGGGGCGTGCCGGTGCGCCGCTGGCGGCTGCTGGGACTGCTCTGGGACAGCGACGGCATGACCATCGGCGAGCTGTCGGAGGGCATTCTGGTCGAGCAGTCGTCGACCACCCGGCTGGTCGACCGCGCGGTCGCCGAAGGGCTGGTGCGCAAGGCAACGGACGCGGGGGACAAGCGGAAGGTCGTCGTCACGATCACCGACAAGGGCCGCGCGCATATTGCCGACCTGGTCGACGAGGCGCAGCGGGTCAACGCGGCGCTGGCGGAAGATTTCGACCCTCAGAAAACGGCGGCGCTGATGGCCGCCCTGCGCGACCTCATCGATCATTTTTCACGGCGCAAGGACGGCTGACCCGCCCACCGCCGGAAACGCGCTATTTCTCGATTTCGATCCGGGTGACCGGCTTGCCGTCGCGGACGCTGACGAAACGACGCGGCCCCTGGCTGTAGACCTGTGCGCAGGATTCCCCGCGCGCCGGATCGTCGTAGCGGAAGCAGAGCTCGTTGCCGGAGACCCGCCAGGCGCCGAATGTGATGCGGTCGCCCTTGACCCATTTGACCCGCTTGTCCGGGGTCAGCCAGACGACATTGACCGTGCCGGTATCGAGGTTGCGGGCAACCAGTTCGCGGCCGACGAGACGCCTGCTGATCTGCGCGGACGTCATCCGTTCCCCGGCGACCACGTCGGTCGTCGGCGTGCTCGACACGGGCCGGGGCCTGGGATCGGTCATGTCCGGATCGGGTGAATCGGCGCAACCGCCGGCCAAGAGGCCAAGTGCCACGATCGCCGAGGCGGTCTTGATGAGACAGATAGTCATGGCTCGCTCGCACTCCCTTGCGCGCGGAACCGCGCTTCTTGCGGCTCGATGGGTTCCTTTTTAGCGGCAATCCGCCGACTTTGTCGATTGCGGCGAGAAACCGCTATCCCGCGCAGCCGATGCAGCGGACCGCCGTCAGGTCGATGGCCAGCCGCTTTGCCGCGATCGGCTCGCCGCAGGCGACGCAATAGCCGTAGTCTCCCTCGTCCAGCCGCTTCAGCGCCGCGACGATCTGCTGCTGCCGGCCGCGGCGCCTCGCGTCGACCGCCTGCGCCATCGCCTGGACCTGCATCGCGTCCATCCGCGACAGCCGGCCGACACTCTGCTGGTCGAGCTCGACAGGCCGGCGCTGGTCCGACGCCGCGTCGCTCATGGTGCGCAGGCCGTCAAGTTCCGCCTCGAGCGTCCGGCGGATATCGTCGAGATCCAGATCGTCGCGACCGCAAGTCATGGCGCTCGGACCAGCGTGCCGGTCAACGCGGCCAGACCCGCGGATAGTCGGGTCCGCCGATCGGATCGCCCGACTTCAGGGCCCGGCCGTGGCCCTGTTCCGGCGCATAGGGCCGTTCCAGATAGGTCGCGTCATCGCCGCAGAAGCGGGCCGTTACCGCCCGCCGGCGCCGGGAGCGGGAAGTATTGCCCTTGGCGCCGTGAATCGTGCGGATGTGG
The DNA here is from genome assembly GCA_947259335.1 of uncultured Alphaproteobacteria bacterium. Lineage (GTDB taxonomy): Bacteria > Pseudomonadota > Alphaproteobacteria > Bin65 > Bin65 > CAMYMQ01. The sequence goes on along the minus strand of CAMYMQ010000122.1, from coordinate 11,084 downwards.
TGGACCGAACAGTCCCCGGGCGCATAGTCGAAATAGACGAGATCGAAATCGTCCGGGTTGGCTTCGATATCGGGCAGCGCGTCGAGCGCGCTCTCGGCGCCCGCCGGCTTGGACTGGTAGAGATCGTTGGAGCGCGAGCCACCGATCGGAATGGGCCGGAAGGCCTTGTCCCACCGATGCGAGCCCCGGACGTAGCCGAGCGATCCGCTGTCCGGTCCGACATGGTCGACGGTGAACCAGATGCCGCAGATCTGCCAGCCGTCGAAATGGAAATAGGTCCAGTCCTGGTGGAAGGGCGTGGGATAGTTGGTTCCCGGTTCCTTCACGAAGATCTGGTCGTCGTAGAGGTGGACCGCCTCGGCGCCCATCAGACCCGCGGCGATGGCCGGCGCCGGCGATTCCGTGGCGAAGGCCCGGAACGCAGCGTTCCGCTTCCAGACGCCGAGATCCATGTAAAAGGCGCCCGCCTCGCCCTCGGGATTGTAGTCCCGGCCGAACGGGCCCGGATCGCGGATCGCCTCGTCGAAGGCGCCGCCCAGCCGCTCGACCCAGTCGGCATCGAACAGGCCGGGCAGGAACACCACCCCGTCCCGCCAGAAGGTCTCGATTTCGGCCTCGGTAATGTCACGCAGCGGCAGTCGGTTCATCGCGGTCTCCCCCCGGAAGCCGGGACGGTACGGCGCGGGTCGGGGCCGTGGCAAGACCCGTCGGTGCCCAAGCCTCAGTCGCCGCCGAGATAGGCCCGGCGCACCTGCTCGTCCCGGGCCAGCGCGTCGGCGGAGTCGGCGCCGGTGATGCGGCCGTTGTCGAGCAGATAGCCGCGGTCGGCGATGGCCAGGCTCTGCCTGGCATTCTGCTCGACCAGGAAGATGCCGGCGCCGGTCTCCTTGATCCGCGCCAGCGACCGAAACAGCTCGGAACACAGGATCGGCGACAGGCCCAGCGACGGCTCGTCGAGCAGCAGGATGGTCGGCGCCGACATGATCGCCCGCCCGATGGCGACCATCTGCTGCTCGCCCCCGCTCATGGTGCGGACGATCTGCCGGCGCCGCTCGGCCAAGCGCGGGAACAGGGTCAGGACCCGGTCCCTGTTCGCGGCCTCGTCGCCGCGCGCCCGGCGCGGCTGGGCGCCGAGGCGGAGATTCTCGCTGACGGTCAGGTCGGCGAACACGCCCCGGTCTTCCGGCACCAGCGCGATTCCGGCCTCGACGATCTCGTGAGCCGGCCAGCCGGTGATGGCTTGGCCGTCGAGCTCGACCGCGCTGCCCTCTCGCACCGGCGTCAGGCCGGCGACGGCGCGCAGGAAGGTGCTCTTGCCGGCGCCGTTGGCGCCCAGCATGACCACGATCTCGCCCGGCGCGATCCGGGCCGACGCGCCCTCGACGGCGCGATGGGCGCCGTAGGAGACCGAAAGGTTGCGCACCTCAAGCATCGTCGTCCCCGAGATAGGCGCGGATGACCTCCTTGTCGGCCAGCACCTCGGCGGGCGTGCCCTCGGCGATCTTGGCGCCGCTGTTCATGACCACGCAGCGGTCGCACAGGGAGCGGATCGCATGCATGACATGCTCGACGATCAGGATCGTCCGCCCCTCCCCGCGCAGCGCCTCGATCAGGGCGATGCCGGTCTTCAGCTCGGTCGGGTTGAGGCCGGCCAGCCATTCGTCCAGCAGCAGCACCCTGGGATCGCCGATCAGGGCGCGGGCCAGTTCCACCCGCTTCTGGTCGATATAGGTCAGCGCCGATACCGGCGCGCCGCCGGAGACCTCAAGCCCGACCTTGTCGAGCAGGTGGCGGGCCTCCTCCTCCAGCTCCCGGCCCCAGCGGCGGCGGTGGCCGAAGACGCCGCCCGCCGCGACATTCTCGAGCACGGTGAGCGACGGCAGGATGCGGACGATCTGGAAAGTCCGGGCGATGCCCTTGCGCGCGATCGCGGTGGCGGACGCCCCGGCGATGTCGTCGCCGTACAACTGGATGCTCCCCGAATTCGGGCCGAATGCGCCGGAGATCAGATTGATCATCGTCGTCTTGCCCGACCCGTTCGGGCCGATCAGGCCCATCACCTCGTTCTCGGCCAGATCGAAGGTCATGGCGTCGACCGCGACCAGGCCGCTGAACGCCTTGGTAACGTCGCGGACCGCGAGCGCCGGGGCCCCGCCGGTCATGCCCGGCTCCGCCCGCGCCGCAGGCCGTTCTCGATCAGCCCGGCGACGCCGTTGGGAATGAAATAGACGATCAGCAGGAAGGCGCCGCCCAGCAGCAGCGCGGTCTGGTTCGGGAAATTGGCGGCGATCAGGTCGAGGACGATGGTGAACGGGATGACCCCGAGCAGCGGTCCCCACAGCCGGTGCGCGCCGCCCAGCAGCGCCATGATGACGACCTGGAAGGACAGCATCGGGCTGAACGCCTGGGTCGGCGTCACATAGGCGAAGCGCGGCGCCATGATCGCGCCGATCACCGCGGCCAGGCAGCCCGACACAACGAACAGGATCACCTTGGCGCGCGCGGTGCCGATGCCGCAATGGACCGCCACCACCTCGTCGTTGCCGATGATGCGCAGGGCGAAGCCCAGCCGCGACCGCCCGATCCGCCACCCGATCAGGTAGATCACGGCGGCCAGCGCCAGCAGCGACCAGTAAATGATCGGCTCGGTGATGTCGGTCAGCACATAGAGCCCGCTGCTGGTCCCCATCGTGGTCTGGACCCACGACACGACCTGGCGGGCCAGCTCGGCCAGCCCGAGAGTGAAGATCACGAAATACACGCCGGAGAGCCGCAGGGTCGCCAGTCCGACGACCGCGGCCAGGGCCGCCCCCAGCAGGCCGGCGATCAGCACCAGCACGGGGAAGGGCAACAGGCCGACCCAGGCGCCGACCGTGTACATGCCGACCCCGAAAAAGGCCGCGGTCGCCAGCGAGATGTAGTGGGTCGGCCCCGAGAACAGCGCCCAGGAGGTCGCCAGCGTCGTGTACATGACCACGGAGATGCCCAGCGCCAGCCAGTAGCCGTCGTCGGCGAGCGGGAGCAGCGCGGCGGCGATGAAAGCGGCCAGGCAGATCGGCAGGATCCGGCGTTCCCGTTCTGTCACGACGGCCGCCTGCCAAACAGGCCCTGGGGCCGGAACAACAGGATCGCGATGAACAGCAGATAGGCCGCCGCGAGGGTCAGCCCGGGGTCGAGCAGGGTCGCGACCGCGGTCTCGGCCAGGCCCAGGATGAAGGCGGCGACGATGGTGCCGCGGATGTCGCCGACCCCGCCCAGGATGACGATGATCAGCGCCTTGAGCGTGAAGATGACCCCGATCGAGGCGTCGAAGGTCAGGAACATCGACAGCATCGCGCCGCCGGCCGCCGTCACCGCCCCGCCGATGGCGAAGGCCTGAGCCGAGACCCGCGGCACGTTGATGCCGACCAGCCCGGCCGAGGCCGGGTTCACCGCGACCGCGCGCAGGGTCAGGCCGGCGCGGGTGCTGTTGAGCCAGAAGGCCAGAGCGCCGCACAAGAGGATCGAGGCGGCGAAGGCGGCGATCCGGTTGAGCGCGTAGCGCTCGCCCAACAGGACAAAGGCGGTCTCCAGGTAGGAATAGCTGAAATACTCGCCGCCGAAGACGGCCAGCATGATGCCGACGAACACGAAGGCGAGCCCGAAGGTCGCGAGGATGCTGTCGACCTCCAGGTGGCCACGGCTCTTGGCGCGGCGGACCAGCGGCTGGAGCAGATAGCGGTAGATCGCCCAGTTGACGACGAAGGCGGCCGGCGCGACGACCAGCACCGTGACGAAGGGGCTCAGCTTCGCACCGGTATAGAACCAGAAGGCGCCGAAGGCGCCGGCCACGAGCACTTCGCCGTTGGCGAGGTTCATGATCCGGGCGACGCCGTACTGGAGCTGCAGGCCGAGCGCCATCAGGGCGTAGGTGCCGCCCAGCAGCAGGCCAACGATGATCAGGTCCATGAGGAGCTACGGTCGGATGGAAAGGAATGCCCGGCGCGGACGCGCCGCCCGCGCCGGGCGAAACCGGTAACGGCCTACCAGTCCGGCTTGAGCTGGATCGGCTTGGCGCCGTCGCGGCCGGTCGACGCGACGCCGTAGAAGACGCCGTTCTGCCACTGGCCGACGGTCCAGAACTTGTCATTGTTCTGGGTCCGCAGGTCCATCTTGCCGATGACCGTGTCGAAGGTGTTGTTCTTGATGTAGTCGGTGACCGCCTTGCGGTCGGTCGAGCCGACGGCCTCGATCGCCTGTTCGAGGACCTGGAGGCTGGCGTACATCACCGCGCTCGCCCAATAATCCGGCGCCTTGCCCGTCACCTTCTTGTGGGCGGCGATATAGGCCTTCATCTCCGGCGTGTCCGGGTTGATGCCGCCGGCGCCGAGAATGCCCTCGGCGGCCTTGCCGAACTTGGCTCCGAACACCGGGAACGCGGTCGCCACGGCGGTGTAGAAGGCCTTGACGTTCAACCCCTGGATCTTGGCCTGGGCGGTCAGCCCGAAGGTGTCCGGCGGATAGGACCAGGCGACGAAGGCGTCGGGATTGGCCGCCTTGGCGCCCTTGATCACCGGCGACAGGTCCTGGGTGCCGAGCGGATAGGACTTGTCGTAGACGATCTCGAAGCCGGCCTTCTTGAAGATCGGCCGGGCGGCGTTGGCCAATTCGATCCCGAAGGCGTCGGCCACGTTCACCATGGCGATGCGCTTGCCGATCTTGCCGTCGTCGCGCAGCTTCTTGAGGATATCGGCCACCGCCCCGGCGAAGCCCGTGGTCGTGCCCAACGTGAAGAAGATGCCCGAGTAGCGCTTGGTCAGCGGGCCGACCTTGTCGGTGATCGAGGTCGAGGTGATCTGCGGATAGCCGTAGCGCGCGAAGATCGGCGCGGCGGCGAGATTGAGGCCGGTGCTGTAGGGGGCGAGCACGAAGTTCGCCTTGTCCTGGGTCGCCAGCCGCTGGACGGCCTTGATCGTCTCGCCCGGGTTGGTCCGGTCGTCGTATTCGATCAGCTTGATCTTGGCCATGCCGCTCTTGAGCTTGAGCCCGCCGCGCGCGTTGACCGTTTCAACCCAAAGTTTGATGTTCGGCCAGTGGGTGATGGCCGCGCCGGCCGCGAGCGGGCCGGTCTTGGGTGCTACCGCACCGATCACGATGTCCTTGGCGTTGGCCTGCGACATGCCGATCGTGCCGGTTGCGACCGCGACGGCCGCGACACTCATGAAAAGGCGACGTTGCATGATGTTCTCCCTAGGATGCCTTGCGATCCGGTCTTGACTGCCGGTTGCATATCTTGCACGAGCCAATTGATTGCATGAGCCGCCTATCGTGTCCACTCGATTGCCGTCGCGATACCCGTCATACTCGGCGCTCGCGAAGCGATACCGAATGACAGGAAAGGAGCGGTTCATGAGCGGCGCAATCGTGTCGGAATTCACCATCCCTGCCCGCGAGGGCCGCGCCTTCGTCGTCGAGAAGGGCCAGGTTCTGCGCATCCACCAGATCACCGGCGGCCAGGTCGGCGACTGCGCCTTCTGGAACGCCGACGACCACCGCGAGTATTTCCACGTCGGCCAGAGCTGGGCGATCAACGGCATCCTTGGTACCGGCACGTCCAAGAGCTTCCAGCACTTCTACTCGAAGCCACCTCGCGAGAACGTCATGTTCACCGTGGTCGGGGACACCTGCCGCAACCACTGGGGCAACATGGGCGGGCGCTGCTCGACCCGGCTCTACGAGCTGCGCGACAACCTCGCCGCCGGCACCCACCGGTCCTGCCAGGAAAACCTGACCGAGGCGGTGGCCGACTTCGGGCTAACCGGCGACGACGTCCACGACATCTTCAACATCTTCATGAACGTCGACCTGTTCGAGGACGGCTCGTTCAAGATCCTGCCGACCGAGATCGGACCCGACGACTATATGGACCTGCGCGCCGAGATGAACGTGCTGGCCGCCGTCTCCGCCTGCCCGGCCGACACCTCGCCGACCAATGCCGGCCAGTCCAACCCGCTGGGGGTAAAGATCTTCGCGGGATAGGCGCCGGCCTCTTCATCACCCGGTCCCTTCACCGCCTGTTCCCCGCGCACCGGCCCCAGGCCCCATGCGGGATCGTCGGGTCAGTTTCCCGCGCGCCGACGGGACAATCCCTCGCCCGATCCGCCGCCGGACGGTATGGTGCCGCCTTCCTCAATCGACCCAGCCACGATCCCGCAGCGCCATGCCCGACACCAGCCTGACCGAGACCAATTCGCCCATCGTCGCGACCTTCCGCGAGCGCACGCCAGCCTCGGCGGCCCTGTACGAGCGGGCGCAGGCCGTGCTGCCCGGCGGCCTCGCCCACGACACCCGCTTCATGAAGCCCTGGCCGATCTATATCGACCGCGCCCAGGGTTCGAAGAAGTGGGACGCCGACGGCCACGAGTATGTCGACTACATGGGCGGACACGGCGCGCTGCTGCTCGGTCACGGCCACCCGGCCGTCCTGGAGGCGGCCCATGCCCAGCTCGATCTGGGCACCCACTACGGCTCCTGCCATCCGCTCGAGGCCGAGTGGGCGGAGATCGTCTGCGCCATGGTGCCGTCGGCGGAGAAGGTCCGGTTCACGGCTTCGGGCACGGAGGCCACCCTGCTCGGCATCCGCCTGGCGCGCGCGATCACCGGCAAGGCCAAGGTCGTGCACTTCTCGACCCATTTCCACGGCTGGCACGACCACATGGCGGCCGGCTACATGGACCATTTCGACGGCTCCGCCCCGCGCGGCGTGCAGCCGGAGGTCGCCGCCGACGTCCTGCCCGCGCGCACCGACCGGCCGGACGAGGTCCGCGCCCTGCTGGAGGAGCGCGACGACATCGCGGCGGTCTTCCTGGAGCCGACCGGCGCGAGCTGGGGCCGGGTGCCGGTCGACCCCGCCTTCGTCGCCATGCTGCGCGAGGTGACCGCCGCCCGGGGCATCCTGCTGATCTTCGACGAGGTCATCAGCGGCTTCCGGGTGGCGCCGGGCTGCGCCCAGACCGAGCTCGGCATCATCCCCGACATGACCACCCTGGCCAAGATCGCCGCCGGCGGGCTGCCGGGCGGCCTGCTCGCCGGAAAGGCCGAGTATTTCGACCTGCTCGACTTCGACGCGATGGCCGCCGCGGGGGCGGAGAAGGTGCTCCATTTCGGCACCTTCAACGCCAACCCGCTGTCGGCCGCGGCCGGCATCGCCGCGCTGAAGGTCATCCGCGACACCGACGTCTGCGCCCGCGCCAACGCCTATGCCGAGCGGCTGCGCGCCGGCATGACCGACGTGCTGGCCGAGGAAGGCGTCGCCTGGGCCCTGTATGGCGAATATTCGGGCTTCCACCTGTTCACCAACCCCAAGCGGCGGGACTGCGATCCGCGCGCCTTCGACCCGCTGTCCGTCGACATCTTCGAGCTCAAGGAGAACGCGCCTTCGGTCGGCAAGCTGCGGCTGGGGATGCTGAACCACGGGGTCGACATGAACGGCTGGCCCGGCGGCCTGATCTCGGCCGTGCACACGGACACCGACCTCGACCAGACCGTGAACGCCTTCCGCACCACGATCCGCGACCTCAAGGACGAGGGCGACCTGGCGGACTGGACATGAGCCGGCGGGCCCGGAGCGTCGCGCCGTGACGGTCGCCTGGCTGCTCCAATACGTCGGCGCCTGCGACGATCCGGGCGCGCTGGGCGACGCCTTCGCGGCGCGCTTCGGCGAGGCCCTGGGATCGTTGCCAGCGGCGCAGGACGCCGCCCTCTACACGGCGACGGGCTCGCACGACCCGATCCTGAAGGAAGAGACCGGTCCGAAGCTGGTCGTCAGGGTCCGTTTTCCGACTGTCGGGGACGCGCAAGCCGGCCTCGCCGCCGCGTCCGGCCTGGGCCTGGCGGATTTCACCGGCCCGCCTGCCTTTCGCGGCCGTGCCTGCCACGAACTCATGGCCGAGGAACGCTATCCGGTCGCCAGCGATCCGGACATGACGGGTCCCCACGGCGCCGTTTCCTATTTCGTGCTCTATGACGGCCCGGCCGAGGATGACGCGGCCTTCCGGCGCTACTACCACGCCAACCATCCGCCGATCCTCGGGCGGATGACCGGCATCCGGTCGACCGTGCTCGGGACGCCCGCCGCCTGGCGGGACCCGCTCGGCATCGCCGACGCCGGCCACATGCACCTGTGCGACATCAGCTTCGACTCGGTGGCCGATCTCAATGCGGGGCTGGCCTCGCAAGCCCGGGTGGAACTGCGCGAGGATTTCGGCAAGTTCCCGCCCTTCGAGGGGGCGGTCACCCACCAGGCCATGACCCGGCGGGCGCTCTAGCTACTCCGCCGCGACCATCGCGTCGTCGAGGGAGAAGACCCGGTCGGAGATCCGCCAGTCGGCGTTGGGATCGTCCGGCGGCACGGCGGCGATCAGCGCCTTGGTGTACTCGTGCTTCGGGCTCGAGAAGACCGTCTCGGTATCGCCCTCCTCGACCACCTCGCCGCGGTACATGACCATCACCCGCGGACACAGGTAGCGCACCACCGACAGGTCGTGGCTGATGAAGACCAGCGACACCGACTGCGATTCCCGGAGCGCCAGCAGCAGGTTGAGGATCTGCGCCTGGACCGAGACGTCGAGCCCCGACACGATCTCGTCGGCGACCAGCACCTTCGGCGCCGCGCACAGGGCGCGGGCGATGTTGACCCGCTGGCGCTGTCCGCCCGAAAGCTGCGACGGAAAGCGCTCGATCGTGTCGGGCGCGAGGCCCGTGTCGCGCAGGAGCTGCCGGGCGCGATCCAGCCGCTCCGGCCAGGGGACCGACTGGTTGCGGCCTTCCATCGCCTGGGTGACGAGCTTGGAGATGCGCCGGCGCGGGTTCAGGGCCGACGCCGGGTCCTGAAAGACCATCTGGATCAGTTCGATCCGCGCGTCGGCGTTGGCGCTGAACGGCCCCGACATGTCGTTCTCGTCGATCAGGATCTGGCCTTCGGTCGGCGTCTCCAGACCCATCAGCAGCTTCGCGAAAGTCGACTTGCCGCTGCCGCTCTCGCCGACGATCCCGACGAACTCGCCGGGATAGACGGTCAGCGAGACGTCCTTCACCGCCTCGACCTTTCGGTGTGACAGGCCGAAGCCCGGCTCGCGCACCTGAAAGACCTTGGAGACGTCGCGCGCCTCGAGGATCGGGCGGCGAAGACCCGCGGTATCCGGCGCGCGCGCCTCCAGCGGCGGCGCGACGATGGTTCGCGTGCCCTCGATGCAGCCCTGCGAGGCCCGAACCCAGTGGCCCGGCGCCACCTCGCGCATCTCCGGCCGGGTGGCCGAACAGACCTCGTCGCCAACTGGGCAGCGCGGACCGAACCGGCATCCCGGCAACCCGGCGAACGCCGACAGGCCGGGCATGTGGTCGGGCAGCGAGATGAGCTGGCGGCGCGGGCCGCTGAGGCTCGGATTGCACTGCTGGAGACTGTGGGTATAGGGGTGCCTCGGGGTGCCGAACACGGCCTTGGCCGGCCCCCGCTCGACGATCTCGCCGGCGTACATGACCATGATCTCGTCACACACCTGGGCGGCGAGGCGCAGATCGTGGGTGACGAACATGACCGACGTCTTGTGCTTTTCGCGCATCGCCGCGATCAGCTGCATGATCCGGGCCTGGGTGATGACGTCGAGCGCCGTGGTCGGCTCGTCGGCGATCAACAGCGGCGGCTCCCCGGCGAAGGCCATCGCGATCAGGACGCGCTGGCACATGCCGCCGGAGAGCTGATGCGGATACCGGCTGAGCAGGCCCGCCGGGTTGGGCAGCTGGACGTCGGCCAGATTGCTCACGGCGAGCGCCCGGCGGTTGGCCTTGCCGCGGATGCCAAGACGCTTGAGATGTTCGTCGAACTGCGACCCCACCGTGCGCACGGGATTGAGCGAGGTCAGCGGGTGCTGGGGAATGAAGGCGATTTCCTTGCCGAGAAGCGCGTTGCGCTGGCGGGCGCCGAGGCCGACCATCTCCCGGCCCTGGAAGCGCAGAGAACCTTGAGACACGCCGAATCCCGGCGGAAGCATCTGGGCGATCAGACGGCCGATCATCGACTTGCCGGCGCCGGACTCGCCGACCACGCCGAGGGTGCGGCCCTCGCCGATCTCGAAGTTGATGTCGCGCAGCACTTCGACCGGGCTTCCGTCGGTCCGGGCGGTTACGGTCAGGTTGCGGGCTTCGAGCAGGGTCATCCCGCCTCCTGCTGGCGCAGCTTGGGATCGAGGGTGCGGCGGAGCCCGTCGCCGAGCAGGTTGAAGCCGAGCACGGTGATGATGATCATGGCGATCGGCAGCAGCAGCCCCCAGCTCGACTGATACATGTACTGGCGGGCATCGGCGATCATCACGCCCCAGGCGGGGATGTTCGATTCGACGCTCATGCCCACGAAGCTCAGGATCGCCTCGACGATCACGGCGATGCCCATCTCCAGGCTGATCAGGGTGATGATCAGCGGCGCGACGGCGGGCATGACCTCGCGCACGATGGTCCGGTAGTGGCTGAAGCCGACCAGCCGGGCGGCGTGGATATAGTCCTGCCGGCGGACCACCAGCACCTCGGACCGCACGACGCGGCAGAAGCGGGTCCAGTCGACCAGGATGATGGCGAGGATGACGTTGCCGAGGCCGACACCGAAGCCGACGATCAGGATCAGCGACAGCACCACCGGCGGAAAGGACATCCACAGGTCGACCGCGCGCGAGATGAACCAGTCGACCAGGCCGCCGAAATAGCCGGCGATCAGCGCCAGGATGGTGCCCAGGACCATGGCGCCGAGCGCGGCGACCGCGGCGACGATCATCGCCACGCGGGCGCCGTAGATCAGCCGGGAAAGCGTATCGCGGCCGAGGTTGTCGGTGCCGAGCAGATACTGCGGATCGCCGCCTTCCATCCACGATGGCGGCAGGAGCTGGGCGATCAGTTCCTGGGTGTTGGGATCGTGGGGCGCCAGCAGCGGCGCGAAGATCGCGCAGAAGAGCACCAGCAGGATGATGCCGCCGCCGATCAGGACGCGTCCCGACCGCAGGGGCCGCGGCAGGGTGCGGCGGCGTGGCGCCGTGGCGGCGGCGGCTGTCGTCATCGGG
>CAMYMQ010000121.1 GCA_947259335.1 uncultured Alphaproteobacteria bacterium | reverse complement strand
CGTTCGGCCTCCTCGCCGATCGGCACCAGCGCGAGGGGGCGCACCGGGTCGGGCACGTCGGCCGCGAGCATGGACAGGCGCTCGATGCCGCCAGCCCAGCCGATGCCGGGGGTCGACGGCCCGCCCATCTGCTCGATCAGCCCGTCGTAGCGACCGCCGGCGATCACCGCGCCCTGGGCGCCCAGCGCCTCGGTCGTGAACTCGAAGGCGGTGTGGCAGTAGTAGTCGAGCCCGCGCACGAGGCGCGGGTTGAGGCTGAAGGCGATGCCGAGCGCATCGAGCCCGTCGCGCACGGTGGCGAAATAGTCCTGCGCGGCGTCGGTCAGGTAGTCGGAGAAGACCGGCGCGTCGGCGATCACCGCGCGGTCGCCATGGTCCTTCGAATCGAGGATGCGCAGCGGGTTGCGGTTGAGTCGGCTGCGGCTGTCCTCGGACAGCTTTCCGACGTGGGCCGACATGTAGTCGACCAGCACCGCGCGGTAGGCGTCGCGGCTCTCGGTGTCGCCCAGCGTGTTGAGCTCGAGCACGGTCTTGTCGAGCACGCCCAGCGCATCCAGCACCCGCGAGGCGGCGGCGATCACCTCGACATCGCCGAGCGGCTCGGCGACACCGAGCAGTTCGATGCCGATCTGGTGGAACTGACGCTGGCGGCCCTTCTGCGGCCGTTCGTAGCGGAACATCGGCCCCGCGTAGAAGAACTTCAGCGGCAGGTTCTGGATCAGGCCGTTCGACAGGAAGGCGCGGCACACCCCGGCCGTGTTCTCGGGCCGCAGCGTCATCTGCTCGCCGCCCTTGCTCTCGAAGGTGTACATCTCCTTGGTGACGATGTCCGAGGTGTCGCCCAGCGTGCGCTTGAACACCTCGGTCGTCTCGAAGATGGGCGTCGCCATCTCCTGGTAGCCGTAACGGCCGGTCACCGCGCGCGCGGTCTCGATCACGTGGCGGTGGCCGCGCATCGCGTCGGGAAGCAGGTCGTGGGTGCCGCGGATCGGCTGCAATTTGGCCATGGTGACCGGGATTTAATTGTTCGTAGGGGCGGGTTTATAACCCGCCGGGACGGGTCTGTCGCGCGGCGCAACGGACGGGCGTGAAACGCGCGCCCGCGGCCTGCGCGATGAAGGCTATTCCGCCGCCTGTTGCGGGGTCTCGCTTGCGGCCTTGGCCGCCTCGATCTCCTCGGCCTTCTTCTCCACCAGATCGACCAGATGGTCGACGATGTCGCCGTCGCGCAGGATGTGGTGCTTCTCGCCGTTGAGATAGACCTGATGGCCGCCGCCGCCGCCGGTGAAGCCGATATCGGTCTCGCGCGCCTCGCCGGGTCCGTTGACCACGCAGCCGATCACCGACAGCGTCATCGGCGTCGAGATATGGGCGAGCCGCTTCTCCAGCCGTTCGACGGTCGGGATGACCTGGAAGTTCTGCCGCGCGCACGACGGGCAGGAGATCACGTTGACGCCCCGGTGGCGCAGGTTGAGCGACTTCAGGATGTCGAAGCCGACCTTGATCTCCTCGACCGGGTCGGCCGACAGCGAGACGCGGATCGTGTCGCCGATGCCGGCCCACAACAGCGAGCCCATGCCGATCGCGCTCTTGATCGTGCCCGACATCAGGCCGCCGGCCTCGGTGATGCCGAGATGAAGCGGATAGTCGCAGGCCTCGGCGAGCTGCTGGTAGGCGGCGACGGCGAGGAACACGTCCGACGCCTTGCAACTGATCTTGAACTCGAAGAAGTCGTTGTCCTCGAGGATTCGGATATGGTCGAGCGCGCTCTCGACCATCGCCTCGGGGCAGGGCTCGCCGTACTTCTCGAGCAGGTCGCGTTCCAGCGAACCGGCGTTGACGCCGATGCGCATCGAACAGTTGTTGTCCTTGGCGGCCTTGATGACCTCGCGGACGCGCTCCGCCGAGCCGATGTTGCCCGGGTTGATGCGCAGGCAGGCGGCGCCGTTCTTGGCGGCCTCGATGGCGCGTTTGTAGTGGAAGTGGATGTCCGCCACGATCGGGACCGTGACTTCGGGGACGATCCTGGCTAGCGCGGCGCTGGACTCCTCGTCGGGACAGGAAACCCGGACGATGTCGGCGCCGGCGACCTCAAGGGCGCGGATCTGCTTGATCGTGGCCTCGACGTCGGTCGTCGGCGTGTTGGTCATCGACTGGACGGTGATCGGCGCGTCGCCGCCCACCGCGACGGAGCCGACATGGATCTGGCGGCTCTTGCGGCGGTAGATGTCCCGATAGGGCCGAGTGCTCATTCCATCCCTCCGCACCCTTTCGGGCGCGCTTCGGAGTCAAGTCATGGCTGTTAGATAGACGCGGGGGGAGCCTGAGGCAACGTCCGCGCGGCCGGTACTTCAGGCAACCTACTGCCGTTTCAGCAGCGTCTCGGGATTGAGCGAGACGTTATAGAGCGGCAGGCTCTCGGCGTGCATCGCCGGGACCACCGTTTCGCCGACCATCACCTCGAGCCGGTTGGCGCGGCCGACGTGCAGCGTCAGCCCGGCCTGGGACGGCACTTCGAGCCGGGTGCCGCGGCGCAGAACCCGCGACAGCACGACCTTGCCGCTGGGATCCTGGATGCGCACCCAGGTAAGGCCGGTCGCGCGGAGCATGATCTTGGGCCGGGAGACCGGCGTCGGCGCCGGCTTCCGCGACAGCTTGGCTTCGGGCCGCACCGACGAGGCGGGGCGCACGGCGGCAGGCTCGGGCGCCTTCGGCTCGATCGACGCGGCGACCTGGCCGGTCAGCACGACGATGGGCTTGGGCGG
>CAMYMQ010000120.1 GCA_947259335.1 uncultured Alphaproteobacteria bacterium | reverse complement strand
GGCTGCCGTGTCGCGCTCCGCCTCGGCCGCCTTCCAGGCGTCCCACGCGGCCCGGGTTGCCGCCACCTCGGCGCCGAGCCCGGCGAAGGCATCGAGCAGGCCGCGATGGGTGGCGGGATCGAGCAGGCCGCGCTGGTCGTGCTGGCCATGCACCTCGACCATCAGGTCGCCGGCTTGCCGCAGCAGGCTGACGCTGCTGGGCTGATCGTTGATAAAGGCGCGGCTGCGGCCGTCGCGGTTGACGATGCGCCGCACGAGAAGCGGCTCGGAGCCCTCGCCGGCGTCCAGGCCCTGGTCCGCCAGAAGCTGGTAAACGGGATGATCCTTCGGCGGCTCGAAGGTGGCGGTGACCACCGCCTGGGCCGCTCCATTGCGGATCAAGGCAGCCTCGCTGCGTCCACCCAGGGCCAGGCCGAGGGCGTCGAGCAGGATCGACTTGCCGGCGCCGGTCTCGCCCGTCAGCACGCACAGGCCGGACCGGAAGGCGAGGTCGAGGCGTTCGATCAGGACTACGTCACGAATCGACAGGCCCGTGAGCATGGGCTCCCGGGGGCTAGAAGATGCTGTTGACCAGCCGGCCGAAAAAGGACCGCCGTTGCGCCGGAGCCGGCTCGGTCTTGGTGGCCGTGGTCGTGTCGGCGGGTGCCGGTGTATCGGTCTTGGCGGCGTTGGTCTTCTCCAGAAGCTCCTTCTCGCCCGGCTGCTCGGCCTTGGTGGGCTCGGCCGTGGCCGGCGCGGACGGCTTCGTGTCGGTTGCCTTGGACGGCGGCGGCCCGGGCGGCGTGTCCGGCGGCGGAGGAGCGTCGGTCTTGACCGACTTGGGCGCGGGCGGGGTGACGCGCTTCTTGGGCGCGGGAACCCTTACCCGAGAGGAGCGGCGGCCCTGGACGACGTCATAGGCGTCGGCATACCAGCTGCTTTCCGGGAAGTTGTGGCCGAGCACGGCGGCCGTCCGCCGGGCCTCGTTGACCAGGCCGAGCGCGGTGTAGCTCTCGGTCATGCGCAGGAGCGCTTCGGGCACGTGGCGCGAGCCCTGAAAGCTGACGACGACGTTCTTGAACCGATTGACGGCGGCCAGATGCAGGTTCTTGCCCTGGTAATAGCGCCCGACTTCCATCTCGGCGCCGGCCAGATGGTCCCGGAGCACCGCGATCTTTCGGGTCGAGTCGACCGCGTATTTGGAGTCGGGAAAGCGTCCGGAGACGATGGTGAAGGAGCGGATCGCGTTGCGCGTGTTTGCCTGGTCGCGCTTGACGTCGCGGACCCGCTCGAAGTTGGACAGGCCTTCGAGATAATAGGCGTAGGCGATGTCGCGATGACCCGGGTGCAGCCGCTGGAAGCGGCGCAGGGTCAGGATCGCCGTGTCGTAGTCGGTATACTTGTAGTTGGCATAGGCGACCATCAACTGGGACCGGGCCGCCCAGGCGGAGTAGGGATGCTGCCGGTCGATCTCGTTGAAGTATTTCGCGGCGTCCTTGTATTCCTTCTTCTTCAGCAGATCGAGGCCGGTATTGTAGAGCTGCTCGACGGAGCCCTCGACATACTCGTCCTTGTCCTTCTCCCCGAGCAGGTTGCACCCGGCTGCCGGCAAGGCGACGGCGAGCACCAGCGCCATCAGGCGCAGGCGGGCGGGAAGGGTTCTGATCATCGATTTCGCGGGCGATGCTGCGGAATTCATGGCCACCAGGCTTGTCATGTCGGAGATCGTCCGGTCGTTGAAACAACGATGCACCGGCCGGGTCAATCTAGCATGACGGCGCGGTGCCCATCCACTGTTCGTTCGCCCGGCACGGAACGTTCCCCGCCCGTGATGACGCAGGCGGCGAAAGGGGCCGTGAACGGAAGGGCAGGCGGGGCGCCGGTCAGGCGTTGGCGGCGACCGGGGTCCGCTGTACGGGCGCGCGGACCGGTTCGGCCATTTCGCCGTCGAGCGTCACGAGCCGCCAGGCGTCGGGCCGGTCGAACAGGGTGCGAAGCAACGTGTTGTTGAGCGCGTGTCCCGACTTGAAGCCATGGAAATGGCCGATGATCGGATAGCCGGCGAGATAGATGTCGCCGATCGAATCCAGCAGCTTGTGACGGACGAACTCGTCATCGAAGCGCAGCCCGTCCTCGTTGAGGATGCGACCATCCGACACGACGACCGCGTTCTCGAGCGAGCCGCCGCGCGCGAGACCCATCGAGCGCATCGCGGCGACCTCGTGTTCGAAGCCGAAGGTCCGCGCGCGGGCCAGTTCCCGGCGGAAGGTGCCGTTGACGAGCTCGACGTGAAGGTGCTGGCGGCCGATGAGCGAATTGTCGAAATCGATCTCGAAGGAGAAGCTTCGGCCCGACGAGGGCATCAGGGTCGCCGATTTGGTGACATCGCCGACGCTAACGGGCTCGAGAATCTGGATTGCCTTGCGCGGCGCGTCCTGTTCGACGGTGCCCGCGCATTCGATCAGGAAGGAGAAGGGTTCCGCGCTGCCGTCCATCGCCGGGACTTCTGCCCCGTTGACCTCGACCAGCACGTTGTCGACACCGGCGCCCGCCAGGGCGGCGACCAGGTGCTCGATCGTTCCGATGGTCACGCCTTCGTCGTTGCCGATGGTCGTGCACAGGCGTGAGTCGACCACGTTGTCCCATTGCGCCTGGATGGTCGCGCCGCGGCCCGGCAGGTCGGTCCGCCGAAAGACCAGCCCGGTGTCGGGATCGGCCGGGCGAAGCGTCAACGTCAGCCTGTGACCGGAATGCAGACCGGTGCCCGAACAGGAAATCGATTCTTTGAGTGTCTTCTGGAAGGCGACCGCGTCAATGCCCGAACGCCGCGTACCGCCATTTCCCCGTTGCAACATCTGCACGTCGAACCCCTTGCTTCCCCTGTACCCTCGTCGCGACGCCGGCGCTGACTTCCCACGCACCGGATGCGACTTCCAGCCTCGGTGACGTTTCTGTGCGTCTGTCCGAAACCCCGACGCCGTTCCCCAACCAGCTATCGGTAGGGTGATCTAGCAGCAGACCTTCCGCAGCCTCAAATCACTCTTTGTTACAGTATGTTTCGAGTGTTTCCGGCGCCTGGCCCCGGCGCCTGGTCCCGGCTGCTGGGCCCGTCCGGAAACACTTCGGGCGGCACCCGTGGGGATGCCGCCCGAAGAAGTCGCATGGATGCGGCTTCTAGTTGGCCTGTCGCCGCAGGAACGCGGGGATCTCCAACAGGTCGTCGTCGTGTTCAGGCGCCTTCGCCGCCGCCTTTGCCGGAGGGTCCTGAACCAAAGGGCGGGAGTCCCGCCTGTCCTGGGGCTCGGTTGCCGGCCTGGCAGCGGCGGCAGGAGCCGCCGGCCGCTCAACCGGCCGCGCGGGCTCGCCCTTGGGAAGCGGACGGGTCGAGCGTTCGGCTTCCGGCGGTTCGCCCCGATCGTTGGCCTCCGGGCCGGTTCCCTTCTTCAGCGACCGGAAGAACCCGAACACGGCATCCTTGCGGCCGCCATGGCTGGCATCGTCCCGACCGTTCTCGTCGGTTTCCTCATCCCGCGGGATGACCTTCAGGGCCAGGCTGCGGCGCCGGGCGTCGGTCGTGGTCACCAGCGGACGGGCCTGGGCCTGGGGTGCGGCCTGGGACGCGGTCTGCGGTGCGGGCTCGGGAACCGCTTCCGGCTGCGGTGCGTCGACGATCACCGTTTCGTCGGCGGACCTCGACCGGTTGAACATGTCGACCTGGCTCGGGTCAGGTTCTTCGGCAGGAGCGGAGGCGTCCTCTTCCGCCGCGGGCTCGGCCACCGCGGACCGGGGCTCGACGGGGGCGATCGGACGGGCCTCGGGCGCCGCCTGCATCGCCGTCTCGGGCGCCGGCTGTTCGGTGGCGAGGCTTTCCAGCGGATCGGCCTCGAGGAACTGCGGCTTGGCCGGCTTCATGATCCGGACCTCGGCGTCGACGGGGCGGGCCATCGCTTCGGCATCGATGCCGGTGGCGAAGACCGAGACCCGCATGCGGCCGTCGAGGCTTTCGTCGAAGGTCGAGCCGAAGATGATGTTGGCGCCCGGATCGACCTCGTCGCGAACCCGGTTGGCCGCCTCGTCCACCTCGTAGAGGGTCAGGTCGGACCCGCCCGAGATGTTGATCAGCAGGCCGCGTGCGCCGGCCATCGAGACATCGTCGAGCAGCGGGTTGGAGATGGCGGCCTCGGCGGCGTCGACGGCGCGGTTGTCGCCGTCCGCCTCGCCGGCGCCCATCATCGCCTTGCCCATCTCGCTCATCACCGTGCGGATGTCCGCGAAGTCGAGGTTGATGAGGCCGGGCATGACCATCAGGTCCGTGATCCCGCGCACGCCGGAGTGAAGGACCTCGTCCGCCATCTTGAAGGCGTCGGCGAAGGTGGTCTTCTCGTTGGCGATGCGGAAGAGGTTCTGGTTGGGGATGACGATCAGCGTATCCACCACGTCCTGAAGCTCGGCCAGCCCGGACTCGGCGAGCTTCATCCGGTGCGCGCCCTCGAAGTGGAAGGGCTTGGTGACCACGCCGACGGTCAGGATGCCATGTTCGCGCGCGGTGCGCGCAATGACAGGCGCCGCGCCCGTGCCGGTGCCGCCACCCATGCCGGCGGTGATGAAGACCATGTGCCCGCCCTGAAGCTGGGTGATGATCTCCTCGAGACCTTCCTCGGCCGCGGCGCGGCCGATTTCCGGCCGGGAACCGGCACCCAGGCCCTGGGTGATATTCGTGCCCAGTTGGATCTGCCGCTGGCAGCTCGACTGCGCGAGCGCCTGGGCGTCGGTGTTGGCGACCACGCACTCCACGCCCTCGATATTCGAGCGGATCATGTTGTTGACGGCGTTGCAGCCGGCGCCGCCGACGCCAAAGACGATGATCTTCGGCCGAAGCTCGGCTGGTTGCTGGGGCATGGAAAGTTTGATGGTCATGCGTGCCTCCTCTCGAGAGTGCCCGTCGCGTGGCGGTCGGTCAGGGTCGTGGTCATGGGTTTCGGGTCAACTCAAAAATGTTCGTGAAGCCAGGAACCGACCCGTCGAAAGACGCCGGTCTGGGTCGGCTCATGGGTTGCCGCCAACGTGCTCAGGGCGCCGGCGATGGTGTCCTGGTGCGCGCGGATGGCGTAGAGAATCAGTCCGCTCGACGCGGCAAAGGCCGGTCCGGTCGCGGATTCGGCGAGACCGTCGAGCGGGTAGGCGCGGCCCGTGCGGACCTTGCAGTCGAAGATCGAGCCGGTCAGCTCGCGCAGGCCGCGGAGCTTGCTGGCGCCGCCGGTCAGGACGATGCGCCGGCCCGCGCTGCGCAGCCAGCCACTCGCTTCCAGCCGGCCGCGAACGAGTTCCAGCGTCTCCTCGACCCGTGGCTTGATGATGCCGGTCAGCAGGCTCTTGGGCACGGGAGTGGCCGCGGCCTCGTCGATCTCGCCGATCGGCGGGACCTCGACGATCGCGGCCTCGTCGCCGGGGGCGGAGAGGGCGGTGCCGTAATGCATCTTGATCCGCTCCGCCTGATCGAGGGGCGTCGACAGACCGTGGGCGATATCGGTGGTGACGTGGCCGCCGCCGACCGGAACGCAGTCCGTGTGGACGAGTTCGCCGCCCTGGAAGACGGCGACGCCGGTCGTGCCCGCGCCCAGATCGATCACCGTCGCGCCCAGCAGGCGCTCGTCCTCGACCAACGCGGCCAGACCCGAGGCATAGGCGGAGACGACGAAGGAACTGACTTGCAGGTGACAGCCGCTGATGCACGACGCCAGGGTGCGCAGGGGACCGTGTTCGGCGGTGACCGTGTGGATGTCGGCGCCCAGCCGGTCGCCATAGAGACCGCGGGGGTCGCGGATGCCCTTGGTGTCGTCGATCCGGAAGCCGACGGGGATGGCGTGGACCAGTTCGCGTTCGAGATTTTCTTCCGCCTTGCGGCCGTGCAGCAGCAGGCGGCGAACGTCGCTGCGCGACACCTCGTGGCCGCCGATCGGCACGTCGACCGAGACGGTTTCGGACTGGGGTTTGCCACAGCTGACGTTGACGACGACGTCGCGGATCGTCTCGCCCGCCATGTTCTCGGCGACGGTGATGGCGTTCACCAGCGCGTCGCGAGCCGCTTCCAGGTTGATGATGGCGCCGTTGCGCACACCCTCCATGCGCCGGTGGCCGACGCCGATGATCCGCGGCGAGCCGTCCTCGAGCCGGGCGATCAGACAGGCTGTCTTGCTGGTGCCGATGTCGATGGCGGCGACCAGGGGCGCGACCGAGTGGCCATTCTTTTTGTTTTTCAGTGGCATGACGTACCGATTCAGATCCTAGCCGGAAGTGTTGCTGACGGCCACGCGCTTGCGGATGACCAACCGGTCGCGCAGCCTCATGTCGAAGGAAACCGCCCCGCGGGTGAGCAGTCCGTGCTTGCGTTCCATCGCGGCGAACCGGAGCCAGGCCGACTCTTCGTGGCTCTCCGGCAACTGCAGGACGACGCGATTGTCGAACAGAATGTCCCAGCGGCGCTTGCCGCGGCGGATCGCGGCGGCGATCCGGCCCCGCAGGGTGGGCGTTTTCTCGAGTATCTGAAGCAGGGTGCGGGCAGCCTCCGGGGCGCCGTCGCCGGCGAACAGCATCAGCTTGCCGTGGGCGGCGTCGGCATGAATGGGAATCGCCTTGCCGTCATCGCCGATAAGAAGGGTGCGATCGCCCTCGCGGAACCGGCCGATCGGCTGGTGTTCCCACAGCCGGACCACGACGGTATCCGGGAGATGCCGTTCGACAACGACCCGGCTGACCCAGGGGAGGGTCTTGATGCGCTCGCTCAAGCCGGCGAGATCGATGCCCATGACATCCTGGCCGGGCGTCAGGGCCGCCGCTTTGCGAAGGGCGCCAACAGCGGTCTTGCGGCGGCCGATGACGCGGACGTGGCGCAACTGCAGGTTCATCGCCGACCTGGCGCCGCGGTAGAGACGGTCGGTCTCGGCGCCGACCCGGTCCAGCGCCGCGTCGAGCTTGCCGGTCTGCCACAGCAGCAACGGAGTCCCGAACAGGAGCAGCAGGACCGGCGCATGCCGCAAGGTATAGGCGGTGCGGCGCATGCGTGCCGCGATCAGGGCGTAGGGTCGGCGTTGCGCGCGGCGGTTCGGACGGGGCGCGGGCAGGGTGAGCGTGTCCTCGGGCAGGCGCTGCGACGTCTGCGCCGATGCGGCGGCGGTATCCGTTCCGTCGGG
>CAMYMQ010000119.1 GCA_947259335.1 uncultured Alphaproteobacteria bacterium | reverse complement strand
GCCGTCGCCGGTGACCGCCGCTGCCGAAGGGGTGCGCGTCGCCGTGCGGCTGACGCCCCGGGCGAGCCGCAACGCGGTCCAGGGGGTGGCGGCGGACGCGGAGGGCGGGACGGTGCTGAAGGTCGCCGTGACCGCGGTGCCCGAGGACGGCAAGGCCAATGCCGCGCTGATCAAGCTGCTCGCCAAGACCTGGCGGCTGCCCAAGGGCGCGATCGCCATCACCGGCGGTGCGACCGACCGCCGCAAGACACTCACGGTGCGGGGCGACACGTCCGCGCTGACCCGACAACTCGAAACATGGCTGGGAGGGATCGATGAGCGCTGACATCATCGACGGCAAGGCATTCGCGGCGGGCGTGCGCGAGCGCGTCGGCAGGCAGGTCGCGAGCCTCAAGCGCGATCACGGACTGACCCCGGGGCTCGCCGTCGTCCTGGTCGGCGAGGATCCGGCGAGTCAGGTCTATGTCCGCAACAAGGGCAAGTCGACGACCGAAGTCGGCATGCATTCCTTCGAGCATCGCCTGCCGGCCGAGACGACCGAGGAGGCCCTGCTCACGCTCGTCGCGGAGCTCAATGCGGCGCCTGCCGTCCACGGCATTCTCGTCCAGCTGCCCCTGCCCGACCAGATTTCCGAGGCCGCCGTCCTCGCGGCGATCGACCCGGCCAAGGATGTCGACGGCTTCCACCTCTACAACGTCGGCCTGCTGTCGACCGGCGGCGCGGGGCTGGTGCCGTGCACCCCGCGCGGCTGCCTGATGATGCTGAAGGACCGGCTGGGCGACCTGACCGGGCTGCGCGCGCTGGTGGTCGGCCGGTCGAACATCGTCGGCAAGCCGATGGCCCAGCTCCTGCTCGGCGCCAACTGCACGGTGACCATCGCCCATTCCCGCACCCGGGATCTCGACGAGGAATGCCGGCGCGCCGACATCCTGGTCGCCGCGGTCGGCCGGCCGCGCATGATCAAGGGCGACTGGATCAAGCCCGGCGCGACCGTGATCGACGTCGGCATGAACCGGATCGACGACGACCGGCCGGGCGCCGAGCCGGGCAAGACCCGGCTGGTCGGCGACGTCGACTTCGACGAGGCGGTCAAGGTCGCCGGCGCGATCACCCCCGTTCCGGGCGGGGTCGGCCCGATGACCATCGCCTGCCTGCTCGCCAACACGGTGACCGCGGCCTGCCGCGCCGCGGGGATCAAGGAACCGGAGGTCTAGGACTTCAGAGGCCCCGGACTTCCGAGATCAAGGGTTTCAGAGGTCAGGCAGACTTCAGGAGAGCGACTGTCCCGCTTCCTCGCCTTCCAGTTCCGAGAAGCGGACCGGCAGAACCTCGCGGGTCCGGATCCGGCCCTGCTCGTTCTTGTCGACGACCATCAGCTTCTGGTCTTCGGCGATGCCGGCGGGCAGCACCATGCGCCCGCCCTTCTTGAGCTGGCCGAGCAGCGCCGAGGGGATCAGCTGCGGCGCCGCGGTCATGATGATGCGGTCGAAGGGGGCGTATTCGGGCCAGCCCTGGGCGCCGTCGCCGACGCGGATGACGACAGTGTCGATCTTGAGCCGCTTGAGCCGGCCCCGCGCGCGCTTGGCCAGTTCCTCGATCACCTCGACCGAACAGACCTTGCGGGCCAATCGCGACAGGACCGCGGCCTGATAGCCGAGCCCGGTGCCGATCTCCAGAACGGTGTCGCCGGGCCGGACGTCGAGCAGATGGGTCATCAGCGCGACGATGAAGGGCTGGGAGATGGTCTTGTCGCAGCCGATCGGCAGCGGCTGGTCGAGATAGGCATAGCTGCGCATCTCGACCGGCACGAATTCGTGGCGCGGCACCTCGACCATCGCCTCGAGGACCGCCGGCGACAGCGGTTCGCCGCCGAGCTGTTCGGCGGCCGAGCGCATGTGCAGGTCGATCGCCTCGATCATCGCCTGGCGCTGGGCCTGATAGTCGGTGTCTTCGTTCATCGCGGGTCCCGTCCGCTCGACGCGCCCCGGCTGCTCGGGGCACAGGGTCGATCCTACTGCAGCTTCGATGCGGCATAAACAGCGCCGGGGCCGGAAGCGGCATCGATTGACCCCGGTCCGCCGCCGCGCGACCATGCCGTCGGGCCGGTGCGGATCACGGGTCCAAGAGCCAAGCCTGTGCGGAGGCGGTAGCCAATGGTTGGTGCAACCGAACATGTCCTGTCGGCGGCGATCCTGTTCGTCGGCCTCCATCTTCTCGCCAGCACCCCGCTCAGGGCCGCGCTGGTCGGCCGGATCGGCGAGAGTCGCTATCGTGCCCTGTTTTCAGTCCTCGCCGCCGTCTTCTTCCTCTGGATGCTGTGGGCCTACGCCAATGCTCCGTTCGAGCCGGTCTGGCCGGTCGCCCCCTGGATGGCCTGGGTGCCGGTCCTGACGGTCCCTGTCGCGATGATCCTGCTGGTCTGCGCGCTGACCACGCGCAACCCGTCGCTGGCCGGCATGGAAGCGGCGGTGCGCGAGCCCAACCCGGCGGTCGGCATGATGACCGTCACGCGCCACCCGCTGTTCTGGGCGATCGCGCTGTGGGCGCTCGCCCATCTGATCCCCAACGGCGACATGGCCTCGATCTACCTGTTCGGGTCCCTGGCGCTGCTCGCCCTGCTCGGCATGCCGATGCAGGACCACAAGAAGTTCCGGACGCTGGGCGCCGACTGGGCCCCCTATGCCCTGCGGACCTCGGCGATCCCCTTCCTCGCCGCCGCCCAGGGCCGCATCGCCATCGACTGGCGTGGCATCGGCTGGTGGCGGCCGCTTGCCGGACTGGTGCTCTACGTCATTGTCCTGATGGGTCACCGCCACCTGTTCGGCGTCAGCCCGTTCCCGGCCTAGCCGGGGCCGCGCGGCCATGCTCACCCTCGAAGGGGTCGCGGCGCGCGGCCTCGCCCCGCTCGATCTCACCATCGAGGCCGGCGCCTGCGTCGCGCTCTCGGGTCCGTCGGGGTCGGGCAAGACCGTCCTGCTGCGCGCGATCGCCGACCTCGACCCGAACGGCGGCGACGCGGTGGCCGGCGAG
>CAMYMQ010000118.1 GCA_947259335.1 uncultured Alphaproteobacteria bacterium | reverse complement strand
CGGTCTACGTCAACCTGGACGGCAGCGGTCAGGTCGACGAGGAGAAGCTGTCGGCCGTCCTGCAGGATCTGGTCGACCTGTCGCCCCGGGGCATCCGCGAGCACCTCGGCCTGTCCAAGCCGATCTATGCGCGCACCGCGGCCTACGGCCACTTCGGCCGCAAGTCCGATGCCGACGGCGGCTTCTCCTGGGAGAAGACCGACCTCGTCGACAAGCTCAAGGCCGCGTTCTGACAAGAGGACGTTAGGTTTCGCCGATGACGGACGGTCCGCGCGGCGACGACCACAAGGTGCATGGCAGGCGGCGCGGCCGGCGACTGAGACCCGGCCGCGCCGCCTTGCTTGACGGGCTTCTGCCGAAGCTCCGGATCGCGCTCCCGCCCGACGGCGGGAAGATCGATCCCGCACGGCTGTTCGATCCGCCGAAGCCACGGCTGTGGCTCGAGATCGGGTTCGGCGCCGGCGAGCATCTCGCCTGGCAGGCGTCGCACAATCCCGACGTCGGCCTGATCGGCAGCGAGGTGTTCATCAACGGGGTCGCCTCCCTGCTCCGCCACATCCAGGGGGACGGTCTCGACACCGTCCGCATCCACGACGACGACGCCCGGGCGCTGATCGCGGCGCTGCCCGACGCCTCCATCGAGCGCGTCTTCCTGCTCTTCCCCGACCCCTGGCCCAAGGCGCGGCACGCCCCCCGGCGCTTCGTCGGCCCGCGCAACCTCGCCGAGTTGGCCCGGGTCATGATCGACGGCGGCGAACTCCGCATCGCCTCGGACGACCCCACCTATCAGCGGTGGGCGCTCCGGCAGATGCAGCTTTGCGCCGACTTCGCGTGGCAGGTGACGGGGCCGGCGGACTGGCGCGAGCGGACGGCCGACTGGCCGCCGACCCGCTACGAACAAAAGGCGGCCCGCCAGGGCCGGCGGTCGATTTACCTAAGATACAGACGGGTTCCCCGCGCACCGGTATGACCTTGGCCTTGCGGCGGGCGATAGTCCCGCCGCCCAGGACGGAGGAACCCGAGGCGTGACCCGCCAGACCTTTACCGAGCGCGTGTTCATCGTCGCGGCCGTCGTCGTGGCCCTCATCGCCGCGTGGGCGGGCCGGCACATATTGCTGATCCTGTTCGCGGCGGCGCTTCTCGCCATTCTGCTGCGCGGGTCCGCGGCCGAACTGAGCAAGCACACCCCGCTGCCCGTTACCGCGGCCATCGCCGTGGTCGCCTGTGCGGTCGTCGTGCTGGTGGGCAGCTTCGGCTGGTTTGTCATTCCCCGGCTTTCGGAGGAAGTGCGCCAGCTCGGCGAGATGGTGCCCAAGAGCGCCGAGGCGATCGATCGGGCGGGCCAACGGCTCGGGCTGGGCGCCGGGCTCCTGGAGCGGCTCAGGGAAGGGGTCGGCGCCTCGGGCGCGGGCCGCCTTGCCTCCGGACTTGGCGGGGT
Source organism: uncultured Alphaproteobacteria bacterium (assembly GCA_947259335.1). Classification (GTDB taxonomy): domain Bacteria; phylum Pseudomonadota; class Alphaproteobacteria; order Bin65; family Bin65; genus CAMYMQ01. The sequence goes on along the minus strand of CAMYMQ010000118.1, from coordinate 4,342 downwards.
GGCCGCCGGTGCGGCCGCGTTTCTTTCGGATCTCGTGCTGCTGGCCGCGATCGGCCTGTTCCTGGCGCTGGCGCCGCGGACCTACAAGCGCGACCTCGTCGCCCTCGCCCCGTCGGGCCGCAAGCAGTGGGCAAAGGCCAAGATCGACCTTCTCGGCGACACCCTCTGGCGCTGGCTGCTCGGCCAGTTCGTCGCCAGCGCCGCGGTCGCGGTCTGCGTCGGCGTCGGCCTGGTGGCGCTGGGCGTTCCGCTCGCCCTGCTGCTCGCCGTGATCGCCGGTTTCTTCAATATCATTCCCTTTTTCGGGCCGTTGATCTCGGCCGTGCCCGCGGTCTTGATCGCGCTCACCGTCGACCCGCTCACCGCTCTGTGGGTCGGGTTGCTGTTCCTGGCCGTCCAGTTCGCGGAAGGCTATTTCCTGCATCCGCTGATCATGAAGCGGGCGGTCTCGCTGCCGCCGGTGGTGACGATCGTATCGGTCTCCGTGTTCGGAGCCTGGTTCGGTATCATGGGGCTGTTCCTGGGCATGCCGCTCGCGGTTGCCGCCAGCGTTCTGGTCCGCCGGACGGAGACCGAGGCCTGATCGCGCGCCCGCCGCGGCGGGCGGTCCCGCAAAGCCGTTGAAATATGGCCCGATTCGGCTTGCCAGTCCGGCGCTTTTGCCTATATTGCCTCAAAACAACAACCCAGACGGTCCTCAGGGACCAAAGACAAGGGTGGGCCTCGGGCCCGCTTTTTTTGTTTCTGGACCTGTCTGATTTGCGGTCCCGCCCGGTCGCGGGCGACGGATCGTTACGAGCCGGTGAGCTATCGACCCGATGGAATTGACGGAGCGGATCGCGCAAATCGTTGCGCCCAGCATCGAGGCGTTGGGCTACGAGATCGTGCGCGTCCAACTGACGGGCGGCCGGTCGCCGACGCTCCAGATCATGTGCGATCGGATCGACGGCGCGGCCATGCAGGTCGATGACTGCGCCGACATCAGCCGGTCGGTTTCCGCGCTTCTCGACGTGGAGGATCCGATCGGCCACGAATATACGCTGGAAGTCAGCTCGCCGGGGATCGACCGGCCGCTGGTCCGGCGCAAGGATTTCGAACGGTTCGCCGGCCATGTCGTGCGGATCGAAACTCAATTCGCGATCGACGGGCGTCGTCGCTTCAAGGGCCGGTTGCTCGGCCTCGACGGTGACGATGTGCGGGTGGCGACGGACGAGGGTGAAGCCGCCCTGCCGTTCGACGCCATCGCCAAGGCCAAGCTGGAACTGACCGACGAGTTGCTGTCGGCGGCCAGCCAGTCCTGATCGCGGGACCTGGACAGAAACGTTACTTCGATAACGGACGCATCATGAGCACGACGCTTTCAACATTCCGCCCCGAGTTGCTTCAGGTCGCCGACGCGGTCGCCCGCGAGAAGGGCATCGACCGCGACGAGGTGCTGGACGCGATGGAGCAGGCGATCCAGAAGGCCGGCCGGTCGAAATACGGCCACGAGCTGGACATCCGGGCGACCATCGACCGCGCCACCGGCGAGATCGAGCTGGCCCGCTACCGCGAGGTCGCCAATCCCGAGGAGATCGAGAACGAGGCCGCCCAGCTGACGCCGGAGATGGCCGCCCGGATCGATCCCGACAAGAAGATCGGCGAGTTCATCGTCGACCCGCTGCCGCCGATCGACTTCGGCCGCATCGCCGCCCAGACCGCCAAGCAGGTGATCGTCCAGAAGGTCCGCGAGGCCGAACGCCACCGTCAGTTCGAGGAGTACAAGGACCGCGTCGGCGAGATCGTCCATGGCGTCGTCAAGCGGGTCGAGTTCGGCAACGTCATGGTCGACATGGGCCGGGCCGAGGCGATCATCCGCCGCGAGGAGCTGATCCCGCGGGAATCCTTCCGCCAGGGCGACCGCGTCCGCGCCTTCATCTACGACGTGCGCGAGGAACAGCGCGGGCCGCAGATCTTCCTGTCGCGGACCCATCCGCAGTTCATGGCCAAGCTGTTCACCCAGGAAGTGCCGGAAATCTACGACGGCATCATCGAGATCAAGGCGGTCGCCCGCGACCCGGGCTCGCGCGCCAAGATCGCGGTGATGACCAACGACAACTCGATCGACCCGGTCGGCGCCTGCGTCGGCATGCGCGGCAGCCGCGTCCAGGCGGTGGTCGGCGAACTCCAGGGCGAGAAGATCGACATCATTCCGTGGTCGCCCGACCCGGCGACCTTCGTGGTCAACGCGCTGGCCCCGGCCGAGGTGACCAAGGTCGTCCTCGACGAGGACACCGGCACGATCGAGGTGATCGTGCCCGACGACCAGCAGAGCCTGGCGATCGGTCGCCGCGGCCAGAACGTCCGCCTCGCCTCGCAGTTGACCGGCTGGCACATCGACATCATGACCGAGGCCGCCGAGTCGGAGCGCCGCCAGGAGGAGTTCCGCACCCGGTCGCAGATGTTCATCGAGGCGCTTGACGTCGACGACGTCATTGCCCATCTGCTGGTCACCGAAGGCTTTTCGACCCTCGAAGAAGTCGCCTTCGTGCCGATCGAGGACCTGACCTCGATCGAGGCGTTCGACGAGGAGATCGCCGAGGCCCTGCGCGAGCGCGCCCAGGAATATCTCACCCGGCGCGACGAGGAATTCACCGAGAGCCGCCGGTCGTTGGGGGTCGAGGATGCGGTCGCGGAGATCGAGGGGCTGACGCCCGGCATGCTGGTCAAGCTCGGCGAGGCCGAGGTCAAGACCGTCGAGGATGTCGCCGATCTCAGCACCGACGAGCTGCGCTTCATCCAGATCGACAAGAAGCCGACGATCAGCCCCGACGACCTGGGTCACGTGAAGGAAGAGACGCGGTCCCGCCTGCTCGCCGGCCTCACCGCCGACGAAGAGGGCCGGGTGCCCGCGACCCTCGATATCCTGCGCTACCTGAAGCCGCACAAGGTGGCGTCGCTGGTCAGCCCGAGCACGCTCGACGAGCGGGAGGCGGAGGCCATCATCATGGCAGCGCGCGCCGGCTGGTTCGACGACGAGGAGCCGGCGGCCGAAGACGAAACAGCCGAGGCAGCCCAGGCGTCCGACGCCGCGGCGGCGCCGGCAGCCGAAACCGCTACGAAAGAGGCCTGATGCCCGCACGCGCCACCATGGCCCGCAAACCCGACCCGGAGGCCGACATGGCCGGAGACCGGCGGTGCGTCGTCACGCGCTGCAGCGGTGACCGCTACGGCCTGATCCGGTTCGTCGTCGGCCCCAATGGCGCGATCGTTCCGGACCTGGCGGAGAGCCTGCCCGGACGCGGTTTGTGGTTGACGGCGCATCGCGATATAGTCGCCACTGCGGTCGCCAAGGGTCAGTTCGCCCGCGCCGCGCGCCGGCCGGTCACGGTCGATCCCGGTCTTGTGGATCAACTCGAGGGATTGCTGGCGCGGCGGTGTGTCGAATTGCTTGGTTTTGCGCGCCGCGCGGGATTGGTCAGCGCCGGTCACCAGAAGGTGTCCGAGACGTTGCGGGGCGGCGGAGTGGCGTTGTTGCTGCGGGCCGCCGACAGCGACGGACGGGACGGGCGGGAGCTTGCCGTGAAGGCGGGCGACGCGCCGGTGGTTTCGGTGCTGACCGGAACGGAATTGGGGACTGCGCTCGGACGCGAGCATGTTGTGCATGTCGCGTTGGGGGACGGGCGCCTGACCGACAGCCTCTTGCGGGAGTGCCGCCGACTCGAAGGGTTTCGGGCCGGCGCGCCTGCCGTGGACCATGAATCTCCGGGCCAATCGGGCCGCGGGGAAAACCTCAGCCTCGAGAGTTGAACAGAATATGGCTGAAACGAAGCAAGAAGAGAGCAAGAAGCCGCTGAAGCTCAGCCGGCCGGGCCGACTCGAACTGAAGAAGACGGTCGAGACCGGAACGGTGAAGCAGAGCTTCTCGCACGGCCGCTCCAAGGCGGTGACCGTCGAGGTCAAGCGCAAGCGCACCTTCAAGCGCGGCGAAGGCGACTCCATGTCCGAGGTCAAGGAGACCGACGACCTCGGCGCCTTCGGTCCCGGCCAGGACGGCCGGCTGGACGGACCGCTGCTGAGCGAGGCCGAACGCCAGGCGCGCCGCCGGGCACTGGACGCCGCCAAGCAGGGGGACGGGGACGAGCGGACGGAAGCGTCGCCCTCCAGCCCCGCCTCGAAGGCGCGCGAGGATGCCGAGGCCATGTTCGCCTCCGGCGCCGAAGCCACGGAAGCCGCCGAAGAGGCCGAGGCGGAACAGGAAGCTCCGGCCGAGACTCAGGAGGCCGCCGAGCCCGCCGCGGCGGTGGAGGAGGAAGTCGCCGCGCCCGCGCCCGCAGAGGAGGCTCCGGCGCCCGTCGCCGAT
>CAMYMQ010000117.1 GCA_947259335.1 uncultured Alphaproteobacteria bacterium | reverse complement strand
CTTCCGGGGTCCCGGTCATCGCGCGCCGGCCGCCGCGCACGCCGGGCGGCGGACCGTGCGGCGGGCGTGGAAACGGTGTACTGATAGGGCCGGAAAAAAGGAGGGCATGTCGAATTGGTCGGGGTTTCGACGCAGAGGCAGATGAAGCAGCAGGCGCGGCCGGCGCGGGTGCGCCTGCGGACGCTCGTCTACATAAGGTGGGTGGCGATCGCAGGCCAGTTCGCGACGCTGATTCTCGTGCATTTCGGGCTGGGCTACAAGCTGCCCATCGTCGCCTGCCTGGCGATCGTGGCGCTGTCGGTGGCGGTCAATGTCGCGATCTCGCTGCGCCGGCCGCTGCGCCAGACCCTCTCCGACCGCGCGGCCGCCCTGTTCCTCGGCTACGACATGCTGCAGCTGTCCGCCCTGCTGTTCATGACGGGCGGGCTGCACAATCCCTTCTCGGTGCTGATCCTGGCCTCGGTGACGGTTTCCGCCACCGTGCTGTCGCGCGGCAGCACCATCGGCCTCGGCATGCTCGCCGGCGTCGCGGTCACCGTCCTCGCCTTCTGGCACGAGCCCTTCCCCTGGCTGAACGTCGCCTTCAACCTGCCCGACTACTACATCCTCGGCATCTGGCAGGCGCTGATCGTCGGCGTCCTGTTCATTTCCGCCTTCATCGGCAGCGTCTCGGAACAGGCGCGCGACATGGCGTCGGGCCTCGCCGAGACGCAACTCGCGCTGGAACGCGAGCAGCGCGTCTCCGCGCTCGGCGCGCTGGCGGCCGCCGCCGCGCACGAACTGGGCAGCCCGCTGTCGACCATCGCCGTGGTCGCGCGCGAGATGTCCCGCGACGTGCCCCGCGACAGCCCGCTCGCCCCGGACATCGACCTGCTGCTGGAACAGACCAACCGGTGCAGCGAGATCCTCGCCGACCTCAGCCGCGAGCAGGTCGGACGGGACGGCGCGCCCTTCAGCCGGCTGGCCCTCGGCCTGATGCTGCAGGAGGCCGCCCGGCCCCACCTGACCGATCTGGTCGAGGTCGACTACGACCTCGGCCCTACCGACGACACGGCCGAACCGGAGATCGATCGGACCCCCGAATTCATCCACGGCGTCGGCACCCTGATCCAGAATGCGATCCAGTTCGCCGAACGGCGGGTCCTGATTCGTGGGCGATGGAACGAGACGACCGCGACGGTCGAAATACTGGACGACGGCCCGGGCATCTCTCCGCACTTGCTTGATCGGCTCGGCGAACCATATGTTTCAACACGTACGGGTGACGCGCACGACCGCCAACACATGGGCCTGGGCGTCTTCATCGCGCAGACGCTGTTGAACCGAATTGGCGCGGACCTGACAATATCCAACCGGCCGAAGACCGACCCCCTGGGCGGCGGCGCGACGGTGCGGATCGACTGGCCGCGCCAGCTTCTGGAACGGCCGCACGAAAAAGAGGTAATGGCGGACAATGACATCCCCGCATGAGACCGACGGGGCGAAAGGCAAGCTGCTGATCGTCGACGACGACCGGCCGCTTCGTCAGCGCCTGACCCTGGCCATGGAACGGCGGGGCTTTACCGTTGTCGCCGGCGAGGGCGTCGAGGACGGCATCCGGGTCGCGCGCGCCGAGACGCCCGACTATGCCGTGATCGATTTGCGCATGCCCGACGGCAGCGGCCTGGACGTGGTCAGCGCCGTCCGCGACGTCAACCCGAAGGCGCGGATCATCGTGCTCACCGGCTATGGCAACATCGCCACCGCCGTCGCCGCGGTGAAGGCGGGCGCGGTCGACTATCTGCCCAAGCCGGCGGACGCCGACCAGATCGAAAGCTCGCTGCTGAACCATGAGGGCGCCCTGCCCGAGCCGCCGGAAAATCCGATGTCGGCCGACCGTGTCCGCTGGGAGCATATCCAGCGGGTCTATGAACAGTGCGGGCGGAACGTGTCGGAAACGGCGCGGCGGCTGAACATGCACCGCCGCACCCTGCAGCGCATTCTCAACAAATACGCGCCGCGCGAGAGCTGACCGTCAGGAAAGCGCCGCCGCGAGCCGGCAGCCGACGCGTCCTAGTTGGTCGCCGGCTGCACGGCCATGTGGAACCACCAGTAACGCTCGTTGATGGAATAGACCGGATGATAGTGCCGCACCATGTCGTCGCGCAGCACCTGGCCGGTCTGGTTGTCGAGGATGTAGGCGTTGCCCTGGTGATAGGCGACCAGCACCGCGTGGGCCTGGCGCTTGCGCCGGTCCATGACCACCGCGATCCGCAACTGGCCGGTCGACCAGCCGAGCTCGCGCAGCGACATCAGCTTGGCGATGGCATAGTCCTCGCAGTCGCCGCCCCGGGTGAAGAATTCGCGCGGCGTCGCCCAATAGTCGATGGTGCCGTAGTTGTTGGCGTCGGTGATGTAGCGCATGCGGTTCATGTAGCTGTTGACGGCCTGGAGCTGCTCCAGCCGGGACAGTCCCCGCAGGGTGGCCAGGAACGCATGCCAGCGCCCGATCGTACACCAACTACCGCCTTCGATTTCGCAACGCGCCGCCGACACGCGCCGGTCGCGGGCATACCGCCCGATCATGTCGCTCCACTTGGTGAAGATGCTGATCTTGCTCGACCGCTTCTCCACGGAGTGGAACAGTCCGGGGGTCGTGTCGCTGGTCGCAGACGCCTTGCCGGAAATGGCGGCGGCCAGGGTGGCCGCGCACATCACCGCCAGGATCGCCCGGGCCGCCGCGCGTCCACCGCGCAGGAACCCCGGGGCATCGCCAGGCCGATATCCGCCAAGTGCAGGCATTGTCACTACTCCTCACGCCGAAAGGCTTTTTCGTTGGCGCAAGGCTACTCGGACGCACTTAATCTCGGTCTAAGCGCTATGGTTACAAACACGCCAAAAAACGTCATGAACACGGCACTAACCGGCAGGCTTAAGAACTGGTTAACGCCCGCGCCGGGATATTGGCCGGTAACCGCGCCGGTGGCACGGCGGCGCAAATGGCGTTAAAAGGACCGCTTATGGTGCCGAACGAAGACCCGCTGGTGTTGTCGCGGCACGCCCCGTGCGTGCCCGAGGACACTGTGGCGTACGCGGTGGGCGACATCCACGGCTGCGCCCATCTTCTCGACCGGATGCATGACGAGATCCTGCGCGACGCGGAGAACGTCCGCTGCGACCGGCGCGTCGTCGTGTATCTGGGCGACTATGTCGACCGGGGCCCCGATTCGCGCGGCGTCGTCAGCCGCCTGCTCGACTCGCCGCTCGACGGATTCGAGACCCACTTCCTGATGGGCAACCACGAGGAGTTCCTGCTCGACTTCCTGGAGGACGTCGAGGCCGGGCCCGGCTGGCTGTTCAACGGCGGCCACGCCACCCTCATGTCCTACGGGGTCGACCTGGCCAGCGGCCTAGAGCTCGACCGCGCGAGCCTCGAGCGGATCCAGCAGGCCTTTCTGGAGCGGCTTCCCGCCGCGCATCTCGATTTCTACCGCGACCTCGAGTTCTCCCATGTCGAGGGCGACTACTTCTTCGTCCATGCCGGCGTGCGGCCCGGGGTCGAGCTGCAGAACCAGTCCGACGAGGACATGCTGTGGATCCGCGACGAGTTCCTGAACGCCGACGACGACTTCGGCAAGATCGTCGTCCACGGCCACACCATCACCTGGGAGCCGGAGTTCCGCCACAACCGCATCGGCATCGACACCGGCGCCTTCACTTCCGGCGTGCTGACCGCGCTCGCGCTGGAAGGGCACGAGCAGGAAGTGGTGTGCGTCTCCGACCACTGACCGCCGCCGGCAGCCCTCCGTGCGCCCGCCCCGCGGCCGCCCCCTTCCCCGGCTAGGTCGCCGATGGCGGTCTATTTCACCGAAATACGCCACCGCCCGGACTTCCCCGGGCCGGAGGACGGCCGCGCCGGCTTCCCCTTCGACCTGCCCGCGGTCCGGGCGCTCGACGGCCTCGTGCTCGATATGCCGGTCACCTTCCTGGTCGGCGAGAACGGCTGCGGCAAGTCGACGGTGATCGAGGCCCTGGCCGCGGGCCTGCGCGCCGTCGCGGTCGGCAGCCACGACCTCGCCCGCGACCCGACCCTGGAAAGCGCCCGGGCGCTGGCCGGGGCGCTGCGCTTTGTGCGCCGGCAAACGCCCAAGCGGGTGATGTTCTTCCGCGCCGAGGACGCCTTCGGCTTCACCAAGCGGACCATCGGCGACCTGGACGAGCTGGACGCGCTCGAAAAGGACTTCGAGGCCGACCTGCCCGACGGCTCCTGGGGCCAGAAGCTGGCGATGGGCGTGGCCCGCGGCCAGCGCGCCGCGCTGGCCCGCCGATACGGCGACAACCCGGATGCCGCGTCCCACGGCGAGACCTTCCTGAAGCTGCTCACCGAGCGCATCCGCCCGAACGGCCTCTACCTGCTCGACGAACCCGAGACGCCCTTGTCCCCGTCCCGCGCGCTGGCGCTGTTGTCGCTGCTCATGCGCATGGCCGGCGAGGGCTGCCAGTTCGTGATCGCGACCCATTCGCCGATCCTGATGGCCCTGCCCGGCGCGACCATCCTCCAGCTCGACCGCGACGGCATCGCCAGGGTCGCCTGGGACGAGGTCGAGCATGTCGCCGTCACCCGGGCCTTCCTGAACAACCCGCAGGGCTACCTGAAGGAGCTCTGAAAGAGCTCTGAAGGAGGGGCACGAAAAAAGGCGGGTCCGAAACCCGCCCTCGAAACGTCCGCTCCGCGCCGCGCGCTACCGCGTCGGCACCGGCTCGTCGCCGGAATAGTCGTAGAACCCGCGGCCCGCCTTGCGGCCGAGCCAGCCGGCCTCGACATATTTCACCAGCAGCGGGCACGGGCGGTACTTCGAGTCCGCCAGGCCGTCGTAGAGCACGTGCATGATCGACAGGCAGGTGTCGAGCCCGATGAAGTCGGCCAGCTCGAGCGGGCCCATCGGGTGATTCGCGCCCAGCTTCATCGCCGTGTCGATCGCCTCGACCGAGCCGACGCCCTCGTAGAGCGTGTAGATCGCCTCGTTGATCATCGGCAACAGGATGCGGTTGACGATGAAGGCCGGGAAGTCCTCGGAGGTCGCGACCGTCTTGCCGACGGTCTGGGCCATCGTCTTGACGAGCTGGAAGGTCGGGTCGTCGGTCGCCAGGCCCCGGATCAGCTCGACCAGCTTCATCACCGGCACCGGGTTCATGAAGTGCATGCCGATGAACCGGGACGGCCGGTCGGTCGCCGCCGCCAGCCGCGTAATCGAAATCGACGAGGTGTTGGTGGCGATGATCGCCTCGTCCTTCAGCACCTCCGACAGCTTCTTGAGGATGTCGCGCTTGACCTCCTCGTTCTCGGTCGCCGCCTCGATGACGATGTCGCAGTCCTTGAGGTCGTCGACCGACATGGTCGTCTGGATCCGCTTCATCGCGGCGTCCATCGCGTCCTCGGCGACCACGCCGCGGCGTACCTGCCGCTCCATGTTGCGGGTGATCGTGCCCAGCGCCTTGTCGATCTGCTCCTTGTTCACGTCGTTCAGCGTGACGTCGAAGCCGTTGAGGGCGAATACATGGGCGATACCGTTGCCCATCTGCCCGGCGCCGATGACGCCGACGGTCTTGATTTCCATCATCGCGCTCCTGGCGCTGCTGGGGGTGGGAGCGTCCATTCCTGCCGTTACTTGCTGATCTCGACCTTGTCGAGCTCCGCCGAAAGCTCCGGCAGCGCCTTGAACAGGTCGGCGACGAGACCGTAGTCGGCGACCTGGAAGATCGGCGCCTCCTCGTCCTTGTTGATCGCGACGATCACCTTGGAATCCTTCATGCCGGCCAGATGCTGGATCGCGCCGGAGATGCCGACCGCGACATAGAGCTCGGGCGCGACGACCTTGCCGGTCTGGCCGACCTGGTAGTCGTTGGGCACGAAGCCCGCGTCGACGGCCGCGCGCGAGGCGCCGACGGCGGCGCCCAGCTTGTCGGCGATCTCCTCGATCATCGGGAAGTTGTCGCCCGACTGCATGCCGCGGCCGCCCGAAATGATGATGCGGGCCGAGGTGAGCTCCGGGCGGTCCGACTTGGACAGCTCGTGGCCGGTGACGCTCGCCGAGCCCGCTGACGAGCCGGCGTCGACCGTCTCGATGCTGGCGGAGCCGCCCTCCGCCGCCACGGCGTCGAAGCCGGTCTGGCGGACCGTGATGACCTTCTTGGCGTCGGACGACTTGACGGTCGCCATGGCGTTGCCGGCATAGACCGGGCGAACGAAGGTGTCGGCGTCCTCGATCCCCGAGATGTCGGAGATCTGCATCACGTCGAGCAGCGCGGCGACCCGGGGCAGGATGTTCTTACCGAAGGTCGAGGCCGGCGCCAGGATGTGCGAGTAACCATCGGCGAGGCCGACGATCAGGGGCGCCATGTCCTCGGCCACCGGGTCGCCCAGATGGCCGGCGTCGGCCAGCAGCACCTTGGTGACGCCCTCGGCCTTGGCCGCCGCGTCGGCGGCCGCCTGGCAGCCGCTGCCGGCGACCAGCACGTGGATGTCGGACTCGATTTCCTTGGCCGCGGCGATCGTGCTCAGCGTGGTCGGCTTGACCGCGGCGTTGTCGTGTTCGGCTATAACCAGGACGGTCATCGTCGCTTCCTCAGAATACCTTGGCTTCGTTCTTGAGCTTGGCGACCAGTTCCTGGACGCTTTCGACCATCACGCCGGCCTCGCGCTTGGCGGGCTCGACCACCTTCAGCGTGGTCAGGCGCGGCGCGATGTCGACACCAAGATCGTCGGGCGACATCTGGTCGATCGGCTTCTTCTTGGCCTTCATGATGTTGGGCAGCGAGGCGTAGCGCGGCTCGTTGAGGCGAAGATCGGTGGTGATCACGGCCGGCAGGCTGGTCTTGACCATCTCCAGGCCGCCGTCGACCTCGCGGGCGACCTCGAGGCCGCCGTCGACGGTCAGCTTCGAGGTGAAGGTCGCCTGGGGCCAGCCCAGCAGCGCGGCCAGCATCTGGCCGGTCTGGTTGGCGTCGTCGTCGATCGCCTGCTTGCCGAGGATGACCAGCTCCGGCTGCTCCTTCTCGACGATGGCCTTGAGCATCTTGGCGACGGCCAGCGGCTCGAGGACCGCGTCGGTCAGGACGTGGATGCCGCGGTCGGCGCCCATGGCGAGGGCGGTGCGGATCGTCTCCTGGCACTGCTGGACGCCCATCGACACCGCCACGACTTCCTCGGCCTTGCCGGCTTCCTTGAGCCGGATGGCCTCTTCGACGGCAATTTCGTCGAAGGGATTCATCGACATTTTGACGTTGGCGGTTTCGACGCCCGATCCGTCGGATTTGACCCGGATCTTGACGTTGTAGTCGATGACGCGCTTGACGGCGACGAGTAGCTTCATGGTGCGCCCGCTCGCTCCTTCCGATGATTATCGGGCCGGCGCTGGGACGCCGACGTTCCGATGATGCCAACCTCCGGGCAGCCGCGTTTTATCGCTGTTCGCCCGTTTTTTTCGCACCGCACCATAGGTACATGACATTGGCGTGTCAACGTCGCCCCGACGCCTTGAAAACCGCGCGATTGCGGCGTTGGAGGCGGATCCCTGTCACGCCCCGTGCGCCGGCCTCCGGGGGATGATCTGGGTGATCGTCTTGGTCATCACCGCCTCGCCGCGCTGGTTGAGCGCCTCGAAGTCGAAGGTGACGTAGCCCCGGTCGTCGCGCGAGTCCGAGGGCCGAACCGACACGACCCGGGCGCGCAGGACCAGCGAGTCCCCCGGGCGGACAGGCCTGAGCCAGCGCAGCGCCTCGATGCCGCCCGACCCCATCGCCCGCCCGGCGAGGAAGCCCGACCTGATCAGCGCGCCCCAGCAGGCCGACGCGACCATCAGCCCCGGCGCGATGATGCCGCCATAGGGCGAGGCCGCGGCGGCGGCCGGATCGACATGGATCGGCTGCGGGTCGTAGTCGCGGGCGAAGGCGGCGATCGCATCCGCCTCGAAGCGGACGGGAGCGCTCTCGAACCGGTCGCCGGGGGCATAGTCCTCGAACCATTCGGCGGTCGTCGGCATCGGTCCCTCCGCTCAATCCTTCTTGTCAGCCTTCGGCCGGGAGGCGATGGTAGCCCCTTCGCCGCCCGTGCGTGAGCGGCAATGGCCGTGGCGGGTCTCAAGCAGGGGAAGACGCCGATGGAAGCCGACAGCCTGATCGGACAGGTCTACGAGCGGCCCGGCAGCGAGCCCGGCCAGGACCACTGGGAAGTCGTCTCGATCCACAAGGACCCCAAGGGTCCGCTCGCCGTGTTGCGCAACAGCGACGGGGAGACGGTGACGGTCGCGCTGGCCCACCTGGACGAGCCCTACTGGCGGCCGATCTCCAGCACCGATCCTCCGGACGTGGAGTAGCGGGCGCACTGCCGGGCCGGCCGCGCGGACCGGAATCGATCTTTGACGGCGGCGCCGCGATGCCGGATCGCCGAAGCCGGACGGTCCTCCGCCCTTTTAAACCATGCCGGAGGCCGGCACCCTCTGCCTCGCCTCCGGCGCCGCAATCGCAACAATGCGGGTTCCGGTCCGTCGCCCTAGCGGCAGACGCACCGGGCCGACGACGCGCAGGGTGGCGCGGCCGCCGCGCGGCAAACACCCCCCGTCTTCGACTGGCCGCGACACCATTGATTGCAGTCGAACAGGTCGGGATGCCCGGTATCGTCGGTGTGGGCGTGGAGGACGTTGACGCCCGGATTGGACTCGACCAGCAACCCGGCCTCCGTGCAGGCTTCGCCGAAGGTGCGGCCGTTGGGCTTGCCCTGCGCCGTCATCCCCAGATGGCAGCCGGCAACCCCCGGGTTGACCCCGTCGGTATCGGACCACCAGGTGGTCACGCCCATGCCTTTCCAGTCCGCCGGCTTGAAGGAGAAGGTGCCCTTGGCGCCCGGCATCCCCTTGGCGCCGACCGACGGCGCGTGAAGATCGGCTGCGGCGGCACCCTGGTGGAGCATCAACGACAGCGGGATGCACAAGGCAACGATCCGCAACAGCCTTACGGTCGTCGCCACAAGCGTGGAATGGTTATGTCTCATGACGGTGCCCCCCTCAAATCGCTCCCTCGACAGGCGACCATTCGCCGATCCGGTTCGAGCGTAGCACCGCTATTGGTGGGCACGGAAGCGGTCGGAAGGGGTAGGACGGCGCCGGTCGCGCGGCCTAGTCGGGGTCCGGCCCGACCCGCACCATGCGCTTGCCGATGTTGTCGCCCGCGAGCAGGCCGATCAGGCCGCGCGGCGCCGCCTCCAGCCCGTCCAGCACGTCCTCGGCCACCTGCAGGCGGCCCTCGGCGTACCAGGCCGCGAGGTCGCGCTCGGCCTCGGCGTCCTTGTCCGGGAAGTCGGAGACGATGAAACCCTCCAGGCGCAGCCGCTTGAACACGATCACGCCGGGGATGCCGCGCGGGCTCTCCATCTCGGTGGTGTCATACTGGGAGATGGCGCCGCAGCAGACGACCCGGCCGCGCAGCGCCATGTTGAACAGTGCCGCCTGCAGGATGCGGCCGCCGACATTGTCGAAATAGACGTCGACCCCGTCGGGGCAGAGCTCGGCCAGCCGCTGGGCGACGTCCTCGGCCTTGTAGTCGATCGCCGCGTCGTACCCGAGGGTGTCCACGATCCAGCTGCACTTGTCCGGACCGCCGGCAATGCCGATCGCCCGGCAGCCCTTGATCTTCGCGATCTGGCCGACATAGGCGCCGACCGAACCGGCCGCGGCGGAGACCAGCACGGTCTCGCCCTCCCTGGGCCGGCCGACCTGGAGCAGGCCGTGATGGGCGGTCTTGCCGGCCACCCCGAGCAGGGAGATGAAATGGCTGACCGGGCGGTAGTCGCGCGGCAGTTTGCGGAGCCGGCGGGCGGGGTGAACCGAGTAGTCCTGCCAGCCGAGCATCCCGGCGACCAGATCGCCGGGCGCGAGCGCGCCGTCCTTCGAGGCGACGACCTCGCCGACGCCGAAGCCCTCCATCACGGAACCCGCCGCCATCTCGCCGCGATAGGTCGGTCCCTGCATCCAGGCGCGGTTGGCCGCGTCCAGCGAGAGCAGCACGGTGCGCACCAGCGCCTCGCCGGCGCGGGGCTCGGGCGCCTCGGCCTCGCGCAGCTCGAAATGGCGCTCCTCGAGGGCGCCCTCGGGCTTGTCGACCAGGAATATCTGGCGGTTCCTCATCGCCCGCTCACCGGTTCTGACCCGGCACCCACAAGACGTCGCGCGCGCCGTTGCCGTTCAGCTTGCGCGCCATCACGAACAGGTGGTCCGACAGCCGGTTCATATAGGCGATGGCGAGCGGGTTGACCGCTTCGCGCTCGGCGAGTTCGGTCATGTCGCGCTCGGCGCGGCGGACGACGGTGCGCGCCAGGTGCAGCCAGGCGGACGCCGGCGCGCCGCCGGGCAGGATGAAGGATTTCAGCGGCTCCAGATCGGCGTTCATGGCGTCGATCTCGGCCTCGAGCCGGTCGACCTGGGCCTGCTGGATGCGCAGCGGCGGGTATTTGGGGTCGGGCGTCTCGGGGGTGCACAGGTCGGCGCCGACGTCGAACAGGTCGTTCTGGATGCGCGCCAGCATCGCGTCGGCCACGCCGCCGTCGTCGAGGGTCTCGGTGACCAGCCGGGCCAGCCCGAGGATGCCGTTGGCCTCGTCGGCGGTGCCGTAGGCGGTGACCCGCAGGTCGTGCTTGGCGACCCGGTCGCCGGTACCCAGCGAGGTCTGCCCGGCGTCGCCGCCGCGGGTATAGATGCGGTCGAGCTTGACCATGCGTCCCCTTCGGATGTCGGGCCGGCGCCTACTTGCCGAAGGCGAGCCAGAGCAGGAACAACAGCCCCACGGCGAGCGCCTGCAGCGCGACGCGCGCCTGCATCAGCTTGTTACCGTATTTGCGGTTGAATTCGCCGCCCCGGGCCATGCCGACGACGCCGACCAGCAGCACGCCGACCACGGCGAGCAACGTGACGAAAATGGCGATCGGAAGAATTGCGGACATGACGTGCATATAGTCCGAATCCCGCCCGCGGACCAGAACCGGGGGGCAGGATGCCGCAGGCCCGGTCAGTCGACGGTGCCGGTATCAGTCGGCGCTGACGGTAAGGGTCAGGTCCTCGCGTTCGGCGGCGGCGGCGCGCAGGACCGCCAGGATGGCGTCGAAGTCCGGCCCCAGCCGGGCGCGCAGCCCGGGCAGGTCGTCGACAAGGACGGTCGCCGGCCCGGCCATGTCGCCGGTCAGACAATCCCACAGCGCGTCGCGGTTGGCCCCGAAATGCGCCGGCAAGGCGAGGTCGCGGGCAAGCGCGGCCCACAGCGCGTCGAGGGTCGGCGCGGTCTCGGGCGACAGGCGGCAGAGCTTGCTGGTCATGGCTGGGCGATCTTTCTTCAATGCGCCTCGCGACTCAGTGGCCGCCGGATTCTTGGCTCGGTCCAAGTCACCCCCTCCCCCTCTCGAGAGGGGGAGGGACGGGGTGGGGGTGCCTTCTCAAGGGCACACGCCCCGCCTGACTGCGCAGGGGTCCACCCCCTCCTGGCCTCCCCCTCTGAAGAGGGGGAGGAAAATCTATGCGCTGCCATGCTCTTCCTGGGCGTTGCCACCCGCTATGGCCGCGGCGCGGGCACGCGCACGAAGCTGCGGTAGTGGTCGACCGTCACCCACATCCGCCAGCGGCCCCTGGTCGAGACCGCGAACACCAGCCGCTTCGCCCCGCGCCGGCCGCCGCGATAGTCGAGGTCGGCCTCGACATAGCGGAACAGTGCGGGCAACCGGCCTTCGCGGTTGTGGAAGCGGTCGCCGCCGATGGCCGCCCCGAGCACGGCGCGCCACAGGCGCGATCCCGGCCGCCCG